>NZ_PSWJ01000030.1:0-38707 GCF_002932775.1 Rathayibacter sp. AY1B8 | reverse complement strand
AGGCGGGGCGGGCCTGCCTCGCCCCGCCCCGCCTCGCCCCGGCTCGCCTCGGCGAGAAGCCAGGAGTCGTCGCACTCGAGACCGACCGCGACAACTCCTGCACACTCGCGGAACCGCGGTCGGGATAAGCCCGGCGAGAAGCCAGTAGTCGCGAGCGGCCTCGGGACGCCGGACCCTCGTCGCTCCTGCGCCGAGCACCCCGAGACTCCATTAGTTGTCGCACTCGACGCCCACTGCGACAACTCCTGCGCACTCGCGAGCGGAGGCGGCGGCGGATGCGAAGAGACGCAGGAAGCCGCCGCACTCGAGCTCGAGTGCGGCGGCCTCCGGCCCGTCAGGAGCGGGCGACCGCGGGTCAGGACTCCGTGTCGACGAGCGAGTCGAGGTGCGCGAGGTCCTCGGACGAGATCTCGAAGTCGACGTCGGCGTTCTCGACGATGCGCGAGGGCGTCGTCGACTTCGGCAGCGGCAGCACGTCCTTCTCGAGCAGGTAGCGGATGCAGAGCTGCGCCACCGACTTGTCGTACTTCGCGGCGATCTCGCCGATGTCGGAGTTGTCGAGCAGGCCGCCCGTCGCGAGCGGCGAGTACCCCTCGACGAGGATGCCGTGCTCCTTGCAGTACGCGGTCGTCTCGTCCTGGGTGTTGCCGACGAACCAGCGGATCTGGTTGGCGTGCGGCACCACGTCGGTCGCCGCGATCAGCGACTCCAGATCGGCGACCTGGAAGTTCGAGACGCCGATGGCGCGCGAGCGACCGGCCTCGAGGATCTCCTCCATCGCCTTCCACGCCGCGATGTTGCCCTCGCGGTGGTCGGAGCCCATGTCCTGCCAGGGCCACGGGGCGTGGATGAGGTACAGGTCGACGTGGTCGAGCTCGAGCGCCGCCATGGTGGTCTCGAAGCTCGCCTTCGCGCCCTCATAGTCCTTCACCTCGGCCGGGAGCTTGGTGGTGATGAACACCTCGTCGCGCGGGACGCCGCTGTCGCGCAGGGCCCGGGCGACGCTCGCCTCGTTGCCGTAGGCGCGGGCGGTGTCGATGTGGCGGTAGCCGGCCTCGAGCGCGGCGGTCGTCGCGTCGTAGGCCTCGGGGCCGTCGGGGATCTGCCAGGTGCCGAACCCGATCTTCGGGATGGCGACTCCGTTGGACAGCGTGAACGTGTCGGTCAGGGCGGGCATGACTCTCCTCTGCATCGGTCTTCTCCGCGGGCCGCCACCGGCGGCGCCGCTCCTTCCACGCTAGGCCGGGCCCCCGGCTCGCGCGGGCCCCTTGCGCTTGGCGCCTCCGGTGCTACGCGGCCGTCGCGCTCCCCGCCGCCGACCCCGCAGAAGACGCAGGTCTCGCGCGCGAGTACCGCGACTTCCGCGGGGTCGCGAGCCGGCACCACCGGCCCGCCCCCGCGAGCGGCCGGCGCCTCCCCCCTGAGGCGCCGACCGCTCAGCCTCGCGCCACCGACCAGGGGGTCCGCAGCGCCCGCTCGGCGAGCAGCCGCCGCTCCCCCGTGATCGACACCTCCGCCGTCACCGCCGCGTCCGCCGCCGAGGCGCCGGCCGTCAGCCGCAGCGGCCCCGGGTCCACGGCGAGCCGGCCGTCCTCCCCCGTCACCGCGAGCCGGGCCGCATCGACGTGGAAGTGCACCGTCAGCGTCTCGCCCGCCGCGATCGGCACGCGCGCGAAGCCGATGAGCTGCGCGACCGGCCGCACCACCGCCGAGGTCGGGTAGCCCGCGTAGAGCTGCACCACCTCGACCGTGTCGGCGCCGTCGTTCCGGAGCGATACCGCCACGTCGAGCGATCCCCCGACCGGCAGCTCTGCCGCCGTCGCCAGCTCCGTATACGTCACCGCGCCACGGGTCAGCCCGTAGCCGAACGGGTAGAGCGGAGTCGCGTCCAGCGCCGTGATCCCGGGGTTCGAGAGCCCGAGCGACGGCTGCAGGTACGTGGTCGACGCGGACGGGAGCCGCGGGATCTGCACGGGCAGCCGCCCGGTCGGAGCCACGCGGCCCGAGAGCACGCCGGCGACCGCGGCCGCCCCGTCCGCTCCCGGGAAGAACGCCTGCACGAGTCCGCGCGCCGCTCCGAACGCCCCGAGCGCGTAGGGCCGGCCCGAGAGGACGACCACCACGGTGGGCACGCCGGTCTCGAGCACGGCCGTCACCAGCGGCTCCTGCGCTCCGGGGAGGCGGAGGTCGGCCGCGTCGCAGCCCTCGCCCGAGGTGCCGTCGCCGAAGAGCCCGGCGATGTCGCCGACCACGACGACCGCCGCATCGGAGCCGCGGACGAGGTCCACCGCCTCCTGCACGCCGTCGGTCGACGCGGAGGTGATCGAGCCGCCCTCCGCGAAGCGCACGCGCGACGCTCCGAACTCCTCCTGCAGCGCCGTCAGCACCGTCGGGATCGACAGGCCGAGGTCGTGCCCGGGGTGCTTGGAGAGCACGTGGTTGGGGAACGCGTAGCAGCCGACCAGGCTGCGGAACTGGTCCGCGGCCGGTCCCACGACGGCGAGCGAGCCGGAGGACAGCAGCCCCGCGACGTCCTCGTCGCGCAGCAGCACGACCGACTCCTCCGCGATCCGCGACGAGATCGCGCGGTTGCGAGCGCTGTCGAGGTCGACGTCCTCGGCTCCCTCGGGCACCAGCGGGCCGCCGTCGAGCAGGCCCGCCTCGAACTTGTGGCGCAGGTGCCTGGCCACGGAGCGGTCGAGGTCGGCCTCGTCGACGACGCCCTCGCGGATCAGGCGCGGCAGCTCGCCGTACGCCGCCGTCTGCGGCAGCTCGACGTCGACCCCGGCGTGCAGCGCCAGGCGCCCCGCGTCGGCCGCGTCGACCGCGACGTGGTGCATGGCCTGGAGGAACGGCACCGCCCAGTAGTCGGCGACGACCGTGCCCTCGAAGCCCCAGCGGTCGCGGAGCAGCGTCGTCAGCAGGTGCCGGCTGGCGCTGCTGGGCACCCCGTCGATGTCGGTGTACGAGGTCATCACGCTGCGGGCGCCGCCGTGCCGCAGCGCGGCCTCGAACGGAGGCAGCACCGTGTCGGCGAGCTCGCGCGGCCCCATGCTCACGGGTCCGTGGTTGCGGGCGCCGCGGGAGGCGGCGTACCCGGCGAAGTGCTTCAGCGTCGCGACGATACCGGTCCCCTCCAGCCCCGCCACGTAGGCGGCGCCGAGCTGCGAGACGAGGTACGGGTCCTCGCCGAGGGTCTCCTCGACGCGGCCCCAGCGGTAGTCCTTCACGACGTCGACGACCGGGGCGAGGCCCTGGTGGATGCCGAGGGCGCGCATGTCCGAGCCGATCGCCTCCGCCATCTCGCCCACGAGCTCCTCGTGGAAGGTGGCCGCCCAGGCGAGCGGAGTGGGGAACGCGGTCGCGCCGTACGCGGCCAGGCCGGTGAGGCACTCCTCGTGCGCGATGGCCGGGATGCCGAGGCGGCTGCCGGCGACCACGCGCTCCTGCAGCTCGCGGAGCCGGCGGACGCCCTCCGGGACGGTGACCGGCTCGGTGCCGAACACGCGGGTCAGCTGGCCGAGGCCGCCGGTGAAGAGGTCGTCGCCCGCGGCGGGCCCGTCGTCGAGCTTCGGGGCGAAGTCGTCGGCGGAGTCGGTGAGCCAGACGGAGCCGAGCTGCGCCGCCTTCTCCTCGAGGGTGAGTTCCTGGGTCAGGAGGCGGGCACGCTCGGCCGGAGGCAGAGCGCGGTCCCGCCAGTCCCGCCCGGGAGGACGCGCGGCGTCCGTCCCGGGCAGTGCTGGGGAAGCGTCGTGCATCAGCCCTTGAACGCCCCGTCCATGATCCCGGACACCATCCGGCGGCCGACGAAGAAGAACGCGATCAGCAGCGGGAGGGTGGCCATGAACGATCCGCCCATCGCCAGGGCGACGTCGATCGAGCGGTTGGCCTGCAGCTGCTTCAGCGCGATCTGCACCGTGAACAGCTCCGGCGACTTGAGGACGATGAACGGCCACATGAAGTCGTTCCAGACCGCGGTGAACGTGATCAGCCCGAGGACGAACGCCGCGGGGCGGACCACCGGGAAGGCGATGCGCCAGAACAGCTGCCACGAGTTGGCGCCGTCGATGCGGGCCGCCTGGATCAGCTCGTCGCTGACCGTCGTGGACATGTGCTGCCGCATCCAGAAGATGCCGAAGGCGCTGGCCAGTCCCGGCACGATGATCGCCTGGAGGGTGTCGACCCAGTCGAGCGCCGAGACGATCAGGTACTGCGGGATGATGCTCAGCTGCGCCGGCACCGTCATCGTCAGCAGCACGATCAGGAACAGCACGTTGCGGCCCGGGAACTGCAGCTTCGCGAAGGCGAAGCCGGCCATCGCGCAGAGGATCGCCGAGATGACGGCGATGCTCAGCGACACGATGAGGCTGTTCAGCATCGAGGCGATGAACGGGACGGTGTCGAACACCTTCTCGGCGATCGCCATGAAGTTCGTGCCCGGGTACAGGCGCGGCGGGATCGACGTGACGGCTGTCGCTCCGACCGACGCGACGACGAACATGTAGTAGAGCGGGAAGATCGAGACGAGCACCGCGATCACGAGGAAGACGTAGGTCGGCCAGCCGACTCCGCCGCCCTTCCCGCGCCGCTTCGGCAGCTGTGCCTTCTGGACCGTGGGGGCCAGCGTCTGCGGGACGGCCTGGTCGATCACATCCGACATCAGACGGCCTCCTTCCGGGTGCGGGTGGAGAGGTAGAAGTTGAGGAGGGAGACGAGGACCACGATCACGAACAGCACGACGCCGATGGCGGATCCGTAGCCGAACTTGAACTGGCCGAAGCCCTGCTCGTAGAGGAAGAGCGCCAGCGTCTGGCACTGCCGGCCGGCGCCGCAGGTGAGGCCCGATTCAGGGGCCACCAGGAGCGCCTCCGTGAAGATCTGCAGACCGCCGATGGTCGACATGATCACGGTGAAGACGATGATCGGGCGCAGCGCCGGGATCGTCAGGTGGCGGAACTGCTGCCAGCTGGACGCGCCGTCGACGGAGGCCGCCTCGAACATCTCGCGGGGCAGCGACTGCAGGCCCGCCAGGTAGAGGAGCGTGTTGTAGCCGAACCAGCGCCAGAAGACCATCGTCGAGATGACGATCCAGGAGCCGTAGTTCGTGGCGAGGAAGTTGATCGACGGCAGTCCGAAGATGCCGAGGAACCAGTTGATCAGGCCGAAGTTCTTGTCGAAGATCTGCGCGAACACGATCGCGGTCGCCGCGACGGAGGTGATGTACGGCACCAGCAGCGCCATGCGGAAGAAGTTCGCCCAGCGGAGGCGGGCGTGGTTCAGCAGGTGCGCGAGGAAGAGGGCGAACAGCAGCTGGGGCACCGTCGAGATGATGAAGATGCCGAAGGTGTTGACCAGCGCGTTCCAGAACCGGGAGTCGGCGAAGAGCTGCTGGAAGTTGGCGATGCCGACGAAGGTCTGCTCGCCGATCGGGTTCCAGTCGAAGAGCGAGACGTAGAACGTGAACAGGAGCGGGAAGAGCCCGAAGACGATGAAGATGATGAAGAAGGGCGCGACGTACGCGTAGGGGGCGATCCGCTCCGAGAGGGAGTTGCGGATCCGCGCGGCCTTCTGGACCGGCGCGCTGGGCTGCTTGCGCTGCTTGCGGGGTGGTGCTGCTGTCACCGTTGACACGGGAGTACCTCCGTCGAGAAAGGGGGGAGGGGCCCGGCGCGCGAGGCGCCGGGCCGCTCGGGTGGGTGGGGCGATCAGCCGCCGATGGCCTGCTTGGCCGTGTCGAGTGCGGTCGACCACGCCTTGTCGGAGGTCACGTTGCCGGCCTCCAGCTCGACGAGGGTGTTGAGGAGCGCCCCGTTGATCGGGGTGGTGTCCGGTCCGTTGTAGAAGGACGGGAACTGCTCGACGGAGGTGGCCATGACCTCGCCGATCTTCGAGTCGCCGAAGAACGGGTCGGTGTACGACTGGACCTCTTCGCTGGCGACCGCCTCGGTGGCGGCGGGCAGCGTGCCCGAGGCCTTGAAGTGGTCGGTCTGGCCCTCGGCCGACATCATCGTCTTGATGTACTGCCAGGCGGCCTCGGGGTGCTCGGCGCGGGCGGGGATGGCGATGACGCTGCCGCCCCAGTTGCCGCCGATGCCGGGGACGCTGGTGACGCGCCAGTTGCCGGCGGTGTCGGGGGCGTCGGTCTTGATGCCGGCGAGGATCCACGAGGGGGCGATCGTCACGGCGAAGGCGCCGTTCGCGCGGCCCGGAGCCCAGCCCGAGGACCAGGCGGCGATGCCGGCGCTGATGCCGGCGTCCTTGGTGTCCACGGCGACCTGGAACGCGTCCTTCACCTGCGGGTTGGTGTCGTAGACCAGCTCGCCGTCGGGCGAGTAGTACTTCTCCGAGACCTGGTTGACGGTCGAGAAGAAGACGCTGGTCTCGATGTTGTCGACGAACGGCTTGCCGGTCGCCTCGGTGTACTTCTTGCCGGTCTCGATGAAGGACGGCCAGTCCTTCCAGAGCTCGGCGACCTGGTCGGGCTCGGTCGGCAGGCCGGCCTGCTCGAAGAGGTCGGCGCGGTAGGCGAAGCCCAGTCCGCCGACGTCGGTCGGGACGCCCACGACGGAGCCGTCGTCGGCGGTCGCGGCGGAGGCGGCCCACGGGAGGTAGGTCGAGGCTACGTCGTCGCCGCCGAGGGTGCGCAGGTCGAGGAAGTTCGAGCTGTTGGCGACGAACTGGGGCAGGTCGTCGTTCTGGATCATGACCAGGTCGGGCACCTTGCCGCCGGCGAGGGCCGCGGTGAGGGCGGTGGCGGTCTCGGTCGTGCTGCCGACCTCGGAGAGCTTGATCTTCGCGTCGGGCATCTTCGCGAGGTACTCGTCGACGCTGTCCTTGGCGTTGATGCCGGTGAAGGACCAGAAGGTGGCTTCGGCGTTCGGGTCGTCCGAGGCGCCTCCTCCCCCTCCGGACGAGCACCCGGTCAGGGTGAGCGCGACTACTGCTGCTGCGGCGGCTACGGCCGTCAGGCTTCTTTTCACGACAATTCCTCTTCGTTGGGGATTCGCAGGGTTTCGGTGAGGGCGGGCCTCAGAGAACGATCTCTTGGCGGCCAACCTAACCCGCCCGCGAGCACGATGCAAGCGAGAACCGGTCTCCGCGAGATAACGATCTCCGCCTAGTATCAAAGGGAAGTTTCGCAAATCGAGCAGTTCCGGACGGCCGCCCGCCGCCCCGTGCGAGTCTTCACTCCGACGTTCTCCCCACCGTGCTCCGCGGGGAGGCGCGGAAGCCGGAACCTCCCCTCGCAGAAGGAAGCAGCATGACTCGACCCACGCTGGTGGACGTCGCCCAGGCCGCGGGCGTCTCGCGCGCCACCGCAGCCCGGGTGCTCGCAGGCGGCACCAATGTCGACGTCCGGATGACCGCCGCGGTCGAGCGCGCCGCGAAGTCCCTCGGCTACGAGGCGAACAGCGCCGCCCGGATGCTCCGCGGCGGGCGGGCCGGGGCCATCGCCCTGATCGTCGCCTTCAACGAGCTCGACAGCCTCACCGGGACGTTCTTCACCTCGGTGCTGAAGGGCGCCGCGAAGGGCCTCTACGCCGGCGAGGTGCAGCCCGTGCTGCTGCCCGCCGACCACGACGACAGCGACCGCATCCCCCGCTTCCTCCGCTCGCGGGCCGTCGACGGCGCGATCGTGATCCTCCAGCACGAGATCACCCACCTCGCCCAGGCGCTGGCCGACTCCCCCGTGCCGATCGCCTGGGTCGGCCGCCCTCGCGTCGCCCTGCCCGAGGACGCGATCGTCATCGACTCCGACAACTACGGAGGCGGCCGCCTCGCCGCCCGCGCGCTCGCCGACTCCGGCCGCCGGCGCCTGGGCATCATCGCCGGCCCGCACGACATGGAGCCCGCCCGCGACCGCATCCGCGGCTGGCGCGACGAGCTGACCGAGCTCGGCCTCGACTCCAGCCCGATCGTGCACGGCGCCTTCACCCTCGAGAGCGGTTCCGCCGCGATGGCCCGCCTCCTGCAGCGCCACCCCGACCTCGACGGCGTCTTCGCCTCCTCCGACCTGATGGCCAACGGCGCGATCCGCGTGCTCCAGGCGTCCGGCCGCCGCGTCCCCGCCGACGTCTCCGTCATCGGCTTCGACGACGTCGTCATCGCGACCACCTCGGATCCGACCCTCACGACCATCCGGCAGCCCCTGGAGGACATGGGCCGCGTCGCCGCCGAGACCGTCGTCGCCGTCGTGCAGGGCCGCCCGGTCGACCGGCAGCCGATCCTCGCGACGACCCTCGTGCAGCGCGAGTCCGCATGACCCCGCCTCCCCCGCACCGCCTGATCGTCAGCACCGACGCGGCGAACGAGGCCGACGACCAGTTCGCGATCGTCCAGGCGCTGCTGACCGAGACCCTCGACGTCCGCGGCCTGGTCGCTGCGCACTTCGGCCGGCCGGGGAGCATGCCGGAGTCGCGCGCCGAGATCGACCGCATCGTGGAGTTGGCGGGAGCGACGGTGACCGTCGTCGACGGCGCCGAGTCGGCCCTGCCCGCCGAGGCGTCGGACGGCGCCCGCCTGATCGTCGCGGAGGCGCTGCGCGACGCCGGCCGACTGTGGATCGCCGTGCTCGGGCCGCTGACCGACGTCGCCGCCGCCCTGCTGCTCGAGCCGTCGATCGCCTCGCGCGACGTCGTGGTCGTCTGGGTCGGCGGCCCGCCCTACGACGAGATCCCCGCCTACAGCCCCGAGTTCAACCTGATCAACGACGTCGGCGCCGCGAATCTGGTGCTCGAGTCGGGCATCGCCCTCTGGCAGATCCCGATGCCCGTGTACTCCGGAGTCGGAGTCGGACACGCCGAGCTGCGGACCCGGCTGCGCGGCACGAGCCCGCTCGGGGACTACCTGGTGGACCAGCTGATCGCGTTCAACGACACCATCCCGTACGGGCCGCTCGACTTCCGGTCGCTGGGTGACAGCCCGGCGATCGGCGCCGTGATGAACCCCGCCGGCGGACGCTGGCGGGAACGCCGCGCGCCGCGGTTCTCCACGGACGGCGAACTCCTGCCCGACTCCGGGCCGCACACGATCCGCGTCTGCGAGGCGTTCGACACCCGCTGGCTGATCGAGGACCTGTTCGCGAAGCTCGTGGAGTTCGGGGAGCGGGCGGGCGGCGAGCGCTGATGGTCCCTCGTGGCGAGGCATCCGATGCGTGCGCTCGCTGAACAAACGAAGGCCTTCTGCGATGCGAGCGGACACCGCGGGTTGCTCGCACGATCCCGAGATCAGGTGTAAAGACGCAGCTCGGCTTCGAGAAGCGACTCAGCCCTGAGTTCCTTTATGAGTTCTTGAAGAGCTTCCACCGCGACGGTCTCGGCGCTCTCCGAGTCGGTCGCCTTGTGCGCAGCTCTCAGTACCGCTTGATGTCTATCGTAGATCGGATCCTCTGCATAAACGGCCTCGAGCACACCGCGAAATCGACGAAATACCGGTAGAGAGTGCCGATGCCGACGCTGGCGCGAGCCGCCACCTTGGCGGTTGTCGCCCGATCTCTACCCACCTCGATGACGACTTCGCGTGCCGCCGCGACGATCGCGGCTCGCGTTCGATGAGCTCGATCTTGGAGTGGTTTCACTGGTGTGCTGCGATTTTTCGCTCCTGTCATACCTTTCATCCTCTCACCACACGCCTGAAACGTGACACATACTCATATGGTCGATCGGAGTGTGCTGCCAACGAGAGTCGCATTGCGGGCGGCCCCCGAAGTGATCTCACCAGCGCGCTGGCCGCCACCCTTCCGGCCACGCCAACCGAGGGCGCTGAAGCAAGCGAAAGCGGAGGAGAGAAAGAAGTAGAGCCGAATTCACGAAGATCCGAGTAAGACTCCTCGCTCACGAACGCGCCACTTATCCCGCCACTTGAAGCTCCGCTCTTGACCGTTCCTGACTTCGCTGCAAGCCTTCTTCAAACGCGGAGATCAATCCGCATCTGAAAAAACGCTACAGATGAAAGGCCGTTCGATATGCCATTGAGGGAATTCAGAAGTGCCAATGAGAGTAGAGACAAGAAGCTAAAGGTGGATCGCATGAAGCGTTTCCGTTCCTTCGCTGCAAGCCTGCTTATTGCGGGCATCGCAGCCACCGGAATCGGACTGGTCTCTACGGGACCGGTGATGGCAGCACAACCGCCCGCCGGCTACCCCAGTACAGACACCTTCGCGACGGTGTCGAGCAGTACGCATGGGAGTTTCCCGTTCCGGCGCGGCTTCTACGATGCAGACATCGAGCGCGGGTGGGGCCTCGACAAGGTTTTCCACAAGCACAACATCTGGAGCACCAACGCAATGAAGAAGGTGATGGCTTCCACGAACAGCACGCTGCAGGGGAACGGCAATTACAATCTCAAGGCCTACGCGGGCAACTACGACTGCGTCGACGGCAGGTGCGTGCTCCGCGAGCAGGTCGAGTTGCTGGGCATCTACAATCCCCGGTCGTACGACCTGTACTACGGATGGCCCGTCGGCGGAAAGATGGGCATGCAGACCCGCTACTGCAAGCAGGGCGGCGAAGCTCGCTGCGCCGACTGGGTGACGTACTCGATTGACTACCCAGGTGTCGACAACCCGTTTAGCCGGTCGAGCACGCCTGCGGAGGAAGGGCTCACGGCGGACCAACAAGCGAAGCAGGCCGAGATCCTCGCGTCGCCGGAGATCGAGGAGCTGAAGGCAGAGATCGCAAGCGACGTGACCGAGGTCGCGTTCGACTACGCGCCCCTGCCGGAGATCATGTTCACGGAGTAAGTTCGGTCAGTAGCAGAGGAGAAGAAATCTACTCTTCTCCTCTGCTACCGTCGATTAGGAGGAGTTGGGCAATGACACAGGCGGAACATACAGCCGACGCCTTCCTGCGAGGAGTGCGTGTCTTCCTAAAGCAAGATCGTGCTGGTGATATCGAACTTATTCACTGCTGGGCACAGGAACCTAATGACGCCTTCATCCTCTATAGATATCGAAGAGGACCCTCCAACGTTTTCGGGTGGCATGAACAGCTTCTCACGTCCGAAGGAGTGGAAGCCGCACTACTTCATGGTATGGATACAGCCCAAGAGCTTTCGGAACCCGTTGGAACCGCGTCTATCAAGACTGATGAGAATGGCATCAAATGGGTCGGGCAAGCAATTCATACCAGCCAGCCGAAACTTACCTTCGAGGCAGTGACTTTATTGCGTTCCGCTATGGAACGCTAGAAGAGGTAACGCGGGGCTTCGCAGGCCCGGCGGCGTGGCCCTGTGGCCGGGAAGGGTGGCCGACGGGCATGGGGGCTGGGCGTTTACATACCCGCGAGCCCCTGTGGTACCTCCTAGTTGGGTGTGACGGCGGAGGGAGGAGGGAGCGAGCCTTTGCTCGAGCGGTGCGTGTGAGCGCATCGCGTCACTCAGCTCCGAGCACCGTGCTGTCAAGGGGTCGGTTCAGGGTCCTGCGCATGGTGTCCGACCTGATCGGCACCGACGACCGGGAGACGACCTCCGCGAGCATGAACAAGGGTGTGCGCTCGACCACGAGCGCGTTGAAGCGCGAACTGATCCTCGACGGCGCGGAGCTGGCGAACCTCCCCACACCGCGGAAGGGCCGCAAGATCGGGCGCGCGGTGATGATGTCCTCCGGTAACCGTGCCGCGATCCTGCGCACCGTCCCGTTGTTCGACGGACCCAAGGCGCTGGTGGAGTCGATCAACGCCTCCATCGCGAACCACAAAGCGGGCAAGCCCGCACCGACCACGCCGCCCCTCGTCACTACCGCCGCTATGGAGGAAGCATGACCGCAGACGACTTCGACCCGTTCGGCGGTGAGGACTCCGCACCCGCCTCGGAGCACGCTCCGGCGCAAGACGAGGAGGCAGTGACGACGCACTACGGGTCCGCGGATGAGTTCGTGCGCAAGCAGCTCATCAGCACCTACCGGCGCCGGGTGATCGCCTACGGCTCCGGGGGCGGCATGCGCTGGAAAGCGGCCTGGTGGGAGAGCAAGGAGGCAGTGCAGCGCATCGAAGCCCTGTGGCGGGCTTGGGAGGCCGCACGGCGAGACGAGACGGACGGGCCGAGCACCTGGTGGGTCAACCACTGCGACCCTCACATGAACGTGCTCCTGTCGATGGATGGGCCGTTCGCGGACTCTCGCGACGAGAACGACATCGGAGATCCGCTGCCCTACACGCCGCCACCGGCCGGCATGTTCGAGGACGACAACCAACCCCCGCTCTATACCGACGTGGTAGCGGCCCGCGAGGACACTGGCCTGCGCGCCTCTACGGGTGACGCCTAGCCACCGTTACCGGAAGTGGGTGGCAACGGGTTCCTTCGGCATCGCCTGTCATACTTTCTAAGCGAGATATAGCGATCTGTCGCAATGTTTCGGACGTACTTAACGCCATGACCGTCAGTGAAGACTACAAGCGGTCGAAAAGTTTTCCGATCGATGGCACGCGGGCCGCCAAAAATACCCGTCATTCCACCTTTGACTCTCGAGACGCCAAAGTCGCTGCTCGTTCCTCCGAGAACCTGTCTCACCTTCGCGTCCTCACGCATCTCGCCGATCGGAAACACAAGACGTTGACTTCGCAGATCGAAGTAGTCGATAAAGGGATCGGTTACAGGAGCTTCTCCCAAGTTATAGGCCGTGCCGCGGAATCGCGTACGGTTATCAGTCGACTGCTCGAGGAAATGTACATTCACCACAAATTGGTCCGCCCAGGCAGTCCGACGTGTGGTCAACTCACGCCTGGCAGTTGCGACACCGAAGAGGATAGCTCCTACAGCGCCAAGCCCAGCGACCCAATCGGGGACCGATCCCCAGTCCTGGGAACGCCACCAGGACTCAAATCCTTCTAATACCTCCACCTTATGCAAAGTAGCCTATCCTTCTGGTTGCCGCCGCGGCGGAACGGTTTCAGGAGTCAGAGAAGGGAGGCGGGCAAAAGTCCCGATTGCACTGATCCCTTGGCGCTAACGGTGTACTTCACGAACCAACGGTCGGAATGGCCAGGTGCCATAGTGAGCATGACGGGATCTCCGGTAGCCCTCCGAGCCGGATGATGCGTTCGTAAGGCTTCCTCTTCTCCGCCGATAATGAATCCTGCTTCGCGCCAGAACGGTATTGCGGCCGGCAAGCTCTGCCCATAAACGAGTACCGCGCCCGCAGCACGCGCGGTTTCAAGGACCACCTTGAGTAAGCCGGTTCCGTACCCGCGCTTCCGGTACTCGGGGGCGACCACGAGGGCGTTGATGCACCACCACGGCTCGACCACGTTGGCGTCGACGAACATCGCGTCATCCACCCAGCTGAACCCGATGAGTTCGCCGGAGGGGTGACCCGCTCGCAGGACCAAGGTCCAACTACTACGAATCGACGTGCCGGTGTCGAACCGATGCGCCCACCGGTCCGGATCGTGCAGGAACGTCATCGTGGGCATCTCAGCGCGCGCGAGGGCTGCGAGTTCCGGCGCGTCCTGCGCCGTCGCAGCACCTTGATAAACGTGCTCATCCATGAGCGCAGAGTACCCGAAGGGCGCCACTCGATGGCCGGCGCGCACTCGACCTGCATACTTAGTCGCGAGCATGGGGGGCGGTGCCGTGGGTAGGGCAGCCAAGAACAAGGCAGCACGTGCTGCGGCACGAGCAGCGATCGCAACTGCGGTTCCGTCGATCAGCCGGGTTGATGAATTGCGTGCAGCCGCAATCGTTGTTGGCGACCTCTTCGGGACCACCCCGGACTGCGCCAGTGCTGCAGGTTTTCTCTATGAAATTGCGGCAGAGCTAGGCCAGGAGCTCCACCCCCGACCCGTATCAGTCATGGGCTCCGACCAAAGAACGGGAACGCAGATCGTAATGGGGCCGCGGGCTACAGCCCTACTCGGCCCTGACGAAGCGGCGCGCTTAGACGACCAACGTCCCAATGGTAAGGACACCGGCCACTTGGTACTGACATCGGATGAGCACTCCTTGATGCTCGATCCAAACATGCGTCAACTTGGAAGGTACGGCATCTACGCTCCGAGCGTGATAATCGAGGTGAATACCGAGCCAGACAATCACGAATGGGGGTTTAGGGCGGGCGGCCTAACCTTGCGGTATTTGCTCGATGACGACAATGAGACACTACTGCCAGCATACGAGAAAGCGCGCGTCAGATTCCGAGAAGAAGCCCGACGGATTGTGATAGACATACGAGCGGGGCTCCCGACCGATCAGGCAGTCAGGCGAGCCCGACAACGACTTGCGGCCTAATCAGAAAGGCCTCCTCCTGCGTCATTGGATCGAGGCGCGTCAGGAAAGTCGCAACATCCTCGTTGAACTGGCTGACTCCGGCGGGGCGGTCGAATGTACCCTCGCCCTCCTGGCCCTGTCAGCGGGCGCCGAAACACTCTGTCCTGCACGCCGCCACCGGTCGGCATTTTCGAGGACGACAACCAGCCCCCGCTCTAAACCGAAGTGGTGGCGGCGCGGGAGGCGACAGCCTGAGCCCAAGGCAACAGCGAAGGGGAGCATCCGACTGGTTGCTCCCCTTCTTTGCGTGGTGTGCCTCAGCGTCCGAGGTCGCTACGGTCCGCTCCCTGACCCCTGCCGCGGGTGCGGCGCGTCTGCTGAATGGAGCCGCTCCGGGCGGTGCTGGACACCGCGGCGCTGGCGGGGGAGGCGTGCGCGGCATCGGCGCTCATGCGCGTTTCGATCGCGTGCGGAGGGACTCCCTTGGCTTCCATCGCCGCGATCATCGACTGCCGGCGGTCCGCGCTGTCGTAGGAAGCCTCACCGGCCTGGCGCGCCGCTGACGCGCGAGAATCGGATGCGGGGGGCGTGTGGAATCGCCCGTAGCCGTCCCGGGGCCCTGAGCGGCGTCCTGGCGCTCCATGGGGGCGTCGTCGCGGAAGAGCTGTGCCTGAGCGCGTGCGTCGGCGGCGAGCTCGCGCAGCTCGTCGGGATTCGCGTTGACAGTGCCTCCGGCTGCCGCATCGCGGTCGTAGTCGTTCGCGCGATCTTCGAGCTGTGCAGCCATCTCCGCGCGACCGTTGTCGACGTCGGAGGCGCCGGGGGTTTCTCGAGCGGCGTCCTGGCCGCGAGCGTCGTTCGCGCGGTCGAGCCGGTCGGCCTCCGCGATCTGCAGTTGCGCTTCGGTGACCTCTGCTGCCGCTCGAGCGCGCTCGGGGACTACCGCGTCATTCCACTCCTCCACGAGCCCCGCTCGCGCAGCGGCGACGGCCGCGGGGTCCGGGGAGGACACCTGGCCGGCGTCGGTCCAGTCGATCGACGTCTGCACGCGGTAGTCCTGGAACCCGGCCGGGTCGGTGTCGCGCTTCCACTCCTCGGCCGCGGAGAGTTCGAGGGTGCCGGCGTCGCCCGCGAGCGCGGCGCGATAGTCGGTGATCAGAGCGCGCTCCGCGTTCACGTCCGGCTCCGCGCGATCGCCCACCTGCATGGTGAGGCGGTCGTCGTCGTGGCGGTGGTAATGCTCCGGCGCGGAGTTGGTGGCCCATTCCTTCGCCAGGTCCAGCTCCGACTTCCCCTGACCGGCCGCGTCGCGCAGCACGGCGGTGTCGACACCGTAGCGCTCGAGCACTTCGCGCTACACAACGGCCGCGGCGCGCTCCGCGATCGGGTCGTGGGTCTTCCACGCCTGCGCCGTCTCTGCGATCTTCGCGATGTCCTGGATGCTCGCCTTCTCCCACCAGTCGGGCCGATCCACGATCTGCAACGTCGCTCGTGCAGCGCCGCGCTCGGCGTCGAACCGCGCGGACAGCTCGCGCGCCTGCGCTGCGGAACGTGCCTGCGCGTCGCGTGCCAGCTCCTCGCGCAGCCGGGCGAACTTCTCGCCCATCTGCAGGGCGATCGTCAACGCGATCCGGACACTCTGACCGACCTCCTGGCCTACCTCGTCGTCGTCACTCATGGGGTCCCCTCGTTGTTCTGCCTGGTGCGGGTCATCGGCCGCGGTCGCCGCGATCGGTGTCTGGCTGGGTGCGGCTCTCGCGGGCTCGGCGCGCGAGCTGATCCGCAGCTTCTTGCTCGCGCTTCGTCAGCGTCGTCGGCACCGGGCTACCCAAACCGAACGACGCCTGCGTGAGCCGGCGGTTCTCCTTCAGCTCATCCGGGAGCGCCTGCCACTGCTGTTCGCGATCTGCGGCCTTCGCCGACGCGATGCGAGTGGAGTAGCCATCCCGGACTTGCGTCAGCTGACGCTGCAAGGTGGCCGACAGCTCCGCCGATCGGCGGGCGTCTCCGGCTGCCTTGTGGGCACTCATGATCGCGTGACTGGTCTTCGCGAGCTGACGGAACAGCAGCAGCTCCGCGGCCGCGTTCTTGTTCTTCCCCGCCGCCGCCAGGATGAGCGCGGTCGACGCGGCGCTAGACGGCATGCCCGCCGGTCGCTGAGTCGTCTCGTGCGCCCGCAGGTGCGCCGACCGGGCCAGCGATCGCGCAGCGTCCGCGAGCGGTCCCGGGGTGGGCTCCATACGCCGGGACCACGCCGCGTAAGCGCCGGCCGTCTCGCGTGCAACGTGCGCCCACGTCGCCTTGTCGGAGGAATCCACGGACCTGATGTAGTCGTGCAGCCGGTCCATGTCCGTGGCGTACTTCTCGAACAGCTGAGGCGACGGCTCCGCGACCTCCCGGCCGGGATTCACCGGCTGGTAGCGCCACGGGTTCTTGGACGTCGCGCGCCACTCCTCGGCAGCCTCCGTCGCCTTCGTGGGGTCGTCCGGCCAGCCTTCGCGCAGCCGCGGGAGGGTGAGGTCGCGGGCGAGCGTCCCTCCTCCGTGCCAGCGCACCGGCTCGTCCTTCTCAGGGCGCAGCGCCTCGCTGTAGCCCTGCACGACGTCGTTGCGTCCGACCGCGAACCGCGGGCGCACCAGCAGACCCTCTTGACGCATCCGGCGCACGAACTCGCCCTCGTCCACGCTGGACGATGCAGCAGCTCGGACGCTGCGCTCCAAGCGGCGCACGTCGGGCTCAATGGCGCTGCGCGAACGTGCCGCCTCGCGCGCTCCGGGGACGATCCCGCGCTCTCCCAGCTCGCGCCCCTCGGGGTGGAGCTGCGTCAATCCGTGGTCACGTTCCAGCTCGCGGGCGACCTTCTGGCTCAGGCGCTTGTCGTAGGGGATGTGCGCCTTCGTCCCGTCCTCGCGGACGAGGGAAACGGCGATGCTGATGTGGTCGTTCCCGTTCTTCGACGCGCCATGACGGACGGCGACCCATCGCGCGTTCGCCTTCCCGATGTCATCGCCCGCGAAGCCCATGCGCTGCACGAAATCGGTAGCGATCGCGCCCCACTTCTCGTCCGTCAGCGAGCCCTCCTCGGCGCTGAGGGAGAGCGAGCAGTGCCACACGTGAGCGTCCTGCTTGACGACGGCCTGCTTGCCCGTCGCAGGGTCCACGATCGGCTTGCCCGTCTCGCGGTCGAACTGCTTCACGGACCGGATGACCTTCGTGCCGTAGAGCTCCGCCGGCTCGTCAAGATCGCGGGCGATCGCCAACGCGGCAGCACGGTCCAGCACCTCGTACCCGTGCAGCGCCATGATCGCGGAATCCCCCGCGATCAAATGTTGCTCCGTGTGCTCGTCCGAACGGCCCGGGCCGGCGAGATAGCTCATCAGTCCGCCCATCTGCGAGCCGTACGTGACGTTCGGGATCACTTCCCCGCCACCGACCGGCACGCTGCACTGATCTGCGGCACCAACGCCGCGAACTGCGCACGGAACTCCTCCACCTGCGCCGGGAACTGACCCTCGGTGTTCGCGAACCGGGCGAGCTGGTTGAGGTTCCGAGCCATGCCGCCCAAATCGGCGCGCACCTGCATCAGCTCAGCTACAACGCTCTTCCACTCCGCGTCGGTACGCACCTGGGCGTTCATCGCGGACTCGAACAGCAACCGCGGGACGGTGATGTCACCGGCCACCACGGCACGAGCCTGCAACGCCGCGTCCTCCTCGGCGGTGACGTACACGCGGTAGTACTTCTCGCGTGCGCCCTCCGTCGCGTTCTCGCGGCGCTTCCGAGCGAACAGCCGTCGAGGATTCCCATCCGACACCCGAACCACCGCCCTTCACAGCCAGCGCAGCGAACCCGCCGACCAGCGGGGACCACACGACCAATGTGCACCCGGGCCAAGCGCAGCGCCAGCCCGGCAAGCCATTTACCAGCGGTAAACAGACAGCTTGCTCCAAAACCAGCTGTGCTCCAAAACCAGCTGTGCAAACGCCTTCCGGGCGGGGGTGGGCAGCTACTCGATCCGCCCGACAGGATCGGACCTGGCAGCCCGGGTGCCCGTTGGTTAATCTCGGGAGCATGACTGACCAGAGACTCAACGCCGAAGACGCGGCCAACACCGCACGTGCCCTACTCGAGAAGTCGGTCGAGGACCGTGTGGCCGCTGTCCGCGCCCTCGTCGCCGCGACCAACGACGTGGACGACAAGGAGCAAGCAGCGAAGGACGCCCGCGACGCACACACCAGCGCGTGGGCTACCGCTCTGACGTCGGGATGGAGCGAGAAGGAACTGCGCGCCACGGGCGTCCGCCCACCAGGCCAGACACGCCCCCGCACACCCCGCCGAACCTCACGCACCGACACGACAACCCAGCCCACTGAGTAGTAGCCGAGTCGCGTGCGCGGCGCGCGTTCCGGCCTTCCATCCGACGCGGCACCCTGGCCTCCGGATCGATCTCGTCAAGAGCGCTTCGCGTCCCCTGCGGGGATGGCCCTCCGGGCCACACTTGACGGCCTCGCTCCACCGGCCGTGCTCTGCTTATCGGATGGATGGCCTCAGAGAATGGACACCATCAGTAGTGCACTCGACGCGATTGGACACCGCATGACCAGCGCACACCCCGACGACGAACTGCGCGCCTGGGCAGCGGGTGAAAGAGGACGCGAAGCGGCCACCGAACTCCTCATCCGCTCCGGCCTCACCAAGCCGGACGACCCGTGGATCCGGCAAGACCGACAGTGGGGAGCCTACGCCGTCGACTACGACGCGGTTCCTTACGGACGCGATGGGCTCTGCGAGAGCCAGAGAGCCGTACTCCTGCTCGCGGCGTCCCTCGCGGATGACGTGCCTGTTGATCTACGCGGGATCAGCCGCGACCTCGACTACGACCACGCGCTCCTCGCCATCACCGCCCTCACCCACGCCGCCGGCTACCACCAGCTCACCCACACCATCGACAGCAGTGGATCCGCGCCCCGCGTCATCCAACGACCACCGTTGATCACCTGGGATCACGAACTCGTCTGAGTGCCACGCGTCGCCTCGAGCGCGCTCCACGGGCGAGCCGCCTCGGGGTTCTCGGTGCGGCACCTGGTGCGAGTGAGGGGTCAGGCGGTCTCGGGGAAGTCGATGTCCGTCATCTCCTCGCTCCAGGACGGCCGAGCCGGCTGCAGCCGCCGCGTCTCGAGCTCGATCTGCGCGATCGCTTCCTCATCGACGGGCTCGTCCCCGTGGCTGTTCTCCACGGGGATGGAGAACAGCTGGCTGGCGGGTCCGATGAGCAGGTGTGCGGAGGCGTTGCTTCCGCCGTCGGTGACGACGGGGATGGTCACGATGTCGGATTTCCCGACGTCAGCGAGGGCCCGGGCGTAGCGGAGCACGGCCTTGCAGGTGACGTCAGCGACGAGCATGGAGCCGCTGGAGTAGTAAAGCTTTCTCATGAGGTCACTGTGCCGATCGGTAGAGACGTGCCGAGTGTCGGAGGTAGCGGTGCAGTCGAGGCGTCGGGCGCGTGAGGGTTGGTTCCGCCCGCGTCGGGTTCCGGCTAATGCGGAGCCCGTTGACGGTGTAGGAATCTTGGAGAAGTTGACGCACCCAGGCGGTGTTGATGCTCGGAGGACGGCTGCTGGCGAAGGCGAACTCGAACAGAATTGAGTGGTGCAGCCAGACCGAGCGTCGCCCGCTCCGGACATCGACCGCGTTCTTCCACGACAGGCAGAAGCTCTCGCCCTTGCCGAGCTTCGTCCCGATCACGAGTTGCAGATGAGCGAGGAGCCGATCCTCGAAATCGTGTTCAGAGCTGGAGTTGTAGTGCAGCTTGCCCATTGGGCGCGCGTTGCCGCGGGGAGCGAGCGTGCTTCTCGCGGTCCGAGCGTCGCTCGTCGTCGCGTGCTCGGTGGATCAGCGTGAGCGAATGGGTACGGGTGCCGGTGGCGGTCGCGGCGGCGACCATCGCTGTTGCATCCCCCTACCCGTAGCTCGGGTTGTCGCGCCCCGCTCGAAGTGGGTGCAACGGGCACGGAGCGACAACTTAGGTTGCGGCGGTCTGTGGACGACCCATTCCGTGCCTCTTGCGAGAGCGCGCGGTTTTTGCGTTCAATGAGAGCACCGCCCCCCGTGTATCCGGGCGCTGACCCGAAGGATGAACGTGAGTGGTTTCGAATGGTCCGAGTCGACGATCGCACCAGAAGAGTCGGCTGAGCGCATCCTGATCGTTCTGCTGATCGATGGTTCGTCATCAATGTCGAGCGTCGACACATCGATCGGGACCAGCGAGCCGAAGTTCCAAACTGTGGCCAAGGCCGTCGGATCGTTCTTCGATTCCGGGCTCGAGAAGTCAAATCCGGATCTGCCACACAAGGGTGAGGTCGCTGTGGGTGTTTTCTCGGCGGTGCCGGGTCGGCCGGTAGTTCGATGGAAGACGAGCGGCGCGTCCCCGGCAACGCCGTTCCAGTTCATCGCCCGCTCGTCGAACATTGCATCCGAGGCACCGTCCGGCGGCACACCCCTGGGTGAGGCGTTGCTCGAAGCGCTAGACGTCATCGATCGCCGCAAGTCCGAGCTGCGGGCCGCCGGCCTCAGCCATGCATGCCGACCGATGCTCTACGTCCTTACCGACGGCCAACCGACCACCAGCACCACTGCAGCCGCGGTCCGCGCACTGACTGCAGCGGAAGCCGCGAAAAAGGTCCTGTTCTTCGTGATGGGGATCGGCGACGCCGACCAGAACGTCCTCGCTCAGCAGCTCGGTGAGCATTACTACTCACTGAAGGCCCGCCCAATCAGCCTGACGATGGAGTTTCTTAGCAAGAGTGCCGGCCGGGCGATCGCCGACCCTGAGGCAGACGCGTCCGCTATTCACGCCGACATCCGCGACGAGTACAACGACCACTCTCCTTTCTCCTGATGCCCGACGAGCAGCGGCCCGCGGTCGCCTCTCTGACGCGCATCGGCGACCACGTCGAGTGCGAGGACGCTGTGTATGCCGAGCGGATCGGTGGTACGGCGGTGCTGGCGGTGTCGGACGGGATGTCGACAGCAGTGCGTGCGCGAGAGGGATCTGCCCTCGCGGTTAGCATCGTGCGGCAGCGCTCGTCCGCGCTCGCCTCCCTCCCCCAGGCATGGAACCGCATGTCGATACGAGCCTTCCTGCGCGAGCAGGCCCGCGATATCCGGCTGCGCTGGATGGAGGAGTGCGAACGGCTGGGCGACCCGGTTAATTTTTCGAGCACCCTCACCATCGCCGTGTGGCAGCAGCCTTGGCTGGCAATCGCCGCTCTCGGCGACGGTTTTGCCCTTGCATTGCGCGGCGACGACGCACACCTAGTGGATGTGCCGTTCCGAGACGCCGACGGGCGCACCGATTCGCTCGCCGGCCGCGCGCCGTTTCGCTTCACCGTCGTCAGCGATCCTGAAATTGACGGCGTACTCCTCTCGTCAGACGGGCTGTCAGAGATCGTGCGGCGACACCCCATCCCCGGCCGACCCGAGCAACCGTCGCGGCAGCCCGATCGGCAAATCGCAGCCCTGCTTCGCGCGTTCGGCACTGACACGGAGCGCGTCTCTGAGGCGCTGGCTGTTCCGCAGCGCATGACCAGGGATGACATCGGGGTGGCGTATGCGCTCCGGTGACGTAATCCAAATCTTCGACCCCGCCGAGCAGAAAGGGCTCTCCGCCGTGCTCGGCGAGCGGATTGGGACCGGCAACCGCGCCGCGGTTTTCCGTGTCATTGGAGCACCGGAGATGCGGTTCTGGGCCGCCAAACTGTTCACTAAAGAGGTACCCGCCGACCTCGAATGGCGAGTCTCGCTCGCTCGCGAGCGGAACCTCGGTCGAATCCGACGCTGGACGCGCGCCGGGGACGACGATGACGACGTCCGCATCGTCGCCGCACCGGAGTTCCTCGTCGTCGATGGAAGCCGGCCCGTCGGCGTGCTGATGCCGGTGCTGCCAGCAAGCTACCGGCAGCTCGAAAAATCGATTACGCCCGCAGTGCCCGGCGGTGTGCCGCTCGAGCTGCGACTCCGAGCGGCGACGTCTATCGCTCACATTGTCGACCAGGTGCACGCCGCTGGGGCCTTTATCGGTGACTTCACGCCGAAAAACACGATGATGGACAAACGCGGCGATATCGCGCTCGTCGACGTCGATGCCTTCGGCTACCTAGACAGGAGTTCGAAGTCGGTCATCGTGCGCTCCGACGGCATCACCCCGTCGTACCGCGCGCCGGAGATGCGCACAGGCCACGCCGATCAGCGCAGTGATTTGTTCGCGCTCGGCCAGCTCGTTATGACTCTGCTGCTGCGCTGGGACCCGTTCCACGGCGTCTATGGCGACGATTCGAGTCGCCAGTCGAACATCGACGCCGGACGGACGTGGCTGCGGCCGCAGCCGGATCTTGTGCTTCCCGCCTCAGTCGCCTCGCCAGGCCTGTCGGCCCTTCCCGCCTCTTTCGGTGCATTCGTCGATGCGGCGCTTGTCAGCCGACACGGCCCCGGCCGACCGGCCGCCCGCGCCTGGCGTGAGGTTCTAGAAATCGCCGGCAAAGACATCATGACCGGCCCGTGCGGGCACCTCCGCTTCCGTAGCGCCGCCGAATGCATCGTGTGCGGACAGCGCGTCAGGACGGCCCCGCGGGCGACCGCATCGGCGACGGCGACGGCGACGGAATCTAAGACGAGGGCGACCACGCCCGCTGCGAGAACTGAGACCGCACCTTCCGCGAAAGCGACAACTGCTCCGTCGCGACCCGCACAGACGCCTCCGCAGACACTCCGGCCGGCGCAAACGACGCCAACCGGAGCGACCCGGTTGGCGTCTACCGCCTCGTCATCAGGCCCGACACGGGCGCCCCGCACGACCTCGAGTATCCCGCCCCAGCGGACGACGCCGAGACCGACTGCAGCTACACCGCCCGAGCTGAAAAAGAAGTTCCCCTCATCGGTCCTGGTCATCTCCGTGATCATCTTCGTGTTGATAGTCTCGCTCACCGCGATTCTGTCCAATGGCGACAACGCCGCCACCGCCACCGCCACCGCCACCACGACGGCGACCGCCGCCGCAGTCGAGCCATTCGTCATTGCGCAAGATCAGTGCGCCGGCGTCAAGGACGGCGTCACCGGCCCGATCCTTGACGGCAGCATCGTCTCCTGCGACGATCCACTCGCGGCCGTACGGGTGCTTACGGTCGGCGCGGGCCTCATGCACGCCACCATCCGTGCAGTCAATCAGGCGGAGGGCTGCGACCAGTTGCAGTTTGAGGGCCGCGGAGTCAGCCTGTGCGCGACGGCGGAATACGTTCCCGGCCAATGTCGCGAGTTGAAGAAGAGCGACGATGGCAGCCTCCGTCTTCGCCTGCCAATTGTCGGCTGCGACGCTGTAGCCCCCGAAGGCGACACCGTTGTCCGGCTCGATCCCACTCCGCCCGCCACGTGCGAGTGGGTGGTGACACGGGCGGATGCGAGCAAGCTGTGCCTCATCACCGTGAATGGAGTGCTCTCATGACACCTGGCCTGCTGTCGTTCTTCCGCCGGGCGCCCTCAGGTCGCGACACCGCCCCGCACTCTAACTGGCCGTCGCCTAACAACTGGCCGCCGCCTAACAACTGGCCGCCGCCTAACAACTGGCCGCCGCCTAACGAGTCCGACCCCACGCGACGAGCCATTGAACCCGCTCCTCCCCAACAGGTTTCCGACATCGAAAGCATCGTCGACCTCGCTAGCGACGAACCGGCGCGGCCGCCGGCCGCGCCGGAGCCACCCATTGCTTCACCGCCGTCGGCTTCGGACCAGCCGCACGACACAGTCGTCGCGCCGCACCTACCCGGCGACATGCGCCTTCCCAACGGCTTCGCGTTGCCCGTCCTTGGCCGCGTCGTCACCCGGCTACACCCGACGGGATACGTCGACATTGGTGGCGTTCTGGTCTTCGTCCACTCCGCGGCGACGGATGCCGTGATCGAGGGCACGGTCGTCCTCGTCACTGCAAATCGCCCCACCTCTGCCGCAGTCGGCGATCACTAACTCGGCACGAGGCAGAACGCGCCACTGGGTCTGTTCGGGACATTCCCTCCCGTCCTACACTTCAGACATGCCGGATTCCTCACCATTCGTCGTCTACAGCAAGCACACCGATGCAGGTCAGTCGTTCGTCCTCGAGCTGTTCCATGATGGTCGGGTATGGGAGTGGGTAGACGACCGTGCAGCGGGATGGGCGGGCATGTGGTCTGCAGCCCCCGACCCCTCGGACCCGAATGCCTTCCGCACCACTATTGGGCCGTGGAAGAACCTGTACGTGCAAGGCCGCTCTGTCCAGCAGCCTTCAGGCGCTATCACAACCATCCAGCTCCGGACCGCTGAAGCCGGTGCACCGGTGAGCGACGGCCAGACGACCACCGCACCGCCCCTGCCGGCCATGCCCTCGACTCCTGGAGATCCGGCCGAATTCGACGAGCAGGTTGCCAAGCTCGCCGAGTCCCTCCGGACCACCCCCAACTCACAGCTGAAGGGCCTGAAGGATCTCGCCGACAAGCGCCCGATGGAGCTGGTGAAAAAAGCACTCGATGATCCCCAGGCCTACGAAGGCCAGGTGAGCGAGGCGGTGCAGTTCGCGCTCATTGAGCGCGACGGCATCGTCGCAAAGGCCGGCCTCACGCCGCCCTCGACCGCGGAGGGCCGCATCATGCTGCTCGACGCGATCAACCGGGCCGCCATCGAGGCGCAGGTGCTCTCAAAGGCAGTCGAGACGCGCTACCTCGAGGAGGACGTGAAGTATGCCCGCTTCGAGGTGCAGCGGGCGGCGAGTCGCCTTGAACTCCTGGTGCTTGACGCCACGGCGGGCGACGTCGTCGCCACCGAAAGCGCCAGAGCGAACGCGGAGCGGATCGCGGCGGAGACGCAGCGCGGGGCCGCGGTGAAGGTCGCGCCACACACGGTCGCGACCGCTTCCGCGAAAGCCGAACAGAAGCGGCTCGCGACGGAGGGACGCCTTCGTGCTTTGCAGGCGGAACAGTTCATTGCGGAGATCAACACCCGCGTGAACGCTCTACCTCACCAGGCCAAGCAAGATGCACTGCCCGAGTGGTCGCGGCTGCAGCAGGAACGCGAGCTAATGAAGCTCAAGGACGCAGAGTTTAAGAACAAGACACTGCGGTTCTGGCGTCGGCTGGGCATCCGCCTCAAGATCGACGACCTGTGACAGGTGTCGATGCCGGCGCGACGCCAACGCGGTACACCGCCGTCTCAGAACTTCTCAGTGCAAAGGGCCGGGGTGTGTACATCGGCCTCGGGGCCGATGGGATGCCCGCGTTCACCGATCAGCAGCAGAACGTCGTGCTGCTGGGCGGGCCGCGCACCGGTAAGTCGTCGAGCATCGTCGCGCCCGCCGCGGCGGTCTATCCCGGCCCGGTCATTATCACGACGTCGCGCGCGGGGTCGCGGTACCCGGAAGCCGCGGAGGTGGCGCTAGACAGTCGGCTCCGCATTGCATCGCGCACCGGCGCCCGCGTGCAGGAGTGGGTGCTCGACGACGCCATCGACACGGGTGACGCCGTCGCTGTTTCCTGGGATCCCGTTCGGGGCAGTGCCGCGGATCCCGCCGGCGCCCGCCGTCGCGCAGTCGTGATCGCGCGGTCGGCGATTCTAGTGAACGGCGGGATCGAAAACGCCTCCTACTTCATCCCACTCGTCGCTGACGTACTTACCGCTTTCCTCATCTGGGGCGACCTCAAGAACCTGAATGGGCGCGTCGTCGCGGAGGCGATGGTCTCGGCGCCCATTCGCCCCACGGATCCGAAGAAGCTGTCCTTCGCGCACATTGCCGCGGCTCTGGCTACGGACGACCGGTTCCGCGACGCCCGGCTCGCATTCGCCGCCGTCCTCGACGACACAAGAACGAGACCGGACACCCGACGCACAGTCCTGTCCGTGCTCGGCGCCACGGTGCTCCCACTACTGCGCGATACCATCCGTTCCGACCTGCCGCCGCTCGATCTCGACGCGCTGCTGCACGGCAATGGCACCCTGATTATCCGCGCGGGTGACGTTCGGTTGCAGGACGTCGCACCCCTTATCGCGGCCCTACTGACAACTGTTTACGACGCGTGGCCGCGCCATCGGACGGCGGGCGACCGCCACCGGTCCATGCTCTTCGCGCTCGATGAAACTCTGAAAGTCGCGCAGACTCTCGACCTGCCGCGGATGCTGCAGACCTCCGGCGGCAACGGCGTACAGATCCTCACCGTGGTTCAGGATCCTGAACTCGCCGAGACGACGTGGGGTTCCGCAGCCTCGATCCTTTTCTCAAACGGAACCCGCGTCCTGTTCCGGGGGCTGACGCACCAGGGCTTCTTGACGCAGCTGACGTACGCGCAGGGCGCAGAGGTCACCGAGTTTGAGACCATCGTGACGACGGAGGCCGCAGTGCTCGGGCCCCGCTTCGCCGGCGCCGAGCGGCTTATCGCGGAGCGGACTGCGATCGAAGCCACGCGAGCAGGCAACCCGGGCTACGGCGGCGCGCACGCCCTCGCCGCCACACTGATCACACTGTGGACCGCCCGGCGTCACGACAACATCCGCTCTCGGATCGAGGACGACTCGCTTACGAGCTCCCAACAGTTGCTTGCAGAGCTCGAGGCGTGCACGACCATCGCCCGCGATCGCTTCCATGTACCGCGTTTGGACCCTGCAACACTCAGCGCCGTGCCTGAGGGGCAAGTGCACATCGTCGATGAGCGCGGCGACCACAGCCGCCGCTCGGCACCGCACTGGTACGAGTCAGACTTCTGGAAAGACTTGATGAGAGGAGCCGGGACATGACCAAACCGGATCGATCGGATGCGTGGAACGGGCGCGCCGAGACGGGTGATCGGGCCGAGGCGGTCGCCGCCTTCTACATCTCGGAGATTCGCGACGAACCCATCGTGGAGCAGCACACGCCGGGCGACGGACCGCGCGGGCCGGACATCATCTCGACGGACGGCCTCTACGAATCCAAGGGATCGGCGGAGGGGCACGACCACGCGTCAAATACGACAATGAACACCAACGAGCGCCAAGGGTCGGCCGCTTGGATCGATAAAGTGACAGAGGGCCATGAGCTCTACATCAACGCTGAGGCCGTAGGGACGGACGACGACCAAATGTCGGCCCAGCTAATCGACGTCGACTTCAACGGCGGGACCCTCGCCACCTACGATCTCGACGTCGACGGCCGCCGCACATCTAATATCCCGAATGAGATCCTCCCGGTCGACGACCTCGAACTCGCGATGAACGAACAGGGACCGGTCGAGCCGGACTTGCACCCAGACCTCGCTTCGGTTGAGCTCGACGGCCTAGACGCGCAAGCTACGGATGCTCTCGAGTCGGACCTTGCCGAGGTCGACCTCGACGCAATCGATGTTGACTCGACGGACCTCAACGCGGCGGCAGACCCGAGTGCCGCAGACGGCCCGGACGCTGACGGCGGCAAGTTGTAGATTCGCGTCGCCCACAGCTCTGCAACACAACGCGCAACACGACCCCGTCCTTTCGGCGGGACGATAAGCGTCGATTATGCGACCGAGCGTCTGGTTGGAGTACACCCCAACGCAACAGTGGGGAAACCCGACGACGCGCGTAGCAGTAGAGTCCATGCTCCGCCTTTCGCTACACATCTGTGTCAGGGTCTAGGAGTGACGCAACGAACGCAGACGGTCGGCTACGTCCGAGTCAGCACGACCGACCAGAACCTGGATCGGCAAATTGAGGCGATCGGCGCCGTCGACCGGATCTTTGAAGAGAAGGTCTCCGGCGCTACCCGCACCGACCGGCCTGCTCTCGCCGACTGCATCAAATACGTCCGAGACGGCGACCTCGTCCGAGTCGCCTCGATGGATCGCCTCGCGCGCTCGCTGCGAGATCTTCGCGACGTCGTCGACGAGATCGTCGCGAAGGGCGCCTCCGTCGAGTTCATCAAGGAACAGCAGACCTACGGACCTGGCGGCGACGATGCGCTCGGTCAGCTCATGCTGCACCTGCTCGGCGCGTTCGCGGAGTTCGAGCGCTCCCTGATCCGAGAGCGGCAAGCCGAGGGCATTCGCATCGCGAAGGCCGCGGGGAAGTACACGGGCCGGCAACGCCGGCTCGACGCCGACCAGGTCGCTGCAGCTCGAGCGGACATCGCAGCCGGCATCCCGAAGGCAGCAGTGGCACGCAAGCTCGGCGTCGACCGTACGACCCTCTACCGAGCGCTGGCACTCCCCCCACCCGACGAGCTCGCCAAGACCGAGATCTAGACCGGCGTCAGAACGCCGCGACGTCCACCTCTGAGCGCAGCTGCTGCTCGAGGTCGTCGAGCGCCTTGGCTCGAGTGCGCAGCATCGCCTTCTGATCCACCATTCCAGTGTCCCGATAGCCGCCCCGTCACCAGGCATTTCGTCGGGCGGGTCTTACGGGACACTGCTGCCCGCGCCGAAGCGCGGCGCATCCTGCTCGGCGAACTGACGCGGTGAGCGACCGCCTTTCGGGCGCAGCTCCATCGCCCAGGCGCTGCTTGGAGGCTTCCGGGGGGTGCTCACGTTGAGTGGCTCGGGGGCCGGCCGCTGGCCTTCATCGCGTGCAGCTCGTATTGGCGTGTGTTCTGACCCCAGACTTAGGGGATGAGCTCACGCGTTGACACTCAGCTTTCGCAAGCGGCGGCGATGCTCCGTCCCTTCGGAGCAGTGGTGGTGGTTGGTGCCGGGGTCTCAGCCGCCCACTACCCAATGACAGCGCAGTTGCCGCCTCTGCTGTGGCAGGCGATCGAAACTGCTCCTGATGCTCTTGCTGAGCTTGGCTTACGGGCTGGTGCTACCGGGAGCGCCAAAGAGATCCTCGGGTCCGACCCTGGCACCCTGCAGATTGGGTGGCAGCTCGTGAGGGAGTTCCCGCTCGCGCGCAAGGCTTTCCAGTCGGCGTTCGCAGCCCTTGATGCGGACAGAGAACCGTCAAGTGCCCACCTCGATCTTGCTCGGCTCATTGACTCCGGTCACGTAGAGGCGGTGATCTCCTACAACTGGGATACCTGCCTAGAACGCGCGCACGAACGCTTGTTCGGCGTGCAATTGCCGGCTCGTCTGCTGCACAAGCCTCATGGCGATGCCGCTCAACCCCAAGGCACATGGGTGTTACCCGACGAGGACGGCCAGGTCACCGCAGACGTACAAGAGCACATCGCCCAATTGTCGGATCGACCGCGAACGCTGGTCGTGCTTGGCTACAGCGGTAGCGACGTGACGGTCGTCGAGTCCCTCCTCTCGCCACTCCAGGCCCGCTGGCCAGTGGTCCGCATCACCCCTTCAGCGGTCGGTGAGGGAGCGATTCCACTTGCAGCCGACGATGCCCTCGCTTCACTAACGTCGCAACTCGTGCCACCCGCGCCCCACAGCGGGTGGAAGTACGTCACGTTCCTGCGCAGTCGAAGCTTCTCGGCGGCGCTACGGGGTGAGCGTCTTCGGCCGACGGATGTGGACGCCTGCCCTGAGCTGCCAGCCGCCCCGCGACTCGCGGACCGTCTTCTCTCAGCCCGGTTCGCAACACTGTCGGGTGCGAGCGGAACGGGAAAGTCGATCACTGCATTCCACGCGGCCCGTCGACTCAACCAAGCGGGTTGGAAGGTCGTTGAGCTAAAGCAGCCGGGGATCGCCTCGGCGGCCGACGTTGAGACGCTGCGAAACCTTACAGGTCCCGTGCTTGCTGTCATCGATGACGCGCAAGCCATCGACCCGGGGGTGCTCGCAGAGTTTCAGTCGTCTGCTGACGACGATCATGCCGTCCTCCTAGTCTCAACCGAACGCATGGAGGCGCGTGACGACGAAACACTGCTTGCTACTCAGGCAGTGCAGGTGCTGCATACATATTGCCGGACCCACCTGGATACAGTTGGGCCGATGCTCACTCAACTCGATGATCGAGTGCGGTGGTCGGTCTTCGCAGACACCCCTGAGCAAAGACTCGAGCTCGCGCTAAAGACGGGGCTGGAGCCATGGCTCTATATGTTTATCGCCTCGGGCGGTGAACGGCGCATCATCGGCGCTCTGGACCGGATGGTGGACGACGGGGACTCAGCGCTCCTTCTCGCGTTCATCAGCATCGCACAAATGACCTCTCGCGACGCTGGCGTGACCCGTCACGAGCTTGCATCCATCGCGGCAAGACACGAGAGCGCCCGGTTCTGCACGAATGGGTCGCTAGAACAGCAGCGTGTCGACGACGCATTGCTTGTCCTGATGGACGAGAAACTTGTTCGCGAGCATGACGGCCGAATCCGTGTCGCCCACATCCGCATCGCAGAGAGGGCTCTCCAGGATCTCGGGCGACGCGAATTGCACGCGATCGGCGAAACCGTGCGCGCATGCGTGCGCGCAAATCTCCTCGACGAATCGATCGACATCGGCGGCAAGTTTTGGTTGTTCCGTGTCTTTGACCGATTCGAGGACTACAGGTACCGGTTGGCGGATTCGATCGTCGACGAGAACGTGTCGGAAAGCTTGCTGCGCCAGTGCATCGGCGCAGCCCCTGGCCGGGATCGCGGCGTTGCACTCAACCTGCTCTGGACTTCAGAGTCGCTACGGGAACTTTCCGACACTGCAGCGGACGTACTCGCCAGAAGCATGACCGCGTGGCTGCCAGACCTCGTCTCAGAAGAGGTCAACGGTTTCCGATGGATGCTCAGCGGGCTACGCTCGCGCCACAAAGAGAATCATGACTTCATTCGCGCGTCTACATCCGCGCGCCTCCTGGGCGAGCGGTTGTCGGTCGCGGGTAGCCGTTGGGCCGCGATGGACTGGACGCATGTCATCCAGGAGCTCGCTCCCGACCTGCGCACGGGCACCCTGCTCAGCTGGAGCGAGGAACTCGAGGCAGGGATCGACACTTCTCTTCTCGCTGGCTGGCTGTCTGAGCGCGATGAGCACTCACACCCACTCGAGATCTACGACCTCATTGACGAACTTGCGGGACTCGCTCCTAGGGTGGCAGCGCTGGCGCTTGATGTTTGCAGCGACGAGATCCGATCAGCGCTTGAACGCGACCTCGCCGACGCGGCCAGCAATTTTCATGAATGGGTTTTCGGCACGATGTTGATGGTGGCCCGTCTCGCGGATGCGCCAACAGCCCACGAAGATGACGACGAAGACGAGCGTGAAACCGAGAAGAACGTCGAACTGCAAGAGCTCGACCGTGCGCGTTTCGAGTTCTTCAACGCGCGGGAGTTGGCGCTTCATGAGTTGGCCGCGAAGGCACTTGATGTGATGTCAGGCGTCAACTGGGCAGCTGCTACGAGATCGCTGGAGCAAACGCAAAAGTACCAGCTGCAGAGCGTGGACCTGCTGTTAGGTTGGTTGTCCTACCTCTCGACAGACATCACCGACAAAATCGCGGCGACATTGTCCACGGACTGGCTCATGCGCATTGTGGACGAGGCACGGGGCGAAACAGGCCCGAACCGAAGCCCGTTTGGCGCTGTCGACCACCTTCTTTACCATCTCTGCTGGGGAGAGCGAGGGCGAGCCGTGGTCCACACATTTCTTACGGATCACGAGGCCGAGATCGATGTGTTTCCGGCCATTCTCGTGAAGCCCTATCCCAACCTCGCGGTGCGATGGCTACTTAGAGGCGCTCGCGTCGGAGTTGACGCGCCGCGCGGCTCCGGGTGGCTACAGGTCACGTCGCAGCTGAAAGCGGTAGCCACTCTCGATCGCAATGCCGGGATTTCCTGGCTGAGCCAGATGTCCGATGCCCTGCTCCTCGCACTCAGCCAGCCGCAAAGGAACGATCTAAAGGGCATCGGCGAGTTCATCCGTCTTGCTGACGATCTGAGCGCCGCGGATCTGGACATAGTAATCGGACAGTTCAAGGGGTCGGCCGTTCGATCGAACTGGCTCACGAGACTGCAGGACACCAGCTACGAAATGAGGGCGCTTCTGCAACGGGTCTCCGCGACGTCCGGAGAAATCGCAAAGCTGGCCGAGGAGCTACTTGAAAGTACGCCACAATCTAGGACCGCCGCGAACGAATAGTTGCTGCCCTCGACAAACCGCCCGCGCCCATTGCACACGAATGAATTAAGGGTGCCGCATAACTCGCCGCGCTCTTCAGCGTCATATCGATCCAGTCGCTCGTTCCGGCAATCGTGCATCAGCGAATTCCCGCTGGGCTCATGGCTCTGTTCGCTGGCGGAGCCGCGATCTACGTCTATTGGATAGCTCGGCGAATGAGGACGGACCGCTCCGGCGCTTGATCGCCGTCCACTGAGACGACCCGGACGTCAATCCGCTGCTCGTTACTACCCGTCGGCTTTTAGCCTCAGGTTCGCTCGGAGATTGTCCGCAGGCAGTATGTCCGATCAGCAAATTGTTCATCGAACTTTGGAGCTATTACTCGCCAGGAGCCCATATGGTGACATGATCTCTTTGGCCGAATTTGGTGTCGTTCTTTGATGGGGGTCACAACGACGGACGCGGTGAATTCCGGCAGCCTTTGCAAGACTGCGCCAGCGGTGGCCATTCGATCGTTTCGCGATCCCCGCTACGGCTAATTCCGCACTGCGTGCATGCTCTTTCCTCGGGATTCTTTTTGGTGAAGGACGCGTGCAGTCCTTGGTTCGGTCTTCCGCCCGCGAGTATAACTTCAACGTCCGGTGCGTGCATTTCTATAGCATCCCAAATTGGTGTATGCGGGTCTTTAGCTGACCCGTGATGTGGAGCCGAGCAAACGCCTAACTGCGTCCAGGGCAGGTGCTGCAAGCTACTGGTGGATCCGTCGCCATCGCTCCAAACTATTCCACCACCAACGCTGGTTTCTCCACTGGGCGTTGACATCGAATACGGCCAAAGATACGAGATTAAAGATCTTCGGTTTTGAATTGTCAGCCGATAGGCTAGAACTAGTGCGACGGGTCCAGCTTTCCTTTGTAGATCCGGCAACTCCACTTCAACCGCATTCGCAATAGTAGCGACCTCCGGCAATCCTTGCGTTTTCCAGAGTGTCGTTTCACCTAGTTGGATGTGATCGACTGAAAACCAGCGAAAGCGAACACGATTGCCTCTTAGGGCATCCATTAGAAGGTCTTGCAAGCGCTTCGCTTTGTTGAAGATGTCTCTTGCGAGTTTTTTTCTGTCTTTTTGCAAATTTTCTCGAATGAATTCTTCCTCGTCAGCGAAAGCTTCACCGGTTAGGTCTGGATGATTTTGATCCAGATTCTTCAGGTGCTCGTGAAGCGTGTTCTCATCCAGCCTGATGTTGAGTGCTTTACGACTATTAGTGAAATGCCGATCTTTTTCTCGAGTAGCCACGTCATGCAACTCTTTTAGTGAATCAATCACATCCGAAGCTGCCGTTTCCTGACTAAGTGAATCAGCGAATAGGATAAGCACGGCCCATTCATACGGCATCCAAAGCTCGAGTTGTCGATTTTTGTCGACAACGTCAAAGAATTTGGGTGCCCCCCCAATGTGATCCACATCGGAGTGTGTTAGAATGATAATGTCCGGGTCGAAACCTGCGGCGAGTAGGCCACTGGTGTCTTTTTCCCCGAGATCTATGACAACACGCTTTGCTCCGCTCCAGTGGAATGACTCTCCAGGCGAACCAACCGCACTTAGGGCGTGAGACACTGGTGTTTCCTTTCATTTCTCGGCATCGGTAGCTGCACTAATAGGAGACTCAACAGCGCTGCCTTACTATGCGATGTTGAACTAGCTTACTTATCATCGTTATCACCGCCTCAAACACGAGCGCCGGAATCGTCGAGCGCATCGACCCAACCCTCCTCGTGATCTAGCAGAGTGTCGCACCAGCGCCCGCTGACCAAGCAGCTCACCGACTCAATCTGACCGAATGACATTCTGACCCCGTTTTCGGTCGCAGTGACGAGCACGGCTACGTCATCGTCCGCGCCGGACGCTCGCGAGCTGCGAGACGGCCTGGCGATGATCCCGTCACGTCGTGGAGCGCGACGTCAAGACGGTGTCCCGAATGGGGCGGTGCAAGGGCAGTACAACCCGGAGGGCGGCGGTGGAGAGAGTTTCGGCGCGATGAGAGGGAGCGCAGCGACCGCGTGCCGAAAGTCTCGGAGGAGCCGGTGGCGCAGCCACTTGAACGGAGCCCGTAGGTAGCTACGAGCGCAGCGAAGCGGAGGGAGCCGCCGAAGGCTTCACGGCAAAGAAGCGTGAGCCCAACGGGCGAACATCAGCGGCCGGCACCGCCGGCCGAACCTCTGGGCGGCGCTCCGTCGCCGCTGCGCGAGTGCAGCTCGCGCCCCCGGAACGGGGATGCCGGGGAGTGTGAGGGGATCGCCCCTCGCGGGCCGGCTGGAAGGCCGGCCCTCCCCCACCTGCGACCCCTGCATGTGAGACCGAGATCCGACTGCTGGACGCGGCGGATCTGGGGCACACCGAGATCTGATCGTCGCTGAAGGCCGGGGTCCCGCTCCCGGCCTTCGTCATTTCTGGTCCCCACCCGGAAAGGGGCCGCCGCGGAGGGACATCTGCCCGTTCCTGCACGGATGTTCACGGTAACGTCAGCCGACTCCTCAGCGGCGAGGAGGTCGGCGGGAGCTCGTGCCCCCGCCTGCTGCCGCTCGGGGCACTCAGCGAGGACCGACCCAGAGGACGACCATGCGACGACGACACGCCCTGCTCCCTGGAGCGCTCACCGGACTGCTGCTGGCCTCCGGGCTCGTCGCCGGAGGGCCCGCCGCGCCTCCAGCGGCGGCCGCTCCGGTGGCCCCCGCTCCCGCCGCTCCCGCTCCCGCTCCGGACCGCCCCGTCGCGGCTCCGGACGCCGAGCCCACCGTGATCGAGCCGGAGGCGGACGCGACGACGCAGCAGGCCGCCCTCGCCCTCGACGCCGACTTCGTCGACGTCGAGATCCCGGCGCGCGCCCAGGTGCAGACGCACCGCGTGACGATCGCGCTCGTCGCTCCGCAGGGCACCCTCCCGGGCGGGTACACGACCGCCGACGCCGTCCGCGCCCTCGACCTCGTCGACCGGTTCTACTCCCGCGAGACCAGCGGGGCGATCCGCTTCGAGCTCGACCAGGTCGTCGACTGGCAGGTCGTCGACCAGCCGATCGGCTGCACGAACACGGGCGGACTGCAGGACTGGATCGCGCAGAGGACCGGCTGGCAGCGCGGACCGGGCAAGCACCTGGTCGCCATGGTGCCTGAGGGTGACCCGTGCCCGAACTGGGCCAACGGCGAGCAGTCCGGCGATCCCGATGACGGCGGACGCGCGTTCCAGCCCGGACCGGACGCGTACTTCCTCGCGCACGAGCTCGGCCACAACCTCTCGCTGCCGCACGCCTACAGCGTGAACTGCGCCACGACCCGCGACTACGCCTCCACCCCGCTGCCCGCGGACTGCCGCCGCGAGGAGTACGGCAACCGGACCGACGTGATGGGCGGCGCCTGGTCGTTCCTGCCGCTGTCGTCCCCGTCGCTGGCGCGCCTGGGCACGCTGCCGAACACCCGCCAGCCGGTCTGCGGCGCACCCCGCACCACGACGCTCGACACCCTCGGAGCCGGACCCGCCGGCCGGCGTGCGCTCACCTGGAACGACCCGCAGGACACGGGCATCCGCTACTGGGCGCAGTACAACGACCGCGCCGACACGACGTCCGACGGCGGCGCGTACACGAGTCCCTTCCAGGTGCGCCGCGACGTCTCGGGCGTGCAGATCCTGCGCTCGAACCCGGGCCAGCCGTACGCCGGCGACCTGCTCGAGCGTCCGGGCGACGCGAGCGAGGCGAACGAGTTCGTGCTCGCCGGAGAGAGCGCAGTGCTCAACTCCGGCATGTCCGTGCGGGTCGACCGGATCGACGAGCTCACCCGGACCGCGACGGTCACCGTGACCGTGCCGTGCACCGACTACGTCGGCGACATCGCTCCGCTCGCCTCGTCGACGAGCGCTTCGTACACCTCGCCGTGGACCTCGGTCGGAGCGGTCGCCGACGGCGCCGCCTCGACGATCTGGGGCTCCTGGCCCCGGGTCGGAGAGCAGCACGTCGAGCTGCTCTGGCCGAGCGCCGTGACCGTCGACAGCGCCTCGGTGCTGTTCGCGAGCGACGCGGCCGACGCCGACGGACGCGGGCTGATCCCCGCGCGGTCGTGGCGGGTCGAGCACCTGGTCGGCGACGTCTGGACTCCCGTGAGCGGAGCGGCTCCCGGCCGCGAGCGCGACGTGCTGAACCGCGCGACGTTCGCTCCGGTGACCACGACGGCGCTGCGGCTCGTGTTTACGGCGTGGGGAGCCGGCGAGTACGGCGGGTCCACGGGCGTGGCCGAGATCGAGGTGAACGGCATCGCCCTCGCGGCCTCGGCGGAGGCGCGCGGGACGCTGCAGAGCGTGCCGACCGCGACGACGCGCGACCTCGCGCAGTCCGTGCTGGTGCGCGACTCCTCCGGTCGCGCCCTCGCGGGCCGCTCGGTGGGCTTCGCGATCACCGGGCCGGCGGCCTTCGAGAGCGGAGCGACGACCGCCGCGGTGCTGTCGGGCGCCGACGGCGTCGCCGCGCTCCCCCGGATCCGCACCGGCTCCACCGCCGGCACCGTCTCGATCACCGCGCGCGTCGACGGCGTGACGACGGCGCTGGCCGGAGCGAGCGTTGCGCCCGGCGCCTCCGTCACCGCGAAGGCGACCTCGCGGCTGATCCTCGGGAAGGTCGTCGTCACGGTGACGGCGACGAACACCGGCCGCGCGGCCGCCGATCTGACCGTCGTGACGCCCTACGGCACGGCGTCCTCGGCCGCGGTCGCCCCGGGCGCCACGGTGACCAAGGTGTTCCGCACGGGCAAGAGCTCGATCGCCGCCGGCACCGGCACGGTCACGGCCGTCTCGGGCGCCTCGCGCGCGAGCGTCTCGGTGGTCATCCCGCGCGCGTGACCGGGACGGGGGCTGCCCGCCCGCCTGGACGACTCCGTCCGGGCGGGCGGCTGCTGTTGGCGTCGAGGTGACGCGCCCGGCGACGTGCCGCGGCGGAGTGATCGGGGGACACGATGAGGCGGACGACCGCAGGGATCGCACCGGCAGGAGCACTGCTGCTCGCCCTGACGGGATGCGCGGGCGGAGGCGGGACGGTGGGCGAGGTCCGACTTGTAAGCATGACAACAAGTCAGCGCGGCCCGCTCGTCAGAACAGAGGAGGGAGCTGCCCTGAGGTGAGGATCAGCCGCAGCCCGACCGCGAGAAGAGCGCCCGTCGCGATGACGACTCCGACGATGAGCCGCCGCTCAGCGGCGCTGTCCGCCGCGGCGATCCGGTTCGCTCGGATCGCCTCCTCCTGCTCGATCAGGCGGCGGCTCGTCTTCAGACTCAGCCCCGTCAGCCGCTCGCCGTGCAGGCGCACACGGTCGGCCTCCTGCTGGAGTCGGCCGCTGGACAGGCGCGAGAGCTGATGAGCCGCGCGCGCGGCCCCGGGCCGCTCATCGACACGGCTGCGCTCGATCACGTAGTCACCGCCGGGATGAGGAACGCGATCAGCGCGGCGGCGTGGTCGGTGCCGTCCTCCCGGACGGGGAACCCTCCGAGCACCCACACTCCGGGGAGGGTGAGCGTGTTGCGGACGCCCGCGAGCAGCCGTTCGGTGCTGTAGCTCTCGTGCTCCTCGTAGTAGTTGCGCTCGAACGCGACGATGAGGCCGATCTGCTCGGGCGTCGCGCATCCGGTGTCGGCGTCGATGACCGGTGCGGTGCGGGCAGGGTCCGGGGTGAGGAACGCGATCAGTGCGGCGGCGAGGGCGGAGCCGTCGTCCTCGACGGGCTCGGCGCCCGGCAGGGCGTGGGCGTTGCGGACGGCGGCGAGCATCACGTCGTCGCTGTCGTCGGCGTTCTGGTCCCAGTGAGCGCGCTGGTCGGTGATGATGAGGGCGACCTGATCGGGGGTCGCGAGGCCGGTGTCGGTGTCGGTGCGGTACATGGTCTGTTCCTCTCAGCGGGTTGCGGCCAGCGCGGTGTTGATGTCGACGGTGATCCCGCGCTCCGCGAGGCGGTCGAGGGTGGCGGGCTCCTTCGCGATCTGCTGCCAGCCCTCGGGCGAGATGACGACCGCGGGATCCCCGTCCGCGTCGTTGAAGACGACACAGGTGCGCGAGTCGAGAACGGCCCCGGTGCGCGGGCAGAGGATGTTCTTGCTGACGAGGTAGGTGACCATCTGGTCACGGAGGATCGCTTCGAGGGTGTCCATGTGTGTTGCTCCTGCTCCTGGCTGATCGTTTTTCTTTGCCTCTCCGGCGGGGAAAACCGTTTGAGTGGAGCCGGCGGAGTGACACCGATCACGGGCGAAATAAGCCCGTAGGGCGCGTCCGGGATCGGTGGCACGCAGCCGGTGGAGCGAAATAGGTTGGAACCGCGGAGAGGTGAAGAAAACGGATGGAACGGGCCGCATCGCGGCCTCCCATTGGCGGTGCTCCGTCGCCGCTGCGCGAGTGCAGCTCGCGCCCCGGAACGGGACACCGGGGAGCGTGAGGGGGTCGCCCCTCACGGGCCGGCGCCGCCGGCC
>NZ_PSWJ01000003.1:0-189879 GCF_002932775.1 Rathayibacter sp. AY1B8 | reverse complement strand
CTCAAGGGCGCAGAAGGGCATGGTCTCGTCTCCAGGGGGTGGCGGGCGATCGCCCGCCACCCCCTGGAGACGAGACCATGCCCTTCTGCGCCCTTGAGAGCCTCCGCTGATGGAGCTGGGCATCGCCGCGATCGTCGGCGTCTCGGTCCTCGTCGCGGTCGCCGTCTTCTCGCGGCGCCTCGGCGTCGCCGCCCCGATCGTCCTCGTGCTCGCCGGCGTCGGCCTCTCGTACATCCCCGGGGTGCCGGAGGTGGTCGTCCCGCACGAGTGGGTGCTCGACGGCGTGCTGCCGCCACTGCTGTACGCGGCGGCGCTCAGCGTCCCGTTCATCGACTTCCGCCGGAATCTGACCACCATCACCGGCCTGTCGGTCGTGCTGGTGCTGATCTCGGCGGCCGGCGTCGGCGCGCTCCTCTTCCTCCTCCTCCCCGAGCTCGGGCTGGGCCTGGCGATCGCCGTGGGCGCGATCATCAGCCCGCCCGACGCCGTCGCCGCGACCTCGGTCGGCCGGCGGCTCGGCCTCCCGCCGCGGCTGCTCACCCTGCTCGAGGGCGAGGGGCTGATCAACGACGCGACCGCGCTGGTCCTCCTCCGCTCGGCCCTCGCCGCCGCCGCGGGGACGCTCGCGACGCCGTGGGCCGCGATCGGCGACTTCCTCTACGCGGTCGTCGTGGCCGTCGTGGTCGGGTTCGTGGCCAGCGTCGTCTCCGTCTTCGTCCGCTCGCGGCTCGAGGACCCGGTGCTCAACACCGTCCTCTCCTTCATCGTCCCCTTCGTCGCGTTCATCCCCGCCGAGGGCCTGGGCGCCTCGGGCGTGCTCGCCGTGGTCGTCGCCGGCCTGCACACCGGGCACGCCTCCTCCCGCGCCTTCACCGCGCAGTCGCGGGTGAACGACCGGATCAACTGGCGGACCGTGCAGTTCCTGCTCGAGAACGGCGTGTTCCTGCTGATCGGGCTCGAGATCCGCTCGCTGATCCACGACGCCGACAGCGCACGCCTCTCCGTGCCCGGAGCGGTCGGGATCGGCCTGATCGCGGTGGTCGGGCTGATCGTCGTGCGCTTCCTCTGGGTCGGCCCGGTCCTCCTCGGCGAGCGGTGGCAGACCCGCCGGGCCGAGCGCCGGGCCCGCGAGCAGAAGGAGCTGCTCGAGTCGCCCGAGGCGCAGGAGCTGCCGAAGGAGGAGCGCGGCCGGGCGAAGCGGCGCTACCTGCTGCGGCGCAGCGACTACCGGCACTTCAGCCGCAACGGCATCGGCTGGCGCGGCGGTCTGGTGCTCGGCTGGTCCGGGATGCGCGGAGTGGTGACCCTCGCGGCCGCGCAGTCGCTGCCCGAGGACATCCCGTACCGCCCGCAGCTCGTGCTGATCGCCTTCACCGTGGCCGTCGCGACCCTGCTGATCCAGGGCAGCACGCTGCCGCTGCTGATCCGGGCGCTGGGCATCCGCGGGATCGACGTGCCTGAGGATCAGCGCGCGCTCGCGGGTCTGCTCGACGAGATCACCGAGAAGGGCCTCTCAGTGCTGGAGCGCCCGGGCGACGCCGTCGAGGGTGCCGACGGCGTCGCTCCGGACGTCCTGGAGCGGGTGCGGCAGACGTCGTTCCTCCGCTCCGAGGCCGCCTGGGAGCGCTCGCGCGGCACGGAGAGGTCGGTCGCGGACACTCCGCACCGCCTCTACCGGGCCCTGCGGCTCGCCGTGGTCGCCGCCGAGCGGGAGGCCCTGCTCGACGCGCGCTCGCGCCGCGCCTACCCGCAGCGCATCCTCCGCGACGCCCAGTCGCTGCTCGACCTCGAGGAGACGCGGCTGCGGGTCCGGCGGGGCTCCGAGTCCTGAGGGCTCGGGATCGTGACGATCGCTCCCGGGGATGCCCGCGCTGATCCGCGCCCTGTGGAGGAGCGCCGAACTCCTCGAGTGCGCCATCCGGATCGACCCCTCGGACCACGGCCGTCCGGCCTCCCCGGCATAGCCCGCCGATGCGTCACCCCCCGTTAAGCCCGCGCTCCCCGCTTCCTCTGGCACTGCCGTCGCCCCGCCCGTAACCTGCGGATCGCCTGAGAATCGGAAGCTCGATTCGCCCGCACTCGAAGAGGGGTGGCGGGCCGGGGCGGATCCCTCGGGCGATATCACGAGGGCCGATCCGCGCGCCAGCCCTCGCAGAGAGGGCAGACGGGGCGCTGAGAGGAACGCTATCCCGTGCGGCGCCGGAGCGCACGCACCACTTCGTTCGAGTGCTCTCAGGTCCAGTCGAGAGCGGAGCGCTCGGCCCAGTAGCGGGCCGGATCCACGGCGAGCGCCGGGAGGTCCGCGAGCTCCCGGGGCTGTGCGCGCAGGTTGGCCCGCAGCTGCTCCGGAGTCGCCGCGCCGCTCAGCACGACGTCGGCCCAGGGCTGCGCGAGGGCGGCCCCCAGGGCGACGACGTCCGGCGCGGCGCCGGCGTGCTCGATCGGGTGCGCCACGAGCCTCCCGTTGGCGAGGGCCTCCTTGACCACCACCAGCCAGCCGTCGTCGTGCGCGGCGGCGAGCGCCCGGCCCGCGGACTGCTCGAGCGGGTTCCAGGTGCTCTGGACCGCACTGAACGGCGACTCCGGGATCGCGCGGGCGAGCTCGATCACGCGCGCCTGCTCGGGTCCGCTCGTGGAGAGGCCGACGCGCACTCCGGAGCCGGCGAGGCCGCGCAGTCGGTCCAGCAGCGGGCGGTCGGTGAGGGCCGGGCTCTCGGGAGTGATCGAGTGGACGAGGTAGGAGTCGGGCGCCGAGCCGAGCGCGTCGAGCGTGAGCGGCCACTGGCGGTCGAGCATCGCGACCGAGTGCTCCTTGCGCTCGTGCACCGGCGCGTCCATCGCCCACCCGCCGACGTACTCGTAGCCCCACTTCGACTCGATCGTGAGCGCCGCCCGCCGCTCGGGGTGCCGGGCGAGCCAGCCGCCGAGGAACTCCTCCGCCCGCCCGTAGGAGCGCGCGGCGTCGAGGAAGCGGACGCCGGCGTCCCACGCCGCGTCGAGCAGCAGGTGCGTGCGCTCGCGCAGCGCGTCGACGCTCCGCTCGGCCGCGGGGCCGAGGTCGTCGTCGCGCCCTGCCGTGATGTACGCCGGCCGGCCCACGGCCGCCAGCCCGATCCCGAAGCGCTGCATCCCGCCCACGGTACGCCGGTCCCGGAGCTGCGGCGGCCGCTAGCGTCGAGCGGTGACCTCCGCCCTCGACCGCAGCATCCTCCGGCTCGCCGTCCCGGCGCTGGGCTCGCTGGTCGCCGAGCCGCTCTTCCTGCTCACCGACTCCGCCCTGGTCGGCCATCTCGGCGCCGTCCCGCTCGCCGGGCTCGCGCTGGGCGGCACGGTGCTGCAGACGATCGTCGGCCTGATGGTCTTCCTCGCGTACAGCACCACTCCGCGGGTCGGCCGGGCCCTCGGCGAGGGCGACGAGCGGAGGGCCGTGGCGGCCGGGATCGACGGCGGCTGGCTGGCCCTGCTCCTCGGCGCCGGCATCGCCGTGGTGGGCGCGCTCACCGCTCCGGCCGTCGTGGCGCTCTTCGGCGCGGAACCGGCGGTGGCCGAGGCGGGCGTGCGGTACCTGGCGGTGAGCATGGCCGGGATCCCCGCCATGCTCGGCGTCTTCGCGCTCACCGGGCTCCTCCGCGGCTTCCAGGACACCCGCACTCCGCTGGTGATCGCCGCCGGCGGATTCGCCCTCAACGCCGCTCTCAACGCCGTGCTGATCTACCCGGCCGGCCTGGGGATAACCGGCTCCGCACTGGGGACGGTGATCGCGCAGTGGGCCATGCTCGCGGCCTACGCGGGAGTCGCGCTGCGGCTCGCCCGGAGGGTCGGCGCGCCGCTGCGGCCGCACCTCGCGGGCCTGGCCTCGTCCGCGGGATCCGGCGGCTGGATGCTGCTGCGCACCGCGAGCCTCCGCGCGGCGATCCTGCTCGCGGTCGCGACCGCCACCTCGCTCGGGGCGGAGGAGCTGGGCGCCTTCCAGGTGGCGATGACGCTGTTCTCGACGGTCGCCTTCGCCCTCGACGCGGTGGCGATCGCCGCGCAGGCGCTGCTGGGCCGCCTCCTCGGCGCGGGCGACGCCGAGCAGGCCCGAGCCGTCACGAAACGCTGTGTGACCTGGGGAATCGGTGCGGGAGTAGTGCTCGGAGCGCTGGTCACCGGTCTGAGCGGTGTCCTGCCGTACGTCTTCTCGAGCGACCCGGAGGTGCTGCGGCTGCTGCCCGCGGCGATCGCCGTCGTGGGCCTCACCGCTCCGCTCGGCGGCTACGTCTTCGTGCTCGACGGCGTGCTGATCGGCGCCGGCGACGGCCGCTACCTGGCGCTCAGCGGCCTCGCGAACCTCGCCGTCTTCGTCCCGCTCGCCCTGCTCGCCCCCGCCGCGCCCGCCGAATGGCGCCTCCTCGCGCTCTGGCTCGCCTTCGCCGTCGGCTTCCTCGGCGCCCGCGCGGTCACCCTCGGGCTCCGGGTCCGCAGCGACGTCTGGCTCCGCTGACCGCACTCCTCCCCTGTGGAGAAGCCTGTGGACAACTCCGGTCAGCGCGGCGGTGCGCTGGTGTTCCCGCGGTGGAAGACGGCGTGGAAGCAGACCGCCTCCGCCTCCTCGTCGGCCAGGAGCGCGACCGCGGCCCGTCCCGCCGCACGGCCCTTCTCGACCGCGGGCTGGGCCATCGTCGTGAGGTCGTACTCGGCCGCGAGACCGGGCACCTGCACGCCGTCGAAGCCGACCACCGAGAGGTCCTCGGGCACGCGCAGCCCGCGCTCCTCCGCCGCGAGGATCACGCCCGCGGCCAGCAGATCGCTCTGCGCGACGACCGCGGTCGGCGGCTCCGCCCCCTCGAGCAGCGTGCGGCCCGCGGCGACGCCCTCGTCGACGGAGCTCGCCGCGGCGGCGACGACCGACGCCTCCGGGAAGACGTCCTGCACGCCGAGGAGGCGGTCGACCGGAGTGATGCTGGGGCTCGAGCGCCAGCCGGCCGGGATCGCGCCGCGGCGGCGGTCCTTCGCGAACGGGAGCGCGACCACCGCGACCCGCTCGTGGCCGAGCTCGCGCAGGTGCTCCGCGATGGTCCGGCTGGCCTCGCGGTTGTCGAGCGAGATCACGGCGCCGCCCAGCTCCGAGAGGCCCTCGACCACGACGACCGGCACCCCCCGGCGGCGCAGCACGGCGACGGAGTCGTCGACCGACGGGCTGCAGCCGACCAGGATCATCGCGTCGACCGGGGCCGTCGCCAGCAGGCCCGCGCCGTCGCCGGTCTCGGTGAGCAGCAGGATCCCGGCGTCGACCCCGCCGAGCACGTCGGCGATCCCGTCGAGCATGGCGATCTTGATCGGGTCGCGGAACGCGTGCAGCATCCGCTCGTCCACGACGACCCCCACGATCCCCGAGCGGCCGCGGCGGAGCGAGCGCGCCCGCGGGTCGGGGCCGGCGTAGTCGAGCTCGGACGCCGCGCGCAGCACCCGCTCCTTCGTGGCCTCCGAGACGGGGCCGGAGCCGCTGAAGACCAGCGAGGCGGTGGAGGGGGACACTCCGGCCCGGCTCGCGACGCGGGCGAGCGTCGGCCGGGGGCTCTTGCGGGGTTCCACGTTCCTCCTCGTGGGGGCGGCGCGCTCGTCGTCGGTTGACCGTCCCCGGGGTTCCGGATAGCTTAGACCGGCTCGCTTCGAATCGATTCGACCGTGCCTCTCGATCCGGTGTCCGGATCCCGCCCGCACCAGGAGAACCGCCATGACCTCGACGTCCGCGCTCACGCGCCCGCAGCTGGTCGCCTGGCGCAACGCCGTCTTCACGATCTTCGTCCTCAGCGGGATCTCCATCGCCACCTGGGTCTCGCGCACCCCCGCCATCCGCGACGAGCTCCAGCTCTCGACCGCCGGAGTGGGCCTGCTGATCCTCTCGATGTCGATCGGCGCGATCGTCGGACTCGCGTTCTCGACGCCGGTCATGGGCGCGATCGGCGCCCGGCGCGGCATGGCGCTCGGCCTCACCGTCTCGGCGGCGGGCCTCGCGGTGCTGGGTGTCTCGGCCGACGTCATCGGCGTCCTCCCCGCGGCCTTCGCCGGCATGGCGATGCTCGGCTTCGGCAACGGAGCGGTCGACGTGATGATGAACGTCGAGGGAGCGGCCAACGAGAAGGCCTTCGGCAAGACGCTCCTGCCGCTGTTCCACGCCTTCTTCAGCCTCGGCACCGTGGCCGGCGCGCTGATCGGCGCGGGCGCCTCCGCCCTGGCCGTGCCCGTCGCCGTCCACCTCGGCGCGATCGCCGTGGTGATCGTTGTGACCGCGGTGATCGCGATCCGCTTCGTCCCGGTCCGCGAGGAGCTCGACACCTCCGGCGCGGCGACCACGGTGAAGCCGCCGGTCCGCGAGCGCGTCGCCGCCTCCCTCGGCGTCTGGCGCGACGGCCGCCTCGTCCTCATCGGCCTGATCATGCTGGGCATGGCCTTCGCCGAGGGCTCCGCGAACGACTGGCTGACCCTGGCGATGGTCGACGGCCACGGCACCGACAAGACGACCGCCGCCGTCGTGTTCGGCGTGTTCGTCGCCGCCATGACCGTCGGACGCGTGATCGGCGGGCCCGTGCTCGACCGCTTCGGCCGCGTCCCGGTGCTGCGCGCCTCCGCCGGGCTCGCGATCGTCGGCATCCTGCTGTTCATCCTCGCCCCGGTCGACGCGCTCGTCGTCGTCGGCGCGGTCGCCTGGGGTCTGGGCTGCTCGCTCGGCTTCCCGGTGGGCATGTCGGCCGCGGCGGAGGGGCCGCACTCGGCCGCCCGCGTCAGCGCGGTGGCGATGCTCGGCTACGTCGCGTTCCTGGTCGGACCGCCGGCGATCGGCTTCCTCGGCGAGCACTACGGACTGCTGAACGCCCTCTTCCTGGTGCTGGCCCTGGTGGTCGTGGCCGGGCTCGCCTCCCCCGCCGCCCGCAGCCGGCGGAGCTGACCGCCCCGCTCCACGCGCCTCCGCAAGCCCCCGTGGGGCCCGGGCGCCCCGGCGCGCCTCCCCCTAGGCTTCCCAGGACGGCGGTGGAGGGGGAGCGGATGCGGTACCGAGCGCGCGACGGCGCCCTGCTCCACGTCGACGAGCACGGAGCCGGTCAGGGGCGGCCCCTGGTAGTCGTCCCCGGTGAGCCGGAGCGCCACCCCTCCTACCTCGGCTCGTTCGCCTCGATCGCCTGCACGCGCCGCGTCCTCGTGCTGCACCCGCGCGGAGTGGGCGGCTCCGCGGAGCTGCCTCCCGCTCCCCCGGCCACGACGGCCGCCGACGTGGAGGACCTCCGCCGCCACCTCGGCGTCGACGAGCTCGATCTCGCCGCGCACGACTCCGGCTGCCGCGCCGTCCTGCTCGCCGCCGTGGGCGCGCCCGAGCGCGTCGCCCACCTGCTCCTGATCGCCCCCGGCACCGCCTGGCTCGGGATCGACGACCGGGCTGCCGGTCCCACGACTCCCGCCGGCTCCGACGACACCGCGGCGATCCGCGACGCTCTGCAGCGCCTCGACTGCCCCGCGGTCGTCCTCGGCGGCGAGGACGATCCGGTGACGGGCGTCGCCGCTCTGGAGGCGCTCACCGCGCTCCTGCCGCAGGCGAGCCTGGCCGTCATCGAGTCGAGCGGCCACCACCCGTGGGCGGAGGCGCCGGCCGAGTTCGCGGTCGCGCTGCGCGCCTCGCTCTCGGTGCCGCCGCCCGCTCCTCCGCTCGGCCGCCGGCCTCCCGTCGCCGCGCGCTGAGCCGGGAGCCCGCCGGAGCCGCGCCGTCTATCCTCGACGGGTGCGTCTCGTCATCGCGCGCTGCTCCGTCGACTACACCGGCCGTCTCAGCGCCCACCTCCCGCTCGCCACCCGCCTCCTGCTCGTCAAGGCCGACGGGAGCGTCCTCATCCACTCCGACGGCGGCTCCTACAAGCCGCTGAACTGGATGAGCCCGCCCTGCACGCTGATCACGGGCGAGCCCGACGAGGAGGCGCGCGCCGCGGGAGTGACGCAACAGTGGACCGTCGCGCACCGCAAGACCGGCGACGCTCTCGTCGTCTCGATCCACGAGGTGCTGCACGATTCGGCGCACGAGCTCGGCGTCGATCCGGGACTCGTGAAGGACGGAGTGGAGTCGCATCTCCAGCGCCTTCTCGCTGAGCAGATCGGCCTCCTCGGAGAGGGGCACACTCTCGTCCGGCGCGAGTACATGACCGCGATCGGCCCGGTCGACATCCTCGCCCGCGATTCCTCGGGAGCCGCCGTCGCCGTCGAGATCAAGCGCCGCGGCGAGATCGACGGAGTGGAGCAGCTCACCCGCTATCTCGAGCTGATGAATCGCGATCCGCACCTCTTCCCGGTGACGGGAGTCTTCGCCGCTCAGGAGATCAAGCCGCAGGCGCGGACTCTCGCCGAGGACCGCGGAATCCGCTGCGTGGTGCTCGACTACGAGGCCATGCGCGGCACCGACGACTCCCACACCCGCCTGTTCTGACAGGCGCGGCGACAGGCACGGCGAAGGCCCCCGCGATCGGATCACGGGGGCCTTCCGCTCACCGGGCGCGAGGCCCGGGAATGCGGCGTCTCACCGGGCCGAGAGCCCGGCGGCCGCTACTTGTGGGCGGCCTGGTAGGCGGCCTGGACCTCGGAGGGGATGCGTCCGCGGTCGGAGACGGGGTGGCCGTTGGCGTTCGCCCACTCGCGGATGGCCTTGAGCTGCTTGGGGTCGCTCTTGGAGGCGGTCGCGACGCTCGTGGCGGCCGCGGGGCGCGAGCCGACACGGCGGGCGCTCGAGACGAACTTCTCGAGCGCCGAGTGGAGCTCGGCGATGTTGTCGGGGCCGAGATCGATCTCGTAGTTGGCGCCCTCGATGCTGAAGCGGACGGTACCGCCGTCACCGGAATCGATAAGGGTTCCGTCGATATCGTCGACAAGCGTGATCTTCTGGGCCACTTTTCCTCCTGGAGTTCGCGGGACCGGACTGTCTCGACCCGGACCGGGAGAGACATTACCCCCTTTCACAATCGAGTGCGCCATGAATGGCGCCATTCGTCCCTTTCTCGCGCCATGTCGAGGGGAATGTTCAGGATAAGCGGAGGCAATCACGGCTGAATCGAGCTGTTCGCCACCAGCCGTCGAATAGAGGACACGGTGTCCGCAGACGGCCGTAACGATTCCGGACACCGATCGCGCGCATTCCCGGGAACCGGTCCCGGCGATTCCGATCACGCCCCGGTCTTCGTTAGCGTGGAGCCATGGCACGACGAGGCGGACCCCCTGCACGCCCGGCGCGACCCGGTCCGTACCGCAATGCGGAGGCTCGGGAAGCACTGGAGGCGCTCGTCGCCGCTCCCACCGCCGAGGCCGTCGACCGGCTGCTCGAGGCCTGCCTCGACGGCTCCCTCGTGGTCGACGTCACGGGCTCCCAGCCCGGAGGCGTGCCGCACGTCCGCACCGTCGCGACGACCACCGGGGAGCAGGTCCTGCCGCTGTTCACCTCCACGGACGAGGTGCGCACCGCGGTCCCCCGGCAGCAGCATCCGCGGGTGCAGATGCTGGTCCTCCCCGGACGCGAGGCCTTCGCGCTGATCCGCACCGCCGACTTCGTCGCCGTGCAGCTCGACCCCGGCTCGATCGCCCAGGTCGTCACCCGTTCGTTCGTCGAACGGGCTCTGGACGCCGAACGGCCGTAGAGTGTGGCCCCCGGCGGGGCAGCGCCGGCGTCACCCCGTCCTCCGAGGTCAGGAGCCCGCCATGTCCGACACGACCCTCGCCGCCACCGGCCTCGACGCGCGAGCCGGCACCTGGTCCTGCATCCTGTTCGACCTCGACGGCACGATCACCGACTCGGCCCCCGGCATCACCGGCACCCTCGTCGAGACCTTCGTCGAGCTGGGCCGCCCCGTGCCCGCTCCGGCCGAGCTGCTGGCCTACGTCGGCCCTCCGCTGCTCGAGGCGTTCCGCGAGCTCGGCGGGATGACCGTCGAGGAGGCGCAGGCCGCGCTCGTGGTCTACCGCCGCCGCTACAACGCGGGCGGGCTGTTCGACTCCTCGGTCTACCCGGGGCTGCCCGAGGTGCTCGCGCGCATCGCCGAGGCCGGCGTGCCGCTCTCGCTCGCGACCTCCAAGCCGGAGTCGGCGGCCACGCGCATCCTCGAGCACTACGGACTGGCGCAGTACTTCACGGTGATCTGCGGCGCCTCCGAGGACGAGGTCCGCAGCGCCAAGGCCGACGTCGTGGAGGAGGCGCTGCGCCGGCTCCGCGAGCTCGGCGTCGACCTCTCGGCGCCGGTGATGGTGGGCGACCGCGAGCACGACGTGCAGGGCGCCGCCGCCCACGGCGTGCCGACGATCATGGTCGAGTGGGGCTACGGATCGCCGCTCGAGGCGGTCGGGACGATCGCGCTGGTGTCCGGCGCCGAGGAGCTCGCGGACCTCCTGCTCCCGTGACCTGCGTACGATGAGGGCATGACTGGTCTGGGCGTCGTCCTCTCGTTCGTGCTGTTCCTCGGCGGGATCCTCGTTCTCGGCAACTCGTTCCTGCTGCCCGACATCGCCGGATTCCTCTTCGTCGGCGGCATCCTGATGATCTCGGGATCGCTCGCCGTCGCGTTCCACGTCCTGCCGAAGTCGCAGTAGCCGGGTCGCTCCGGGCGGCCGCCTCCGCGGCTCGCCGCTCCGCTCAGCCCAGCGTGCTCGCGTCGAGGTTGATGACTGCATTGATGTAGACCGCCTCGCCGGCTCCGGCGATCGTCGGGTTCATCCGGAGCAGCTGCTGCACCGGGATCCCGAAGCGCTGCGCGATGTCGAAGAACGTGTCGCCCTGCACCACGGTGTAGCTCACGATGTCCCCCTCCCCGTCGCGGGTCGGCTCGCCGTTCGCCCCGGGAACCGCGCCGTTGTCGACCGCGAAGGCGGTCTCGGGGATGTCCGGTGTCGCGTTCGGCGTGAAGGTGACCGTCGCCTCGGGGACCGGCGCGAAGACCGTGGCCGTCGCCTGCGGGAGCGCCGCCGTGACGGTCGGGTCCGGTACCGGAGTCGGCGTCGCCGTGGCGAACACGGTGACCGTCACCGTCGGAGCCGGAGCGGGCGCCGAGCACCCCGCGAGCGCGAGCACACCGGCCAGTGCCGTTGCTCCGATGACCGTCCTGCGCATGTCCCCCGCCCTCCGCACGCCCCGCGGCGCCCGCTCCACCCTAGGAGACGGGGCGGCCGGGGGCACGTGCGCTGTCGCAGGAGGCCGGTGCTGCTGATCCACCGTCGTGCAGGGAGCTCCGCGGTCGCCGGGGCCGGGTCGGCCTCACCGGGACCGGGTCAGGACGGGGGCTCGGTGAGCAGGCGCAGCCCGCCGCCGCTGTTCGCCGCGTCCATCAGGAGCTCGACCCAGGTCGGGTTGATCGTCGGCTGCCGGCTCCCCGCGAAGTGGAACTGCAGGGCGATGTTCGGGTTCATCCAGAAGGAGTGGCGGCCCCGCGCGCCCTCGGGCATCGAGTCGAGGGTGAGGCTGAAGCGCTCGTCGCGGCGGAACTTCGCGTAGATCACGATCTGGAGGTGGGCCAGGGTCCGGTCCTCGATCTCGATGACGGCGGGAGGAGTGCCGTAGAGGAATTGACCCATGCCGCCAGACTATAGGCCCCTCGGCTTATTACTAGTCCGTCTAGCTATTTGGCTGCGGAGGGTTCCGCGTCGTCCGCTTCGTCCGTATCGTGCCCGTCGCCGTGCTCCGAGTCGATCTCGTCGACGGCCGCGCTCATCCGGCGGAGGAAGTTGACGACGACCTCGGCCTCGGGTGCGTCCAGGTCCTCGGCGATCTCGAGCATCCGGCGGTGCATCTCCTGGAGCGTGGCGCGCACCTCGTCGTCGCTGTCGACGGTCGCCTCCACGACGATCCCGCGCCGGTCGGTCGGGTTGGGCTTGCGCACGAGGTGGCCGCTGCGGACCAGGCGGTCGATGAGGACCGTGGTCGACGCGGACGAGATGGAGAGGTGCGAGGCCAGGTCCTTGCCGGTCACCAGCTCGCCCTTGCGCTGCTGGCGGAGCAGGTACTGGATGGCGATCAGGTCCGTCTCGCCCATCGCCATCCGCTCGCGCGTGCGGCGGCGCATCGAGACCTCGGAGACGCGGTACGTGCGCATGGCGCTCAGCACCTCGACAGCGCGGCGGGTGGACGACTCGTCCGGGTACCAGTACCCGGCGCCGCTCCGCAGGCTCGTGTCGCTCATCCGAACATCCTAGACCGGCTGATCACCAGGCCGTCTAGCGAGTCGCCCGCGCCTACGCTGGACCGGTGACCGCCACCCTCGTCGCCAAGGGCCTCTCCGGAGGCTATGCGCACCGCACCCTGTTCGACGGACTCGACCTGACGGTCGCCCCCGGGGACGTGGTGGGCGTCGTCGGGGCGAACGGAGCCGGCAAGTCGACGCTCCTGCGCATCCTCGCGGGCGAGACGGCTCCGCTCGAGGGCTCCGTCGTGCTCTCGCCGGGCGACGCCTTCGTCGGCTGGCTGCCGCAGGAGCACGAGCGCCGCGAGGGCGAGACCGTCGCCGGCTACATCGCGCGCCGCACCGGCTGCGCCGAGGCCTCCGCCGAGCTCGACGCCGCCGCCGCCGCCCTGGCCGACCCCGATCCCGACGGCTCGATCGCGGACCGGTACGCCCTCGCTCTCGACCGCTGGCTCGCGAGCGGCGCGGCCGACCTCGACGAGCGCACCCCGGTCGTCCTGGCCGACCTGGGCCTGTCGCTCGGCGCCGCGGCCGCCTCCTCGACGATGACCTCCCTCTCCGGCGGGCAGGCGGCGCGGGTCGGCCTCGCGGCACTGCTGCTCTCGCGCTTCGACGTGGTGCTGCTCGACGAGCCGACCAACGACCTCGACCTCGACGGCCTGGAGCGCCTGGAGGCCTTCGTCCGCGGGCTCCGCGGCGGCGCGGTCCTCGTGAGCCACGATCGCGAGTTCCTCGCCCGCAGCGTCACCCGCGTGCTCGAGCTCGATCTCGCGCAGGGCACCAACCGGGTCTACGGAGGTGGCTACGACGCGTTCCTGGAGGAGCGCGAGACCGCGCGCCGCCAGCGCCGCGAGAAGTACGAGGACTTCGCCGAGCAGAAGGCCGACCTGGTCTCCCGCGCCCGCACCCAGCGGGAGTGGTCGAGCCAGGGCGTGCGCAACGCGATGAAGAAGGCCCCCGACAACGACAAGATCCGCCGCAAGGCCTCGGCGGAGTCGAGCGAGAAGCAGGCGCAGAAGGTGCGCCAGATGGAGAGCCGGATCGCGCGGCTCGAGGAGGTCGAGGAGCCGCGCAAGGAGTGGCAGCTCGCCTTCACGATCGGCAGCGCCCCGCGCTCGAGCTCGGTCGTCTCGACGCTGAACGGCGCGGTCGCCCGCCGCGGCGCCTTCACGCTCGGGCCGGTGTCGCTCCAGGTCGACGCGGGCGACCGGATCGGCATCACCGGGCCCAACGGCGCCGGCAAGTCGACGCTGCTGTCGCTCCTCCTCGGCCGCGCCGAGCCGGAGGAGGGCGGCGCCTCCCTCGGAGCGAGCGTGGCGATCGGCGAGATCGATCAGGCCCGCGGGATGCTCGCCGCTGAGGTGCCGCTCGCGGACGCGTTCGAGGCGCTGGTGCCCGAGTGGCCGACCGCCGAGGTCCGCACCCTGCTGGCGAAATTCGGGCTGAAGGCCGACCACGTCGGCCGCCGCGTCGGCGAGCTCTCGCCGGGCGAGCGGACGCGGGCCGCCCTGGCGCTCCTCCAGGCCCGCGGCACGAACCTCCTGGTGCTCGACGAGCCGACCAACCACCTCGACCTCGTCGCCATCGAGCAGCTGGAGGAGGCGCTCGAGGCGTACGAGGGCACGCTGCTGCTGGTCACCCACGACCGGCGGATGCTCGAGACGGTGCAGCTGACGCGGCACTGGCACGTCGAGGCGGGCGTCGTCACGGAGGCGTGACGCCCGCCGCCGCGTCAGTCCCCGGAGGCCCGCGCCGCCTCGTCCTCGCGCCAGCCGGCCTCCTTCTGCACGTACTCGTTGTCGGCGAACTCCGCGAAGTCGCTCTCGTCGGTGATCCGGCGCACCTCGAGGCGGTTGCCGGGCACCAGCGGGCAGCGCAGCGCCCACTCGCGGGCCTGCTCCTTCGAGTCGACCCCGATGATCCAGAAGCCGTTGAAGAGCGACTCGGTCGGGCCGTAGGCGCCGTCGACGACGGTCGGCGGCTCGGAGGAGAAGTCGACCACGAAGCCGGAGGAGGCGATGTCGTCGGCCAGGCCGTCGCCCGAGAGCAGCACGCCCGCCTCGATCATCGCCTCGTTGTACTGCCCCATCCGGGTGATGATCTCGTCGAACGGGATCGAGGCGTATGCCTCCTTCGCCGCATCGGTCGCGCGCATGATCAGCATGTACTTCATCGGGTCTCCCTGGGGTCGGTGCGCGGGGGCGCAGGGCCTACTCTGGCCCATCCGGGGTGCCGGCGGAACGGTGGGTCCCGAGCGTCTGCGCCACGGGGGCGAGCGCGGAGCGACGGACCTTGCCCGCGTCGCTCCGAACGGGCTCGTGCACGATCCGGAGGGCCCGGAGGCGCCGCTCAGCGCCCAGCTCGGCGTTCGCCCGAGCGAGCAGACCGGCCGGGTCCACGCCCGCGTCGCCCACGTCGACGACCGCCTCCACCGCCTGCCCCAGCTCCGTGTCCGGCACGCCGAAGGCGACCGCCCCGCGGACTCCGGGCAGGGCCTCCAGCACCCGCTCGACCTCGGCCGGCCAGACGCTCGCTCCGCCCCGGAGGATCAGATCGTCGGCGCGGTCGACCACCCAGAGCCACCCGTCCCCGTCGACGCGGCCGACGTCGCCGAGGGTGTCCCAGCCCTCCTCCGTCCGCCGCGAGCCCGCGCCGAGGTAGCGGTAGGCGGGGGCCTCGCCGCGGTGCAGCCAGATGCGGCCGAGCTCGCCGGTCGGAGCCTCCGTGCCGTCCTCCCGCAGGATGCGCAGGGTCGTCCCGCTGATCGGCCGTCCGACACTGCCCGGGTGCTCCAGCCACTCCCGGCCCGTGATCATCGTCAGTCCGTTCGACTCGCTGCCCGCATAGACCTCGACCACCCGCTCCGGGCCGAGCCAGCCGATCAGCGCCCGCTTGTCGGCGGGCGCGCAGGGCGCTCCGAGGTGCAGCACCGTCGCGAGCGAGGACACGTCCGCCCCCGACCGCTCGGGCGCAGCCAGCAGGCGGCGGATCGTGGTCGGGACGAGCAGGGTCCAGGTGACGCGGTGCTCCTCGATCGCCGCGAGGACCCGGGCGGCGTCGAACCGCGGCAGCAGCACCAGGCGCTGCCCGGTCATCAGCCCGCGGAAGGCGTAGGTGAAGGTCGCCGAGTGCATCAGCGGGCCGCTCACCAGCTGCACGCCCTCGCGCGGCAGGAACGGCGCGACCGGCGCGTCCGGATCCAGCAGCGCCGGGCCCGCGGCCAGCACCACCTTCGGCCGCCCCGTGCTGCCGGAGGAGGTGGGCGCCTTCCAGGACGAGGCCCACCGGTCCTCGAGCGAGCCGGCCGGCACCTCCGGCCCGGGCCGCCAGTCGCCCGCGCGCCACGGGACAGCGGAGGAGGAGGGCGCGCCGATGACGAGCGCCGGCCGCGCGATCCGCTCCACCTCGGCGCGCTCCGCCGCCGACAGCCCGGTCGAGACCGGCTGCGGCACGGCGCCCGCCTTCCAGACCGCCGCGCAGACGACGAGCGCGTCCAGCGAGTTCGAGAGCGAGACGGTGACGAGGTCGTCGGACCGGACGCCGAGATCGCGGTAGGCGCGGGCGAGGCGGGTGCTCTCGCGGTCGAGCTCCCCCGCCGTCAGCGCGCCCTCGTCGGCCACGGCGACGATCCGGTCGGGATCGGCGTCGGCGAGACCGGTGACGATGCGCGAGATCGACCGGCGGGTCACCGGCGGCGCCCGATCGTGTCCAGGCGGCAGGACGGAGTCATCCGGGCACGCCTGCTCGCGCGGATCCCGGCCCGTCCGGAGGAGTTCCTCCTGAGCTCTGAACCGAGCCGTCGAGCACCCGCTCGTAGAACCGCAGATGCGCGGCCGCGACGTCGTCCCAGGAGTGCGAGGCGGCCAGGGCCCGGCCGTCCGGCGAGGGCAGCGTCAGGGCCTCCTCCAGCGCGTCGGCGAAGGAGGCGGGGTCCCGCCCGTAGCGGACCGCGTCCCCGAACACCTCGTGGATCACCGGCAGCTCCCGCGCCACGACCGGCACCCCCGCGGCGAGCGCCTCCATCGCCGCCAGCCCGAACCCCTCCTTCACCGAGACGAAGCCCAGCGCGGAGGCGCCGGCGACGAGCGGAGCGAGCCTCTCCTCCGGAACGGTGCCGAGGATCACCGGAGCGATCCCGAGCTCGGCCGCCCTCCGGTCGAAGGCGGCCCGGTACTCGCGGTAGTCGAACAGGGTCTCGCCGCCGCCGAACACCAGCGCGACGTCGTGGCCGCGCTCGCGCAGCAGAGCCCACGCCTCGAGCAGCTCGATGCTGCCCTTCCGCGGCTCGATGCCGCCGAGGGCGAGGAGGTACGGGCCGAGCTCGGCCCGCCACCCCCCGGTCAGCGGATCGTCGACGGCGGCCGCGAACCGCGCCGCGTCGACACCGTTCGGGATCACGTCGGGCAGCAGCCCCCAGCCGGCGCGCACCTCCTCGGCGACCGCAGCGGACACGCACAGCCGGGTCAGGGGGAGCCGGACGGCGCGGTCGTGGCAGGCGCGCAGCTCCGGGGTGGTGAAGTCGTCCAGGTGGTGGATCGTGCGGATCGGCGCGAGTCCGGCGGCGAGCGCCGCGTTGGCCGAGATGCAGTCCTGCGCGTGGACGGCCGGGGCGTCCTCGCCCCGCAGGGCCTCGGCCATCGCGGCGATGGACCGGACGATGCGGGCGCCGACCGGCTCGCCCTCGCGGTGCGGAAAGGGCACCACCCGCACGGTCACGCACGGATCGACGGGGCGGAAGAAGGAGTCGTCGCCGCCCCGGGCGAGCGTGCGCACCGTGACGTCGTGTCCGGCGCGCGCGAGCGCCTCGGCGAGGGCGAGGGTGTGCACCACCCCGCCGCGCGGCCGGGTGGAGTAGGTCAGCAGGCAGATCCGCATCTCAGCTCCGGTAGGCGTGCTCCGCGCGGTCGCGGAGGTGGTGCATCGTGCGGCGGGCGCGGGCGACGGAGCCGGCGACGTCAGCGGAGGCGAGCGCGAGCCCGCCCTTCGCCCAGGTCTTCGCGATGATCTCTCCCGCCGGATCCACGACCTTCGCCTGCCCGAGGAACCGCAGGCCGCCGAGCACGCCGGTCTGGTTCGAGGAGACGAGGTAGACCTGGTTCTCGGCGGCGCGGGCGCAGTCGTAGAGATCGAACAGGTGGGCCTGGCGGTCGTTGCGGATCCGATCGGAGCGGTCGGTCACGCTCGCGGGCCACGCGCTGAGGCAGGCCAGCACCTCCGCGCCGTCGAGGGCCAGCGAGCGCGAGGACTCCGGGAAGGTCTTGTCGAAGTCGATCAGCATCCCCATCCTCCCGATCGGCGAGTCGAAGGCGGCGAAGCCGCGACCCGGCAGGTACGCCTCGGACTCGCCCAGCGGCAGGTGGACCTTGCGGTGCGTGCCGATCAAGCGCCCGCCGTGCACGCAGACCGCGGTGTCGTAGCGGACCTCGCGACCGCCCTCGAGCGCGCGCTCCGCGATCCCGAAGCACACGGTGAGATCGCCCGCCAGCTCGGCCACGCGGGCGACCTCCGGCCCATCGAGCTCGAGGCTCGGCGGCAGGTCCGGCCCGGGGTGCTGGAGGTCGAGCAGGTAGCCGCCGAGGGTCGCGTCCGGGAGCACGAGCAGGTCGACCGAGCGCTCGCGGGCGTGAGCGATGATGCCGGCGAGCTTGGCGAGGGTGCGGTCGATGTCGCGACCGAAGTGCGCTGCGACCGCACCCATCACCGTCTCCGTCATGCGAGGAGGCTATCCGGCGAGATCCGGCTCGCGCTCCCGAGCGAAGCGCCCCGCCTCGCGCACTCGCCGGACCTCCTCCGCCAGGTGCCCCGCATCGCGGGCGATCGCCTCGAAGCGGCCGGACCCCCAGGTGTGCAGCCACGGCAGCCCGAGGAACGACAGGCCCGGCACGCTCGTCACTCCGCGCTGGTGGGTGGGATGGCCGGCGCCGTCGAACACGCCGATCTCGACCCAGCGATAGTCGGAGCGGAACCCGACCGCCCAGACGACGCTGCCGATGCGCGCGAGGTCGAGCCCGGTCGCCTCGGACTCCGGCCGCCAGACCGGACGGCAGCGGTCCTCCTCGGGAGCGTCGATGCCGTGCGCCGCGATGTAGCGGTCGATGTCGTCCTTGATCGACTCCGCGACCGAGTCCGCGTAGTCGAGCGACGCCTCCGCCGTGGGGGCGAAGCGCAGCCGGGACCCCTCCACCCCGGCCAGTCGGCCGTAGAGGTGCATCCCGTCGCGGGCGAAGGCGCGCAGGTCGATGTCCCGCCCGCCCCCGCGCCCCGTCACGTAGTGGTTGGTCGACTCCCGCTTGGTGAGCCCGCCGACCTGCGCGTGGACGGGCACGTCGTACACGCCCATGTCCTGGAGCCAGGCGACGCAGTCGCGGCCCCGGTAGAAGCGCGCCACCCGCGGCGCGCTGCCGAGGGCGAGGTGGACCTCGCGCCCGGCGAGGAAGAGGTCCTCGGCGATCTGCGCGCCCGACTGCCCGGAGCCGACGACGAGCACGCCGCCGGCCGGGAGCGCCTCCGGCGAGCGGTAGTCGGCGGAGTGGAGCTGCAGCACGTCCGACGGCAGCCGCGCGGCGACGGCGGGGAGGACCGGGCGGTGGTAGCCGCCGGTCGCCACGACGACCTGGTCGGCCGTGATCGCGCCCGCGCTCGTGATCAGCTCGAACCCTCCCCCGGCGCGCTCGCGGAGCCGGCTCACCTCCACGCCCTCGACCACGGGGGCGTCGAAGCTCTGCGCGTAGCGGCGCACCCACGCGTGCACCTCGTCGCGCGTCATGAATCCGTCCGGGTCCGGCCCGTCGTAAGGGTACCCGGGGAGGCGGCACTGCCAGTTCGGCGTGACGAGGGTGAAGGCGTCCCAGCGGCGGTCGATCCAGTCGTGGCCGATGGTCGCGCGCTCGAGCACGACGTGCTCGATGCCGTCGTCGACCAGGTGCCGGCTGATCGAGAGCCCGGCCTGCCCGCCTCCGACCACCGCGACCTCGACGTGGCGCCCGGGCTCGATAGCGGCGCTCACGGCCGCACCCGCTGCCCGGCCGGAGCGGGCGGCTCCATCGCGAGCACCCTGACCGTGCCGCCCTCGAAGCGCTGCGCCGTGCGGAGGATGTCGGACTCCTGCTGCATCGCGGAGGTGCAGGCGAACCCGAACCGCTCCCGCACCCGGTCCGACGCGATGCGCAGCGCCTCACTCGAACGGGCGACGAAGTCCTCGAGCGAATAGGCGGTCCCGGTCCCGAGGAACTCGTGCACGACCAGGCTCGGCGAGTAGCAGCGCTCCTCCGAGCCGTCCGGCCAGCGGACGTGGAAGGTCATCTCAGGCATGGACGAGTCCTCCGTTCCAGACCCGGTCGATGTCGTAGGCGCCGGGCCGCCGGTCGCGCAGGTGGAACATCCCGCCGCGCATCGCCTCGAAGGCGCCGCACACGTCGATGTCGGCGACGGCCATGCCTGCTCCGAGCAGCGTCGTCGCGAGCACGTTGCCGCCGGGATCGACGACCTTCGCGTTCCCGACGTAGCGGAGCGAGCCGAAGGTCCCCGACTGGTTCGAGGCGAGCCAGAACACCTGGTTGTCGAGGGCGCGGGCGATGTCGAACTGATTGAACCGGTACGTCCAGCGGTCCTCCTGCAGGTTCTCGGCCGTCGCCGTCCGAGCGGCCGGCCACGCCGAGAGCGAGGCGATGATCTCGGCGCCGTCCAGCGCCATCGACCGCGCCGCCTCGGGGAACGCCTTGTCGTAGCAGATCTGCAGGCCCACCCGGCCGACCGGCGTCTCGAAGGTGCCGTAGCCCGGGCCCGGCGAGTACGAGAGGTGCTCGCCCAGCGGCTGGTGCACCTTCCGGTAGCTGCCGTAGACCTGCCCGCCGTCCAGGAGCGCGGCCGCGTTGTAGCGGGTCTCGCCGTCGTCGTCGAGCTCGCAGAAGCCGATCGCCACCACCAGGTCGCCGACGATCTCCTGCACCCGCCGCAGCTCCGGCCCGTCCAGGCGCACCGCCGGCGGGAGGGAGCGGCGGGTGGTGGCGACCGTGTCGCCGTGGTTGCCGAGCGAGGAGAGGTAGCCGCCGATCGCGGCCTCGGGGAGCACCAGGAAGCGCACTCCCCTCTCGCGGGCCTCCTCGGCCAGGGAGGCGATGAGCGCGTAGTTCTGATCCAGGTCGCGGGTGAAGTTCGCCGCGACCGATCCGACGAGGGTCATCGCGATCGCCTACAGGTTGTAGGTGGAGTTGATGATCGCGCCCTTGCGGGCGTAGTGGATGAGCGCGTCCTGCACGTCGAGCGGGTGGCAGGGGATGCAGCCCTCGATCAGGTCCTCCTCGCGGAGGCCGTGGAGCGCCATGCCGAACCGGCAGACGAAGACGCGGTTCCCCTCCTGGATGAAGGTCTCGATGGCGTTGTTGAGGTTCTGCTCGCCGGGGAATCCGGAGTCGCCGACCGTCGGGAAGCCGCGGGTGGCCATCGCGTTGATGGTGCCGGGCCCGTAGAAGTAGAGCGCGGACTCGTAGCCCTTCCGCGCCGCGCGGGTGGCCTGGAGCACTGCGACGAAGCTGACCGAGGACTCGTGGGCGATGCCGTGCACGAGGGTCAGGTACGACTCCCCGGGCTCGGCCTGGTAGTCGGGGAAGACCTTGGTGGAGCCGTAGAGGTTGCTGCCCTTCGGGAGCGCCGGGTGGGCGATCTCGGAGCGCGACATCTCGATGTTGGCGCTGACCTGGTCTTCGATCTCCTGGGAGACGGACATGGTTCCTCCTGGTGTCGGTCCGCCGAAGCGGCGTGCGAGTGCATGGCTCCGGCGGGATGCGCTGAGACGACGCGGGACGACGTCCGCCGGGGTGGAGCAGTGGTGCGGAGTGGAACGCGTCCAGTCAACGGCCGGGATGTTTCGGAGTGGTTTCCACCGGAAGAAGCTCCCGTGACGGCGGATCCGTAACGAGACCGCGTTCCTCCCGTCACGAGGGCGAAACACGAGGCGCCTTGACTGGGGGGTGAGACGACCGCACCGACATCCCGGCCGCCGCTGTGCGCGGCCCGTCCGGCCCGCTCCGCGGTGCCACGAAGGAGTCCTCGTGACCGATCTCCGCAGTCCCTCCCCCGCGTCCTCGCCGCCGGCAACCGGTGCGGCGCACCCGGCCGCCGGCCCGCACCCGGTCGGCGGGGCGCACTCCCCGGGAGGGGCGCACTCGACCGGGATCCGCCGCACCGGCCCCTCCGCCCTCCGCACTCGCGTCGACATCGCCCTGCAGGGCATCCGCGTCGAGGCACCGGTGCACCGCGAGGCCGGCGCCGGCCCGAGCGACGACGGGCACGTGATGCTCGGCGGCCTGGGCGCCGCGATCCCGGTGAACCCCGACAGCCCCTACGTGGTGAGCGGGAACCGCCTCCTGCTCGAGGGCGCCGACATCGGCCTGGACGTGACTCCCGTCCGCCGCCCGCGCTTCTACGATCTCGACACCGCCGACGGCGTCTCCTACGAGAAGATCGCCCGGCTGCACGGCCGTGACATCCTCGCGACCACCGTCGTCCAGACCTGCATGCGCTACGACGAGGCGGAGCGCTGCCGCTTCTGCGCGATCGAGGCCTCGCTCGAAGCCGGTGCGACCATCGCGGTCAAGACCCCGGCCCAGCTCGCCGAGGTCGCGGAGGCGGCGGTCCGCCTCGACGGCGTGCGCCAGATGGTGATGACCACCGGCACCTCCAAGGGCCGCGACCGCGGAGCGGCCCACCTCGCGCGCTGCGTCCGCGCGGTGCTCGCGGCGGTCCCCGGGCTGCCGATCCAGGTGCAGTGCGAGCCGCCCTCCGACGTCTCGGCGCTGCAGGCGCTGAAGGACGCGGGCGCCGTCTCGATCGGCATCCACGTGGAGTCGATGGACGACGCGGTGCGGCAGCGCTGGACCCCGGGCAAGGCGCGGGTCAGCCTGGACGAGTACCGCTGGGCGTGGCGCGAGGCAGTGCGGATCTTCGGCCGCAACCAGGTCTCGACCTACCTCCTGGTGGGCCTCGGCGAGGACCCGGACGAGCTGGTCACGAGCGCCCGCGAGCTGATCGGGATGGGGGTCTACCCCTTCGTGGTGCCCTTCCGTCCGCTGCGCGGGACCCTGGCGACCGAGGTCGACCACGTGCTCCCGCCGGCCGGGTCACTGCTGGAGCGGGTCAGCGCCGAGGTCGCCGCGCTCCTGATCGAGGCCGGGATGCTGAGCAGCGGCCAGAGTGCGGGCTGCGCGGCGTGCGGGGCCTGCGGCGTCCTGAAGACGGCCGGCGCCTGATGGTGGAGCTCTCGATCCTCGAGGGTGTTCGGGTCGCGCCTGCGTTCACGGTGGTGCGGGCGGAGGAGCGCGAGCTCGCCGCGCACCGGGCCCTGCGGCGCGAGGTCTTCGTCGCCGAGCAGGGGCTGTTCGCGGGCGACGACCACGACGACGCCGACGACGATCCGCGCTCGGTGGTGCTCGTCGCGGTGGCTCCGGACGGCGCGGTGCTCGGCGGGGTCCGGATCGCGCCTGTCGGCGGCGGACGCGATCTGGGCTGGTGGACCGGCAGCCGCCTGGTGGTGGCGCGCGAGGCGCGGGGCGGCTCCGGGATCGGTGCCGCCCTCGTGCGCGCGGCCTGCGCGGAGGCGGAGGCGCGCGGGGTGCTCCGCTTCGAGGCCTCGGTGCAGCTGCGCAACGAGGTGCTGTTCCGGCGGCTCGGCTGGCGGAGGATCGGCACGAGCACCGTCGCCCGAGTCGAGCACGCCCGGATGCGCTGGCCGGTCGACCGGCTCGACCGGGCGGCCACCGCGGCCAAGGCGGCCCTCGGCGCCCTTCTGGCTCCGCTGGCGGCCGAGGGGGGCCTCGGTGGGGCCGGCTTCGTCGGCGACGACGGAGCACCGGTCCCGGGCAGCGACCTGATCGCCGTCTGCGACGCGATCGTCCCGTCCATGGTGGAGCGCCACCCGGAGTGGGCGGGGTGGTGCTCGGTGCTGGTCAACGTCAACGACCTCACCGCGATGGGCGCGACCGGCATCGGGCTGATGGACGCGATCGGCGCTCGCGACGCGGCCGCCGCCGCGCGCATCGTGAGCGGTCTGCGGGCCGCCTCCGCCGCCTGGGGCGTCCCCGTGCTCGGCGGGCACACCCAGCTCGGAGTGCCGGCGGCCCTGAGCGTCACCGGTCTCGGCCGTACCGCGGCGCCGGTGCCGGGCGCCGCCGCTCCGGGCGACGAGCTCTCGCTGACGGCCGACCTCGGCGGCGGCTGGCGGCCCGGCTTCGCGGGCGCCCAGTGGGACTCGACGTCGTCCCGGCGCGCGGAGGAGCTCCGGGCGATGGCCGCCTCCGTCGGACTCGCGCGGCCGAGGGCGGCGAAGGACGTGAGCATGGCCGGGCTGGTGGGGACGGTCGGCATGCTCGCCGAGGCCAGCGGAGGAGGAGCGGTGATCGACCTCGCGGCGGTCCCCGTCCCCGAGGCGGCCGGCACCGCCGACTGGCTCGGCTGCTTCCCCGGCTTCGCGATGATCACCGCCGACCGGCGGGGGGAGTCGAGGATGGGCACACCCTGGACCGCGACGGCCGCGGTGGGGAGCGTCGTCACGGAGCCGGGCGTGCGGCTGCGCTGGCCGGACGGCGAGGAGACGACGGCGATCGCCGGTGCGGTGACGGGGCTCGGCGCAGCGGGCTGACGGGCCGGGCCGGAGGCGCATCGTCCTCGGCGCGGCCGTGAGACGCAACCCCGTGCAGATCCTCGCCGAGCGGCGGAGACTGGCGGCGGCCCGTTGCTCGACGGGCGCTCATCGACGGAAGGAACGACCCCATGGTGGATCTCGGAGGACTCGCGGACAAGGCGAAGAACGCCGTGAACAGCGACAAGGGCGAGGAGCTGACCGACAAGGGACTCGACAAGGCGGGCGACGCCGCCGACTCCGCGACCGGCGGGAAGTTCGCCGGCCAGGTCGACAAGGCCCAGGAGGCCGGCGACCAGCACGTCGGCAACGACTGACCGCCGGGCGGCCCTTCCGCGCTGTCGCGGAGGGCCGCCCGTCCATCAGTCCCGGTCGCCGAGCCCGCGCAGCAGCGCCCGCACCACGGCGACGGAGCGATCGGCCGCGTCGTCGACGTGCGCCTCGAACTCGCCGGGGGCGCAGAGGTCCGAGATCCCGCGGACCGAGACGAACGGCAGCCCGTGCACGTGCGCCGTCTGCGCGAGGGCGACGGACTCCATGTCGGTGGCGAGCGCGCCGGGGAAGTCGTTCCGCACGCGGTCCACGTGGGCGCTCGAGACGAAGACGTCGCTCGAGACGATCAGGCCGCGGCGCACCGGCGGCCCCTCCAGCAGCTCGAGCTCCGCGGCGAGCGCCGCGTTGTCCCCGGAGTAGCGGGCGGGCATCCCCGGGACCTGCCCGAGCGCGTAGCCGAACGCCCGCGCATCGGCGTCGGTCTGCACGTACTCGGCGCCGATCACGACCTCGCCCACGCGGACGTCGGCGCCCAGGCCGCCGGCGGTCCCCGCGCTCACCACGAGCGGCCGGGAGCCGCCCTCCCGCAGGATCGCTGCGGTGAGACCGCCGGCCGCGTTGACGAGGCCGATGCCGGTGCGGATGAGCAGCACCGCGCGGGAGTCGAGCTCGAGCTCCCACTGCAGCGCGTTGCCGACGGCGCGCGGCTCGGAGGCGCTGGACGCGGCGGCGAGGAACGGCGCGGCCTCCTCGTCCATCGCGACCAGGACGATCGCCGTGCTCACGCGGTGACCGTCTCCCACTCCGAGCGGTGCGCGAGGAACGTGCGCGCCGCCTCCTGCGCCCCCTCGAGGGAGTGGTTGGCGCCCCAGCCGCACTGGGTCTCGTTGGCGGCCGGGACCTCGTCGGCCTCGGTGATGTCCTGGAGCGTCGCCTCGACCAGGCCGAGCACCTCGGAGAGCTCGGGCTCGCCCGAGAGGAGCAGGTAGAAGCCGGTCTGGCAGCCCATCGGCGAGAAGTCGATCACGCGGTCGGAGTGGTTGCGGGACTTCTCGGCGAACAGGTGCTCGAGCGAGTGCACGGTGGGCATCTCGAGGTGCCCGCGGTTGGGCTGGGTGAAGCGCACGTCGTACTTGACGAGGTGGTCGCCTCCGGGCAGCGTCTTCGCGTCGGCGAGGCGCACGTACGGCGCGGCGACGGTGCGGTGGTCGAGGTTGAACGACTCGACGTTCATGCGCGGCTGATCCACGGTGGTCTCCTTCACTGGGGGTCCCTCCATTGTCCTCCGCTCCGCGGAGCGGAGGCGGACCCCGGCGGATCCGGCTGCTTCTTCTCCGGGGCTGCGCCCGGATGCGAGGGCGGAACGGAGATCCCCGATCGACCGGGCGGAGGGGTGGCCGGAGCGGGGCGGCCGTACGCAGGCGGGTAGCGGAGGGCCGTCGAGCCGTCGTTCGCAGTCGTCTTCCCGGTCGTCGTTCCTCCTCCTCGGCGTGCGGGGCGGCGTCCTCGGTCCACTCGACCACGGACTGGTCGGGCACGGAGAGCCAGCGTGCCGTCGCGCCCGACGCGGCGGGGACCCGGGCCCCTGAGCGGTGGAGAACGGGCCGCTCCGATCCCTGGCGAGGAGCCTCGGCCGCTCCTCAGAACAAGTCCGAGAAGCCCATCGCGACGAGGTTCGCGTGCGAGGTCCGCAGGCAGTCGAGCGCGCTCCGCCCGTAGCGCTCGTCCTGCTCGACGAGGAGGTGGTCGACGCCGAGCGCGAGGCTCGTCCCGATGATCCCCGGGAAGTCGAGATTGCCCTCCCCCACCTCGGCGAACTGCACGTTCGAGGTGAAGGCGTGCACGGACCACCCGCCGGACATGTCGGCGGGCGGCCCGACCCGGTAGTCCTTCAGGTGCACCAGGGCGACGCGCTCCCCGTACCGGCGCAGCGTCGTCACGGGATCGAGCCCGCCCCGCTGCACCCAGTGCACGTCGAGCTCGAGCCCCAGCAGCGGAGCCCGGTCGGCGACGACGTCGAGCAGGAGGCGGCCGCCGTGCCGCGCGAACTCGTGGTGGTGGTTGTGGAGCAGCAGCCGCAGCCCGTCGTCGCGGAGCCTCGCCGCGGCGGCCTGGGAGCGGTCGGCGAAGTCGAGCAGGGCGGCCGGCGAGGCCGCCGCGGAGGCGGGCAGCATGCCGATCCGGACCGTGCGCGTGCCGAGCGCGCGGGCGTCGGCGACGATCCCGGCGAGCCCGCCCTCGAGCGCGGCGCCCGGGGAGTCCCCCGGTGCCAGGCCCGCCGAGATCGCCGCGATCTCCACGCCGAGCTCGTCCCGCGCCCGCTGCAGCTCGGCCACGGTGGCCGCCGTCAGCGGGATCTGCGAGATCTCCACCGACCGGTAGCCGATCGCTCGGACCTCCCGGAGCGTCGCGAAGGCGCCCGCCGAGGCGAACGCGTCCTTCAGCATCATCGCCTGCACGCCGATCCTGGTCACGGCAGTCCTCCCGGTCGCGGTGGGGGCCGACGTCTCCGCGGCCCGGAACGCCCCCGACGGTAGAGGCGCGCCTCCGATCTTGTCAATCGGTTGCCAATACGCGTATGGTCGTGGCACGGCGGCGCTCCTGCCCGCCGGTTCCCGACGACGAGAACGAGGCACGCACCGTGACCACCGCACCCGTGACGACCGCACCCGCGACGACCGCACCCGAGAACCCCGCGCCCTGGACCCTCTCCGGCTTCGGCGACGAGATCGACCCCGACCCGGTCGTCCAGGTCGCCGTCCTCCGAGCGCTCGGCGCGCACAGCATCGAGGTGCGCAGCGCCTGGGGCCGGAACGTCGTCGACCTCGACGACGAGCGCCTCGCCCGCCTCGCCGCCGTGCTCGAGCGCGGCGGCCAGTCCGTCTCGGCCGTCGCCTCGCCCATCGGCAAGGTCGACGTCGCCCTCGATCCCGAGCTCGAGGTCGCGCGCCTCGACCGCGTCATCCGCGCCGCGCACGCCCTCGGCACGCCGAGCATCCGCGTCTTCTCGTTCTACCGGGGCGAGGGAGTGCCGGTCGAGAGCATCCGCGACGACGTCCTGCTGCGCATGCGCAGGCTCGCCGATCGCGCCGAGCGCGAGGGCGTGGTGCTGCTGCACGAGAACGAGAAGGACATCTACGGCGACGTCCCCGAGCGGATCCTCGATCTGGTCGAGTCCGTCGGCTCGCCCGCCCTGCGCCTCGCCTGGGACAACGCGAACTTCGTGCAGTGCGGGGTGCGGCCCTTCGACGACGGCTGGACGGCGCTGCGGCCCTACGTCGACTACCTGCAGGTGAAGGACGCGGTGGCCGCGACCGGCACCGTGGTGCCCGCCGGCGAGGGCGACGGCCAGCTGCGCGAGACGCTCACCGCCCTGCGCGACGACGGCTGGACGGGCGTCGCCTCGCTGGAGCCGCACCTCGCGATCACGGACGCCCTCGGCGGATTCTCCGGCCCCGAGTCGTTCGGAGTGGCCGCTCGGGCCTTCCGGGGGCTCGCCTCCTCGCTCGGGATCGACCTGCGATGACCGTCCGCGCGGCGGTGATCGGCTGCGGCGACATCTCCTCCGTCCACCTCGCGGCGATCGGCACAGCGCCCGGCGCGGAGCTGGTGGCGGTCTGCGACACCGACCCGGGCCGGCTCGCCGCGGCCGCCGAGAGGCACGCGGTGCCGGGCTTCCCCGAGGCGGTCCGGATGCTCGACTCCGTCCGCCCCGACGTCGTGCACGTCTGCACTCCGCACAGCACGCACGCCGCGCTGGCGGTCGCGGCCCTGGACCGCGGCGTCGCGGTGCTCCTCGAGAAGCCGCTCGCCTCCTCCGTCGCCGAGGGCGAGCAGGTGATCGCCGCGGCCGAGCGGGGCGGGGCGCGCATCGGCGTCTGCTTCCAGAACCGCTACAACCCGCCCGTGCAGCGCCTCCGCGAGCTGCTGGCGTCCGGCTCCCTGGGCGCCGTGACAGGTGCGGCCGCGACCGTGCTCTGGCACCGCACTCCCGGCTACTACCTCGACCGTCCCTGGCGCGGGATGCGGGCCGAGGGCGGCGGCGGGATGCTGATGAACCAGGCGATCCACACCGTCGACCTCCTGCAGTGGCTCCTCGGCGAGGTGGTCGCGGTGAGCGGCTCCGCCTCCACGCGCCTGCTGCCGATCGAGGTCGAGGACACCGCCGACCTGGTGCTCACCCACGCCTCCGGCGCGCGCAGCGTCCTCTACGCGACCGTGGCGAACGCGTGGGACGAGCCGGTCGAGCTCCGCCTGCGCACCGAGCGCGCCATCGTCTCGCTGCGCGGTGCCCTCACCGTGCGGCGCGACGACGGATCCGTCGAGGTCGTCCCGGACACGGAGCGCCGATCCGGCGGGCGCTCGTACTGGGGCGCCTCGCACGAGCTGCTCGTGCACGACTTCTACGCCCGCCTCGGCGAGGACGAGCCCTTCTGGATCTCGCCCCGCGAGGCGGCGAGGTCGCTCGCGATCGTCCAGGCCGCCTACGCCCCGAGCGCGCCCGCGCGGATCCCCCACTCCACCCCGAACGAAGGACTCCTCCCATGACCACCGTCCGCCTCGGCATCATCGGATTCGGCGCCCAGGGCTCCTCCTACGCCCGCTTCCTCGCCGACGGCAGAGTGCGCGACCTCGTCGTCACCGCCGTCGCCGACGTCGACCCCGCCCGGGAGGCGGCGGCCGCCGCGCTCGCGCCCGGAGCGTCCTTCCACGCCGACCACCGCTCCCTCCTCGCGAGCGGGGAGGTCGACGCCGTCGTCGTCTGCACTCCGCACTACCTCCACCCCGGGATCGGCATCGACGCTCTCGAGCACGGGCTGCACGTGCTGGTCGACAAGCCGGCGGGCGTCTACGCCGCGCAGGTGGCGGAGCTGAACGAGGCCGCCGCCGCCCATCCCGGGCAGCGCTTCGCGATCATGTTCAACCAGCGGGCCAACCCGCTCTACCGCCGGCTCAAGGAGGTCGTCGACGAGGGCGGGATCGGCCGGATCCTGCGCTCGAACTGGATCATCACGACCTGGTGGCGGCCGCAGGCCTACTTCGACCAGAGCGCGTGGCGCGCGACCTGGGGAGGCGAGGGCGGAGGCGTCCTGGTCAACCAGGCGCCCCACCAGCTCGACCTGTGGCAGTGGCTGTGCGGAGTGCCGGAGTCGGTGGTCGCGAAGGCCGGCTACGGGCGGTGCCGCGACATCGCGGTGGAGGACGAGGTGACGGTGCTCGCCGACTTCGGCGGGGGCACGACCGGTGTGCTGGTCACCACGACGCACGACCCGATCGGCACCGACCGCCTCGAGATCATCGGCGACCGCGGCCGGATCGTCGTCGACGACTCCCGGGTCGCGACGATCACCCGGCTGAACGCCCCCGAGCGCGAGGTCAGCGCCGCCCTCAGCGCCGAGGACGTGGGCCTCCTGCTCGGCGGTCGCTACGACACCGCGGGCCTCTCCACGACGGAGCGGATCGAGTCGGCGTCGGTCTGGGGCGAGCAGCACACGGCCGTCCTGCAGGACTTCGCGGACAGCATCCTGCACGGCACGCCGCTGCTCGCACCCGGGGCGGAGGGGATCCTCGGGGTCCGGCTCGCCAACGCCATCCACTACTCGAGCTGGACGGGACGCGAGGTACCGCTCGACCTCGACGAGGGCGTGTTCCTGGCGGCGCTCAACGAGCGCATCCGCGAGGAGGGGGCGTTCCCGGAGCGGAGCTGACGGGGCGGAGCCGCGCGGACCCGCGCTGGACGGGGCCGGAGCGGTGGGCGGCCGGCCGGCGACGGCGGCCTCCCGGAGCGCGGGCTCCCCGATCCGGCCCGACCCGGACGCGAGCGACGGGCCGGGCGGGCTTCTCGGCCCTGTGGCAGCATGGGCGGCGGACGGCGCCCCGTCCGCCGCCGTGCCCCTCGAGAGAAGACCGCGATCGTGCCCAGCGAAGACGTGCCCACCGGCCCCTCCGCCGCGAGACGCCGCGGCCGCTCCGCGACGACGATCTACGACGTCGCCCGACTCGCCGGCGTCGCCCCCTCCACCGTCTCGCGCGGGCTGAGCACGCCCGGACGGCTGAACGCCGCGACCGAGCAGCGGATCCGCGCCGCCGCCAAGGAGCTGGGCTACCGGCTCAACCCGATGGCGCGCGCGCTGCCGACGGGCCGCACCTCGACCCTCGGGCTGCTGGTGGCCGACATCACCAACCCGGCCTTCTTCCCCGCCGTGCGCGGAGCGGAGCGGGCGGCGTCGCTCCGCGGCTTCACGATGATCCTCGCCGAGTCGCAGGAGTCCGGGGAGCGCGAGGCCGAGGCGGCCGACCGCATCGCCGCCTCCACCGACGGGCTCGTCCTCGTCAGCACCCGCCTCAGCGACGAGGAGATCATCGCGCTGGCCGGGCGCATCCCGGTCGTCGTCCTCAACCGCGTGGTCCCCGGCGTCGCGGGGATCGTGCCCGATCTCGCCCCCGGGATCGACGCCGCGCTCGACCACCTCGCGGCCCTCGGCCACCGCTCCCTCGCCTTCATCGCCGGTCCGCCCGACTCGTGGATGAGCGCCGCTCGATGGGAGCTCCTCCTCGACCGCGCTCCGCAGCGGGGCATGACGGTCGTCGAGATCGGGCCGGGCGTCTCGACCCTCGAGGGCGGGAGGAGCGCGCTCGCGAGGGTGACCGCCTCCGGCGTCGGCGCGGTGATCGCCTACAACGACCTGGTCGCCATCGGACTGATGCGCGCGGCTCAGGAGTCGGGCGTCGCGATCCCGGAGCAGCTCAGCATCATCGGCTTCGACGACATCTTCGGGAGCGACTTCACCTCGCCGCCGCTGTCGACCATCAGCGCACCGCTGGGCCGGATGGGCGAGCGGGCGGTCCGCCGGGTGCTCGGCGACGAGGAGCCTCCGGAGCGGGCCGACGACCTGCCGACGGAGTTCGTCCCGCGCGCCTCGACGGGACCCCGCCGCGACTCCTGACCCCGGTCCGCGCCCGGCGCGCCATCCGGTGCGACACCTCTGGCAATCGGTTGACACTCCTCGGCACCCATACTTGGATGGCCCTGTGCCGACGAAGCTGCTGAACGATCCCGACCGACTCCTGCCGATCGACCCGACGACCCGGGCGATCGCCCGCGATCTCCACGCGAGCGTCGCCGACCTGCCGATCCTCTCCCCGCACGGGCACGTGGATCCGCGCCTCCTGCTCGAGGACCGCCCGTTCGCCGACGCGGCCGAGCTCTTCCTCCGGCACGACCACTACGTCACCCGTCTGCTCCACTCCGCCGGGATCGACCTCGGCGATCTCGGCATCCCGGGAGGCGAGCGCCTCGCCGGCCCGGAGGAGGTGTGGCGCACGTTCTGCGCGCACTGGCGGATCTTCGCGGGAACCGCCTCGGGCTACTGGCTCCAGTCGATCCTCGCCGAGCAGTTCGGCATCACCGAGCAGCCCGACGCCTCCACCGCCGACGCCCTCTTCGCGGCGATCGGGGCCCGGCTGTCGTCCGCCGCCTTCCGCCCGCGGGCGCTCTTCGAGCGGTTCGGGATCGAGGTGCTGGCGACGACCGACGATCCGCTGGACGACCTGGCCGTCCATCGGGCTCTGGCGGAGGATCCGGCGTTCCCGGGCCGCGTGCTGCCGACCTTCCGCCCCGACGCCTACCTCGATCCCTCCACCCCCGGCTGGCCCGAGCGCGTCGCCGCCCTGGCCGCCGCCACCGGAACGAAGGAGTCCAGCTTCCCCGGATTCCTCGAGGCCCTCCGCGCCCGGCGCCGGTACTTCCTCGACCACGGCGCCGTCTCCGCCGACCACGGAGTGCTGGAGCCGCTGACCGTCGACCTCGACCCCGCCGAGGCGCAGTCCCTCTTCGCCCGCGCCCGCGCCGGCACGATCGACGCCGAGGGCAGCCGCGTCCTCGCCGCGCACCTGCTGCTGCAGTCCGCCCGCATGAGCGTCGACGACGGCCTGGTGATGACCGTCCACGCCGGCGTGCTGCGCAACCACGATCGGCCGACCTTCGAGCGCTTCGGTCCCGACACCGGCCACGACATCCCCGTCGCGACCCGGTTCGCCGAGCCCCTCCGCCCGCTGCTGCAGGAGCTCGGCAACGCACCGGGCTTCCACCTCGTCCTCTTCGGGATCGACGAGAGCACCCACTCGCGCGAGCTCGCTCCCCTCGCCGGCTACTACCCGTCGGTGTTCCTCGGAGCGCCGTGGTGGTTCCTCGACGCGCCCGACGCGGTGCTGCGCTTCCGCGCCGCCGTGACGGAGACCGCCGGCTTCTCGCGGAGCTCCGGCTTCATCGACGACACCCGCGCGTTCCTCTCCATCCCGGCCCGTCACGACATGGCGCGGAGGCTGGACGCCGCGTTCCTCGCGCGCCTGGTCGCCGAGGGGCGCATCGACTCCGAGACGGCGAGCGCCGTCATCCTGGACCTCGTCGACGCCCAGCCGCGGAAGGTCTTCAAGCTGTGAGCGGGCACGGCGGAGGAGGCTCACTCGATCGCGCATCCACGGGCCTGCCGGCGGCTCCCGTCCGCATCGTCCACCTCGGCCTCGGCGCCTTCCACCGAGCGCATCAGGCCTGGTACACGCACGCCGTCGACGACGAGCACGAGTGGGGAATCGCCGCATTCACCGGCCGGAGCCCCCGCGCGGCCGAGGAGCTCACCGCGCAGGACGGCCTGTTCACGCTGATCGAGCGCGGACCGGAGGGCGACTCGGCGACGGTCGTGGGCAGCATCGTCGAGGCGGTCGACGGCGCGGACGTCGCGCGTCTCGTCGAGCTCGTCGCGGCTCCGGCGACGGCGATCGTCACGCTGACGATCACGGAGGCCGGGTACCGTCTCGCCGCGGACGGCGGCCTCGACCTGGACGACCCCGCCGTCCGGAGCGACCTCGCCGCCTTCCGATCGGGAGGAGCGCCGACGACCGCGCTCGGCCGCCTCCTCCTCGGCCTCACCGCCCGGCGCGACGCCGGCTCCGGCCCGCTCGCCGTCGTCCCCTGCGACAACCTCTCCGGCAACGGCCCTCTCGTGCGCCGTGGGCTGCTCCTGCTCGCAGAGCGGCTCGACCCGTCGCTCGCCGACTGGATCGACCGCACCGTCTCGTTCGTGTCGACCTCCGTCGACCGGATCACTCCGGCCGCCACGGCGGCGGACCGGGAGGCGGCGGCCGAGCTCACCGGCATCAGCGACGCCGCGTCCGTCGTGACCGAGCCGTTCCGCGACTGGGTCCTCTGCGGCGGCTTCCCCGCCGGCCGGCCCGCCTGGGAGCGCGCCGGAGCCCGCTTCGTGGACGACATCGAGCCCTTCGAGCGGCGCAAGCTGCGACTCCTCAACGGCGCGCACACGCTCCTCGCCGCCACCGGCCGCCGGCGGGGTCTCGCCACCGTCGCGGAGGCGATCGCCGACCCCGCCTGCCGGAGCGCCGTCGAGGCGTTCTGGGCGGAGGCGGCGGCCGGCCTGCCCGCCGGTCTCGACGCGGACGCCTACTGCGCCGCCCTCCTCGGGCGCTTCGGCAACCCCCGGATCGAGCACCGGCTCGAGCAGATCGGCGCCGACGCGACCGCCAAGCTCCGCATCCGGATCGCGCCCGTGCTCCTCGCCGAGCGCGCGGGCGGACACGACGGAGCCGCCTCCCTCCGTGCCGTCGCCGACTGGATCGCACTGCTGCTCCAGGGCGACCGCCTGCCCGACACGCAGCGCCACGCCCTCGACCGCGCCCTCGGCTCCGCCCGGCCCGTCGAGGCGCTGCTGCGGCTCGTCGACCCGCGCCTCGCCGACGACCCGGCCCTCGTCGCCGCGGTCGCCGCTCAGGCGGCCTAGACCTCCACCCCGCCTCTCCGCGCGGCGCCTCCGGCGCCGTCGGCAACCGATTGCCACCCTCGCACCGTCTCGACGCGGCGCGGATCCCGACGGGTCCGCGCCCGGGTAAAGGAGCCCGCATGACCCCCCGCACCACCGCGCCCGGAGCGCCCGCCGCTGAGAAGCTCTCGAAGCTGAGCATCGTGGGCTACGGCGCCGGCGACACGGCGAACAACCTCGCCTTCACCACCGCCACGATGTTCCTGCTCGTCTACTACACCGACGTCGCCGGGATCTCCGCGGCCGCGGCGGGCACGCTGCTGCTCGTCGTGCGGATCTTCGACGCGTTCGCCGACGTCTTCGCCGGCCGGGTCGTGGACCGCACCTACAGCAGGCGCTTCGGCAAGTTCCGGCCCTTCCTGATGTTCGGGTCGGTCCCGCTCCTGCTGCTCTCGGCCGCGACCTTCTCCGTCCCGCAGATCGGCGAGAGCGGAACCCTGCTCTACGCCTACCTGAGCTACGCCGCGCTCGGCCTCGCCTACAGCCTCGTCAACATCCCCTACGGCTCGCTCGCCGGAGCGATGACGCAGGTCGGCACCGAGCGCGCGAAGCTCGCCAGCGCCCGCGCCATCGGCGGCGCGATCGTGGGGGCCGGGCTCGGCACCTTCATGGCCCCGCTGGTCGTCCCCGGCGCCGATCTGCAGTCGCTCTTCTCGATCGTCACGCTGAGCTTCGTCGTCGTCGGCTCCGCGCTCTACCTCTTCACGATCCTGACCGCGAAGGAGCGCGTCCAGCGCGACGTCGCGCACGTCACGTTCCGTCAGAGCATGACGACCCTCCGCTCCAACCGGCCGCTGCTCTTCCTCTGCCTCAGCTCGTTCCTGTTCCTCACCGGGACGCTCGCGCTCCAGACCGTGCAGCTCTACTACCTGCGCGACGTGCTCGGATCGGTCCAGCTCTACGCTGCGATGTCGCTGATCCAGCTCGCCCTGACCTTCGGACTGGCCGCCCTCGTCCCGACGATCGTGCGGCGGTTCGGCAAGCGCAACGCCTACATGGCCGGAGTCGGGGTCCTGATCAGCGGCGGAACGGTCGTCTTCCTCGCCCCGGGCGACGCGGTGGCGGTCGGCTTCGGCGGACTGGTCCTCGCCTACGTCGGCATCCAGCTCGTCAACATGCTCGTCTGGGCGATCGAGGCCGACACCGTCGAGTACGGGGAGTGGAAGACCGGCATCCGCTCCGAGGGCACGATCTACGCCCTGTTCTCCTTCACCCGCAAGACCGGCCAGGCGGTCGGAGGCGCCCTCGCCGCGTACGCGCTGGCCTGGGGCGGCTACGTGGCCGGCGCCGCGGAGCAGAGCGAGCACGCCGAGTGGGGCATCCGCGCCGCCGCCGGCCTCATCCCGGCCGTCGCGGCCCTGCTCGCGGTGCTGATCATGGCGTTCTACCCGCTGACCGACCGCCGGCACGCGCAGATCGTCGCCGAGATCGCCGAGCGCCGCGAGAGCACGGGTCAGGCCGCGCCCGTGGCGCCCGGCCTCTCGACCGCCGCGTTCTCGATGGACCGCGCTCCCGGCCGGAACCCCTGACCCGATCCCCCACCACGAAAGGCACCCCATGAAGATCGACAAGGCCGAGGTCGTCGTCACCAGTCCCGACCGCAACTTCGTCACCCTCAAGCTCACGACCGACGACGGGCTGACCGGCCTCGGCGACGCGACCCTCAACGGCCGCGAGCTCGCCGTGGTCTCCTATCTCGCCGACCACGTCGTGCCGCTGCTCCTCGGCCGCGACGCCTCGCGCATCGAGGACACCTGGCAGTTCCTCTACCGGTCGTCCTACTGGCGCCGCGGGCCGGTCACGATGGCGGCGATCGCGGCGGTCGACACCGCTCTCTGGGACATCAAGGGCAAGGCCGCGGGCATGCCGCTCTACCAGCTGCTCGGAGGCGCGTCGCGCACCGGCCTGCTCGCCTACGGCCACGCGTCCGGGCGGACGGACGCGGAGCTGTTCGACAGCATCCGCGAGCACCAGGAGCAGGGATACCGCGCGATCCGCGTGCAGACCGCGGTGCCGGGACTGACCTCGATCTACGGCATCGCCTCCAACGCCGTCCTCGAGGGCAACGCCGGTGTGCGCTACGACCACGAGCCGGCGCAGCGCGGCGGCCTGCCGACCGAGGAGGACTGGGACACCCGCGCCTACCTGCGCCACGTCCCCCGCGTCTTCGAGGCCGTCCGCAACGAGTTCGGACCGGGGCTCCCCCTCCTCCACGACGGCCACCACCGGATGACGCCGATCCAGGCCGCGGCCCTCGGCAAGTCCCTCGAGCCGTACGACCTCTTCTGGCTCGAGGACTGCACGCCCGCCGAGAACCAGGAGGCCCTCCGCCTCGTCCGGCAGCACACCACGACGCCCCTGGCGATCGGCGAGGTCTTCAACACCGTCTGGGACTACCAGCTCCTGATCCGCGAGCAGCTGATCGACTACATCCGCAGCGCGGTCACGCACACCGGAGGCGTCTCCCACCTCCGGAGGATCCTCGACCACGCCGCGCAGTACCAGATCAAGTCCGGGATGCACGGACCCACCGACGTCTCCCCGGTGGGCATGGCGGCCGCGATGCACCTGGGCCTGGCGATCCACAACTTCGGGATCCAGGAGTACATGAAGCACGGCGAGCGGACCGACAGCGTCTTCCAGCAGTCGTTCACCTGGAGCGAGGGACGGCTGCACCCGGGCGACGCCCCCGGTCTGGGCGTGGAGCTCGACGTCGACGCCGCCGGGAAGTACCCCTACGTGCGCGCGTACCTGCCCTTCAACCGACTCGCCGACGGCACCGTCCACGACTGGTGACCTGCCCCCCTCCGCCGAGGCGATCGCGGACCGTCGCGGGAGCCACGACCGGCGGGCTCCCTCGACGGTCCGGGGTTCCCCCCGCCGGGCACAGGCCGGTCAGGGCACGAAGCGGTAGCCCATGCCCGCCTCGGTCAGCAGGTGCCGCGGATGCGCGGGGTCGGGCTCGAGCTTCTTGCGCAGCTGCGCGAGGTAGAGGCGCAGGTAGCCGGTGTCGGTGACGTGCGCGGGGCCCCAGATCTCGGCCAGCAGCGAGCGGCGGGTGACCAGCTTGCCCGCGTTGCGGATGAGGATCTCGAGCACCTGCCACTCCGTCGGGGTGAGCCGCACGGAGACGCCGTCCCGCGTCGCGCTCTTGGCCACCAGGTCCACGGTCACCTCGCCGATCACGACCAGCGGCTCGCCGTCGGCCGGCTGCACGCGTCGCGAGAGGGCCCGGATGCGCGCGAGCACCTCGTCCATCGAGAACGGCTTGGTCACGTAGTCGTCCGCGCCGGCGTCGAGCGCGCCCACCTTGTCGGCCGCGCCCGTCCGCCCCGACACCACCAGGATCGGCGCGCTCGTCCAGCCGCGCAGTCCGTGGATGACCTCCACCCCGTCGAGCCGGGGCATGCCGAGGTCGATCATGTAGAGGTCCGGATGCTCGTCCACCGCGCGGTTGATCGCCTCGGTGCCGTCGCCGGCCGTCACCACGTCGTATCCGCGGGCGGTGAGCGTGATGCGCAGGGCGCGCAGGATCTGCGGGTCGTCGTCGGCGATCAGGATCTTCATGCGGCTCCTCCGGAGTCCTCGTGCGGAGCGGTGCCCGACCCGCCGTCGTGCGGGGCGGCCGGAGCGACGTGAACCGCAGGAGCAGCGGCAGCAGTCTCCGGCGCCAGCGGCAGCGTCACCACCATCGTCAGCCCGCCCCCCGGAGTGTCCTCCGTCTCGAGCGTGCCGCCCATCCCCTCCGTGAACCCCTTCGAGAGCGCGAGGCCGAGGCCCAGGCCCGTCAGGTTGTCGTCGTCGCCGAGTCGCTGGAACGGCACGAAGATCTCGGCGCGGCGCTCCTCGGGCACCCCGGGGCCGTGGTCGACGATCCGCAGCTGCGCGCTCCCGCCGAAGGCGCTGGCGGCCACGCGCACCCGGGTGCCGGACGGCGCGTAGCGGACGGCGTTCGCGAGCAGGTTGACCACGACGCGCTGCAGCAGAACCGCGTCGGCGAGCAGCGCCGGGCCCTCCGGATCGAGGTCGAGGTCGACCTCGCCGGGACCGAGCCCGAGCTCGTCGAGCGCGGGGAGCACCACGTCGGCGGCGTCGAGCGGGGCGAGCGCCACGGCGAGCGCCCCAGCCTCCAGCCGCGTCACGTCGAGCAGGTCGGTGACCAGCGCGGCGAGCACGGTGAGGCTCTCGTCGGCGGTGGCGAGCAGCTCCTCCCGGTCGCGCTCGCTCCAGACCACTTCGGGCGAGCGCAGACCGCTGACCGCCGCGGTGGCCGCGGCGAGGGGCCGGCGCAGGTCGTGGCTGACGGCCGACAGCAGGGCGCTGCGCACCCGGTCGGTCTCGGCCAGCGGAGCGAGGGAGCTGGCCGTCTCGCTGAGGGCCGCGTTCTCGAGCACCGAGTCCAGCTGGGCGGCGACGACCTGGAGCAGTCGCCGCTCACTCCCCTCCAGCTCACGGCCGTGCAGCTCGAGCACCGCGCCCTCGCCCACCGCGATGCGCGCGGGATCGCCCTCCGGCTGCGGCTCGCCGTCGGCCGCGACGAGCTCGCCGCCTCGCAAAAGCCGCACGCCGGTCAGCCCGAACGCCTCGCGCGAGCGCTCGAGGATCGCCTGCAGCGCCCCCTGCCCGCGGATCACGCCGCCCGCGATCGTCGCCAGCAGCTCCGACTCCGCCCCCGACCGCTTGGCGGCCCGCGCCCTCCGGGCCGCGCGGTCGACCACGGCGCTGACGAGCGCCGCGTTCAGCACGTAGAGCACCAGCGCGAGCGCGTGCAGAGGCTCGTCGACGGTGATCGTGTAGAGGGGATCGACGAAGAAGAAGTCGAGGGTCAGCCCCGAGAGCACGGCCGCGAAGAGGGCCGGCCAGAGCCCGCCGACCAGCGCGACCACCACCACCAGCAGCTGGTACGAGAGCACGTCGCTCGTGATCGACTCGTCGCTGCGGAGGCTCGAGAGCAGCCAGGTCACCAGCGGGCCGCCCACGAGGGCGAGGGCCAGTCCCAGGAGGCGGCGCCGCAGCGTCAGGGCCCCGTCGAGCCTCGGCAGCACCGCGGTGCGCCCGGCGGCGGAGTGGCTGACGATGTGCACGTCGATGTTGCCGGACTCGCGGATCACCGTCGACGCGGTGCCGGGCGTCAGCGCCGAGGCGAGGCGGCTCCGCCTGCTCACGCCGATCACCAGCTGCGTCGCGTTCACCGAGCGGGCGAACTCGACCAGCGTCCGCGGCACGTCCTCGCCTACCACCTGGTGGTAGCTGCCGCCGAGCTTCTCGACCAGCACCCGCTGCGCCTCGAGCACGTGCGGCCGGGGAGTGCGGAGGCCGTCGGGGGTCACCACGTGCACGGCGAGCAGGTCGCCCCCGGAGGCGCGGGCCGCGATCCGCGCGCCGCGCCGCAGCAGGGTCTCCCCCTCCGGCCCGCCGGTGAGGGTCACGACCACGCGCTCGCGCGCCTCCCAGGTGCTGTCGATGCCGTGCTCGACGCGGTAGTCGCGGAGCGCGCTGTCGACCTCGTCGGCGAGCCAGAGCAGCGCGAGCTCGCGCAGGGCGGTCAGGTTGCCGAGCCGGAAGTAGTTGGACAGCGCCGCGTCGATGCGCTCGGGCGGGTAGACGCGGCCGTCGGCGAGGCGGTCGCGCAGCGCCTGGGGCGCCAGGTCGACGACCTCGATCTGGTCGGCGGCGCGGAGGACCGCGTCCGGGATCGTCTCGCGCTGCGGCGCTCCGGTGATCGCGTGCACCACGTCGTTGAGCGACTCGATGTGCTGGATGTTCACGGTCGAGAAGACGGTGATGCCGGCGTCGAGGAGCGTCCGCACGTCCTCCCAGCGCTTCTCGTGCCGGGAGCCGGGGGCGTTGGTGTGCGCGAGCTCGTCGACCAGCGCGACGTCGGGCCGGCGGGCCAGCACCGCGTCGAGGTCCATCTCGTCGAGCAGCACGCCGCGATGCTCGACGGCCCTCCTCGGCACGACCTCCAGCCCCTCGACCATCGCGGCGGTGGCGGAGCGGCCGTGCGTCTCGACCACGGCCACCACGACGTCGCGACCCTCGGCGGCGAGCCGGCGGCCCTCCTCGAGCATCGTGTAGGTCTTGCCCACTCCGGGCGCGGCTCCGAGGAGCACGCGCAGGCGGCCCTTCGTCATGCTCCCGGCCTCCCCTCGTGCTCGCGGCTCCGGGGCGTCCCGGGCTCGCGGGACCGGCGTCGATCCGCTCGATCGGACGGTCCCGACGAGCCGATCGCGATTCTACGAGCCGGAGGCGCCACCGGAGCGGTCACAGCCGCGCGAGAGCGGCGTTGAGCTCGAGCACGTCCACCGTCGGCTCGCCGAGGTACCCGAGCTCGCGGCCCGCGGTGTGCTCCTCGACCAGCGCGCGCACGGCGCTCACGTCGAGCCCGCGGGCGGCGGCGACGCGGGGCGCCTGCAGCTGCGCGTAGGCGGGGCTGATAGCGGGGTCGAGCCCCGAGGCGGAGGCGGTCAGCGCATCGGCCGGCACCGCGGCCGGGTCGACGCCCTCGAAAGCGGCGATCGCGGCCCGGCGCTCCTCGACGGACGCGACCAGGTCGGCGTTCTCGGGGCCGAGGTTGCTGCCGGTCGAGGCCGCGGCGTCGTAGCCCGCGGCGGAGGGACGCGACTGGAACCACTCCGGCAGGGGCGCTCCGTCGGCGTCCGTGAACGACTGGCCGATCAGCGACGAGCCGATCACCGCGCCGTCCTGGCGCAGCAGCGAGCCGTTCGCCTGGGCGGGCAGGGCGAGCTGCCCGATCCCGAGCACCGCGAGCGGGTACGCCGCTCCCAGCAGCACGGTGAGCACGATCATCGCGCGCAGCGCGACACCGTAGGGACGGAACATGGTCTCTTCTCTCTGTCTTCAGTGGTCGGGACGGGCGGGTCAGAAGCCCGGGATCGCGGCGACGATCAGGTCGACGAGCTTGATCCCGAGGAACGGAGCGATCACTCCGCCCAACCCGTAGACCAGGAGGTTGCGGCTGAGGATGCGCGAGGCGGCGACCGGGCGGTACGCCACTCCCCGCAGCGCGAGCGGGATCAGCACGACGATCACCAGCGCGTTGAACACGATCGCCGAGAGGATCGCCGAGGCCGGCGAGTGCAGCTGCATCACGTTCAGCACCGCGAGCCCGGGGAAGACCCCCGCGAACATCGCCGGGATGATCGCGAAGTACTTCGCCACGTCGTTCGCGATCGAGAACGTGGTGAGTGCGCCGCGGGTGATCAGCAGCTGCTTGCCGATCCGCACGATGTCGATGAGCTTGGTGGGGTCGGAGTCGAGGTCGACCATGTTGCCCGCCTCCTTCGCCGCCGAGGTGCCGGTGTTCATCGCCACGCCCACGTCGGCCTGCGCGAGGGCCGGGGCGTCGTTGGTGCCGTCGCCGGTCATCGCGACCAGCGCGCCGCCCTCCTGCTCGCGCCGGATCAGGGCGAGCTTGTCCTCGGGGGTCGCCTCGGCGAGGTAGTCGTCGACTCCCGCCTCCGCCGCGATCGCCTTCGCGGTCAGCGGGTTGTCGCCCGTGATCATCACGGTGCGGATGCCCATCGCGCGCAGCTCCGAGAAGCGCTCGGCGAGCCCGTCCTTCACCACGTCCTTCAGGTGCACGACGCCGAGCAGGCGGGCGCCGTGGGCGTCCTTCACCGCGACGACGAGGGGCGTGCCGCCGCTCTCCGAGACGCCGTCGACGAGCACCGTGAGGCGCGCCGCGACCGCGGACGGCAGCGGCCCCTCCTCCTCCACCCAGGCGCGCACGGCCGAGCCGGCGCCCTTGCGGATGGAGGAGCCGTCGGGGAGGTCGAGCCCGCTCATCCGGGTCTGCGCGGTGAACGGCACCACGGCGGCCTGAGCGGGCTCGACGGCGGGGCGGCCCGAGTCGCCCGCGAGGTCGACGATCGACTTCCCCTCGGGCGTCGGGTCGCTGAGCGAGGAGGAGGCGGCCGCGTCGACGAGGGCGGCCTGCGCCACTCCGTCGAGGGGGAGGAACGCCACAGCGCGGCGGTTGCCGTAGGTGATCGTCCCCGTCTTGTCGAGCAGGAGCGTCGTGACGTCGCCCGCCGCCTCCACCGCCCGGCCTGACATCGCGAGCACGTTGCGCTGCACGAGCCGGTCCATGCCGGCGATGCCGATGGCCGAGAGGAGGGCGCCGATGGTGGTCGGGATGAGGCAGACGAGCAGGGCGACCAGCACCGGGACGCTCACGGAGGCTCCCGCGAACGAGGCGATCGGGTTCAGGGTCAGCACGACCACGACGAACACGATCGAGAGGCTCGCCAGGAGGATGTCGAGCGCGATCTCGTTCGGCGTCTTCTGCCGCGACGCGCCCTCGACCAGGCCGATCATCCGGTCGACGAAGGTCTCGCCCGGCCGGGAGGTGATGCGCACCACGATCCGGTCCGAGAGCACTCGCGTGCCGCCCGTCACCGCGCTGCGGTCGCCTCCCCTCTCGCGGACGACCGGGGCCGACTCGCCCGTGATCGCCGACTCGTCGATGGAGGCGATGCCCCAGACGATGTCGCCGTCGCCGGGGACGAGGTCGCCCGCCTCCGCCACGACCACGTCGCCCAGCTGCAGCTCGGCCGAGGAGACCTCGACCAGGCGGGCCGACAGGGCGGAGGGGTCCGCGGGGTCGTAGTCGGCCACACGCCGGGCCGGAGTGCTGGTCCGGGTGGCGCGCAGGCTCTCGGCCTGCGCCTTGCCGCGGCCCTCGGCCACCGACTCCGCGAGGTTCGCGAACACCACGGTGAGCCAGAGCCAGATCGCGATGCCGGCCGTGAAGGTGACGGGCACCGTCGATCCGCCCGACTCCTCCGGCCCGCCGAGGAACGGCTCGGCGATCGCCAGCACCGTCGTCAGCACGGCGCCGACCTCGACGATGAACATCACGGGGTTGCGCCACATCAGGCGCGGATCGAGCTTGCGCAGCGCTCCGGGGAGGGCGGCGGCGAGCTGGCGCGGCCCGAGGGCGGCGCGGGTGGGGCGCGCGGGTTCCGCGGGTGCCTCGGTCAGTGCAGTGGTCATCGGAGTCGCAGTCCTTCCGCCAGGGGGCCCAGCGCGAGTACGGGGAAGTAGGTGAGCGCGGTCACGACGACCGTGACGCCCACGAGGAGGCCGACGAACTGCGGCCGGTGGGTGGGCAGCGTGCCGGCGCTGGAGGGCACCGGCGACTGCGCCGCGAGCGAGCCGGCCAGGGCGAGCACCAGCAGGATCGGGAGGAAGCGGCCGAGGAGCATCGCGACGCCGAGCGCCGTGTTGAGCCAGGGCGTGTTCGCCGTCAGCCCCGCGAACGCCGAGCCGTTGTTGTTGGACGCGGAGGTGAAGGCGTAGAGCACCTCCGAGAGCCCGTGCAGCCCGGGGTTCAGGATCGACGTGCTCTCCACGTCCTCCCGCACCGCCGGGATCGCGAAGCTCAGGGCCGTGCCGGCCAGCACGAGCGTCGGCGTCACGAGGATGTAGAGGCTCGCGAGCTTGATCTCGCGCGGGCCGAGCTTCTTGCCCAGGTACTCGGGCGTCCGGCCGACCAGCAGCCCGCCGACGAACACGGCCAGCACCGCGAGCACGAGCATCCCGTAGAGGCCCGAGCCGACGCCGCCGGGGGCGACCTCGCCGAGCATCATGTTGAGCATCGGCAGCATGCCGCCGAGCGCAGTGAAGGAGTCGTGCATCGCGTTGACGGCGCCGGTCGAGGTGAGCGTCGAGGCGGTCGCGTAGAGGGCGGAGCCGGCGATGCCGAAGCGCGTCTCCTTGCCCTCCATCGCGGCTCCGGCGGCCTGCGCCGCGGATCCGCCGCCCGCCGCCTCCAGCGCGGTGAGGGCCGCGAGCGACACGACGAAGATCGTCGCCATCGCCGCGAGGATCGCGCGGCCCTGCCGCACGTCGCCGACCATCCGGCCGAAGGTGCGCGGCAGCGAGAACGGGATCGCGAGGATCAGCACGATCTGCAGCAGCGACACCCACGCCGAGGGGTTCTCGAACGGATGCGCGGAGTTGGCGTTGAAGTAGCCGCCGCCGTTGGTGCCGAGCAGCTTGATCGCCTCCTGCGAGGCCACCGCGCCGCCCGGGATGCTCTGCTCGCCGCCGGTGAGCGTGGTCACCGTCAGCGGGCCGTTCAGGTTCTGGATCACGCCGCCCGCGATCATCACGACCGCCGCCACCACCGCGAGGGGCAGCAGGAGGCGCAGCGTGCCGCGCACGAGGTCGACCCAGAAGTTGCCGAGCGTTCCGGAGGAGCGGCGCGCGAATCCGCGGATCAGCGCCACCGCCACGGCCAGGCCCACGGCCGCCGAGACGAAGTTCTGCACGGCGAGGCCGCCGAGCTGCACCGCGAAGCCGAGGGTCGCCTCCGGGGAGTAGGACTGCCAGTTGGTGTTGGTGACGAACGAGACGGCGGTGTTGAACGCCAGCCCCTCCGGCACCGCGGGCAGGCCGAGGGAGCCGGGCAGGACCGCCTGGAGGCGCTGCATCCCGTAGAGCAGGAGCACGCCGACGAGCGAGAAGGCCAGCACGGCCCGGAGGTAGGCGCGCCAGCTCTGCTCGCCCGCGGAGTCGACGCCGATGAGGCGGTAGACGCCGCGCTCGAGGGCGAGGTCGCGCGTCGAGGTGTAGACGCGGAACATGTGGTCGCCGAGGGGGCGGTGGAGGAGGGCGACGGCCAGGCCGACGGTCGCGACCTGGAGGACGGCGAGGAGCGCATCCATCAGAAGCGCTCCGGTCGGATCAGGGCCGCGACGAGGTAGACGACGGCGGCGAGCGCCAGCACGGCCGCGAGGGCGTCGAAGACGATCACCGGCCCGCCTCCTTCTCGCGGGTCCCGCGGGTCGCCGAGGGGGGCGGTCCGCCCAGCCGCTCGACCCCCTTCGCGGCGAGAGCGATGAGCGAGAAGAGGGCGAGCACGCCGAGGAGGTAGGCGAGGTCGAGCACGGAGGACTCCATCCGGGGAGCGGACGACGCCCGGGACCGGACGCCTGCCGGGAAGCGGCACAGGAAGCGATGCAACACCTCGCGGGGGCCCCTCGGAGCGGTCCTCACGGTTCCCCTACGGCCCGGCCCGGAGTCCTCGCGTTTCCCTCACGCGGACGGCGGCGGGCGCCCGGCGGAGGGGCGCGAGCCGGGCGGGAGCCGAGCGGTGAGAGCGTTCTCCCCCAGCAACGGCGGGGGTCGACGTCCCGAAGATCACATTTCGGCATCGCCTGGACAAATTCGCCGCCCGCGCTTTACTCCCCCCGATCGAAGGAATATGTTCTCTCCGTGGACAAAGCCCCTCGGGGCTCTCCCGCCCTCCCGGGCGACGACACGACGACGTGCGCCACACGTGCACGCCTCTTGTCGTCCTCTCCCTCGGACACTGCTTTCAGAGAGGAATGCACTCCATGAAGTTCTCCCGCGGCATCACCACGCTGGCCGCCGCCGGCATCATCTCCCTCGGCCTCGCGGCCTGTTCCGCGAGCCCCGCCAACTCCGGAGGCGCCGCTGCCGGCGCCGGCGCGGAAGGCGACTGCACCGTCGGCATCTCGATGCCCACGCGCAGCCTCGAGCGCTGGATCAACGACGGCGAAGGCCTCCAGTCGCAGCTCGAGGGCGACGGCTGCACCGTCGACCTCCAGTACGCCGACAACAAGACCGATCAGCAGATCTCGCAGATCCAGAACCAGATCGCCGGCGGCTCCAAGATCCTGGTCATCGCCGCGATCGACGGCGAGGCGCTCGCGCCCGTCCTCGCCGAGGCGAAGAAGCAGAACGCCACCGTCATCGCCTACGACCGTCTCATCAACGGCACCGCGGACGTCGACTACTACGCGACCTTCGACAACTACAAGGTCGGCCAGCTCCAGGGCCAGTACATCGAGTCGACCCTCGACCTGAAGAACGCCGCGGGTCCCTTCACCCTCGAGCCCTTCGCCGGCAGCCCCGACGACAACAACGCGAAGTTCTTCTTCTCCGGCGCGTGGGACGTCCTGCAGCCCTACATCGAGAGCGGCAAGCTCACCGTCCCCTCGGGCAAGTCGCCCGCGTCGGACGACGACTGGGCCTCGATCGGCATCCAGGGCTGGGCCTCCGACAAGGCTCAGTCCGAGATGGACAACCGCCTCTCGTCCTTCTACACCGGCGGCCAGAAGGTCGACGTCGTGCTCTCCCCCAACGACAGCCTGGCCATCGGCATCGAGGCCTCGCTGAAGTCGGCCGGCTACACCCCCGGCGCCGACTACCCGGTCATCACCGGCCAGGACGCCGACAAGGCCAACGTCAAGGCGATCCTCGCCGACGAGCAGTCCATGACGGTCTGGAAGGACACCCGCACCCTCGGCGACCGCGTCTTCCAGATGGTGCAGTCGATCGTCGCGGGCGAGGAGCCCGAGGTCAACGACACCGAGACCTACGACAACGGCGAGAAGGTCGTCCCGTCCTACCTGCTGGAGCCGCAGGTCGTCACGAAGGACGACGTGCAGTCGGTCCTCGTCGACTCCGGCTTCCTCAAGGCCGGCGACGTCGGACTCTGATCCGTCGGGCGGGGGCGGGGAGGAGCGATCCTCCCCGCCCCCGCCTCCCCGTCCGCACACCACTCCCCCCCAACGAAGTGAGGCCCTGTTGGCCAGTCCCATCCTCATCATGCGCGACATCGTCAAGGAGTTCGGCGGCGGCATCCGCGCCCTCGACGGCGTCTCGCTCTCGGTCCAGCCCGGCGAGGTCCACGCCATCTGCGGCGAAAACGGCGCCGGCAAGTCGACCCTGATGAAAGTCCTCTCCGGCGTGTACCCGTACGGCAGCTTCGAGGGCACCATCGAGTTCGAGGGCGAGGAGGCGCAGTACCGGTCGATCAACGACAGCGAGGCCGACGGCATCGTGATCATCCACCAGGAGCTCGCCCTCAGCCCCTACCTCTCCATCGCCGAGAACATCTTCCTCGGCAACGAGAAGTCGACCCGCGGCGTCATCAACTGGAACGCGACCAACGCGGAGGCGGCCAAGCTGCTCGCCCGCGTCGGCCTCGCCGAGAGCCCCGCGACCAAGATCCTCGAGCTGGGCGTCGGCAAGCAGCAGCTCGTCGAGATCGCCAAGGCCCTCGCCAAGGAGGTGAAGCTCCTCATCCTCGACGAGCCCACCGCCGCCCTCAACGACGAGGACAGCGACCACCTGCTCGGCCTGATCGACCAGCTCCGCAAGCAGGGCATCACCTGCATCATCATCAGCCACAAGCTGAAGGAGATCCGCGCCATCGCGGACACCGTCACGATCATCCGCGACGGCCGCACCATCGAGAGCTTCCCGATGGCCGGCGAGGAGGCGTCCGAGAGCCGGATCATCCGCGCGATGGTCGGCCGCGACCTCAACAGCATGTTCCCGCCGCGCGACCCGCAGATCGGCGAGGAGAAGCTGCGCGTCGAGAACTGGACGGTCCACCACCCCGTCGACATCAACCGCGTGGTCGTCGACGACGCCTCCTTCACCGTCCGCGCCGGCGAGATCGTCGGCTTCGCGGGCCTGATGGGCGCCGGACGCACCGAGCTCGCGATGAGCATCTTCGGGAGGAGCTACGGCACCGGGATCTCCGGCCGCGTCTACAAGGACGGCGAGGAGATCCAGACCCGCACCGTCGACGAGGCCATCCGCAACGGCCTCGCCTACGCGACCGAGGACCGCAAGCGCTACGGGCTCAATCTCATCGGCGACATCACCGTCAACGTCTCGGCCGCCGCGCTCTCGCGCCTGGCCCGGCTCGGCGTGATCGACAAGCACCGCGAGTACAAGGTCGCCGACTCGTACCGATCGAAGATGAACATCAAGGCGCCGACCGTCTCGGCCGTCACGGGGAAGCTCTCCGGCGGCAACCAGCAGAAGGTCGTCCTCTCGAAGTGGATCTTCTCCGGTCCCGACGTGCTGATCCTCGACGAGCCCACCCGCGGTATCGACGTGGGAGCCAAGTACGAGATCTACGGGATCATCAACGAGCTCGCGGCCCAGGGCAAGGCGGTCGTCGTCATCTCGTCCGAGCTGCCCGAGCTGATCGGCCTCGCCGACCGCATCTACACCATCTCCGAGGGACGGATCACGGGCGAGATCGATCGCGCCGACGCCACCCAGGAGCACCTCATGCACTACATGACCGCCGGAAAGGAACAGGCCCGATGAGCGCCACGACCACCACAGCGCCGGCGGACACGCCCGCCAACACGCCCTCCACCCCGCCCAAGCGCTCGCGCCGGCTGAACATCAACCTCCGGCAGTACGGCATCCTCGCCGCGCTGGCCATCATCATCCTGCTCTTCCAGGTGCTGACCGGCGGGCGCCTGCTCCTGCCCGGCAACGTCAACAACCTGATCCAGCAGAACGCCTACGTGCTGATCCTCGCGATCGGCATGGTGATGGTCATCATCGCCGGCCACATCGACCTCTCGGTCGGCTCGGTCGTGGCGATGGTCGGCGCCATCTCGGCGATCGCGATGAACAACTGGGGCCTGCCCTGGTGGGCGGCCGTCGTCGTCGCCCTCGTCACCGGCGCCGCCGTCGGAGCATGGCAGGGCTTCTGGGTCGCCTTCGTCGGCATACCGGCGTTCATCGTGACCCTCGCGGGCATGCTGATCTTCCGCGGCTTCACCCTCGTCCTCCTCACCGGCGGAACGATCAACGGCCTCCCCACCGAGTTCACCGCGATCGGCGCCGGCTGGCTGCCGGGTGTCCTCGGCGGCATCGCCGGGCGCGACGCGCTCACCCTTGTCCTCGGCCTGATCGTCTGCGTCGTCCTCGTGGCCCAGCAGCTCCGCAGCCGTGCGACCCTCCGCCGCCTCGAGCTGCCCCGCGAGCCCATCGGCTCGCTGGTGGCGAAGTCGGCCATCGCCGTCATCGCGATCATGGCCCTCTCCTGGCTGCTCGCCGGCTACAGCGGAACCCCGATCATCCTGATCGTGCTCGCCGTGCTGATCCTCGCCTACAGCTTCGTGCTCGGCCGGACGGTCTTCGGCCGCCACATCTACGCGATGGGCGGCAACCTCTTCGCCGCGATGATGTCCGGCGTCAAGACGAAGTGGGTCAACTTCTTCATCTTCGTCAACATGGGCGCACTGGCCGGAGTCGCGGGCATCGTCAGCACCGCCCGCGCCGGCGGTGCGGTCGCCTCGGCCGGACAGAACTACGAGCTGGACGCGATCGCCGCGGTCTTCATCGGCGGCGCCGCCGTCCAGGGAGGCGTGGGCACCGTCGTCGGAGCCGTCATCGGCGGACTCGTGATGGGCGTGCTCAACATGGGCCTCTCCATCCTCTCGGTCGACGCGGCCTGGCAGATGGCGATCAAGGGCTTCGTGCTCCTGCTCGCGGTGGCGTTCGACATCTTCAACAAGCGCCGCGCCGGCGGCCGCTAGGCGAACGTTGGGCGCCGCCCAGCGGCGCTCCTCGTCCTTCTCTTCTACAGTTCTCGGGCGCGGCTTCTCCTCGGGGGAGCCGCGCCCGAGTGCATCCGAGACCCGTCGGGGTCCAGCGACAGGCAGGCGATCATGGCAGGAGCAGTCGGAGCCTCCAGCAACGCGCTGCTGCGCCGCACGAACCTCGCGAGCCTCGCGACGCTGGTGCACCGCTCCGGTCCCACCAGCCGCGCCGAGCTCGGCCGCCTCACCGGGCTGAACCGCTCCGCCGTCGCGAACCTCGTCGGCGAGCTGAGCGAGCTCGGCTGGGTCGCGGAGGAGACCACCGCGCCCGACGGCCGCATCGGCCGCCCCAGCGCCACCGTCGTCCCCGGCGACCGGTTCGCGGCCGTGGGCGTCCACCTCGACACCGATGCGATCATCGTCGGCCTGGTCGGGCTGCACGGCGAGCTGCTCCGCCGCGTCCGCTTCGACACCCCCAAGCCCGCGAGCCCCGCCACGGTGGTCCGCGTCGTCACCGGGATCGTCGAGGGCTTCCGCTCCGAGCGGGAGTCGCTGCGCACGCTGGTCGGCGCGGGCGTCGCCGTCCCCGGCCTCGTCCAGGCCGACTCCGGCTTCGTCCACCGCGCCCCGCACCTGGGCTGGCGCGACGTCGACCTCGCCACCCAGCTCAGCCGCGCCCTCGACCTCCCGGTCGCCGTCGGCAACGACGCGACCCTCGGCGCCATCGGCGAGTCCCTCTTCGGAGCCGCGCACGGCGTGGCCGACGTCGTCTACGTCACCGGCGGCGCGGGCGGCATCGGCGGAGGAGTCATCATCGGCGGCGTCCCGCTCCAGGGCTCCTCGGGGTTCGCGGCCGAGCTGGGCCACACCCTCGTCGCCACGAACGGCCGCCTCTGCGGCTGCGGCCGGCGCGGCTGCCTCGAGGCCGAGGTCCGGATGCGCTCCCTCCTCGACGTCCTCGGCGCCCGCGTCCTCGACCAGGACGAGCTCGACATCGCCCTGGGCACCTCCCGCGACCCCGCCGTCCTGGGCGAGGTCGCCCGCCAGGTCGACCTGCTCTCGGAGGGCCTGTCCACCTACATCAACCTCTTCAACCCCACCGCGGTCGTGCTCGGCGGCTTCCTCGGCTCGCTGCTCACCGTCGACCGCGAGCGCCTCGCCGCCCGCGTCTCGGCCCGCGCCCTGAGCGACCTCGCGCGCGGCGTGCGGATCGAGCGCGCGGCCCTGCGCTCGAGGCTGGAACTCGTCGGCGCCGCGGAGCTACCCTGGCGGCGGGCGCTGGCGGATCCCGCCGCCGTCACCGGGGGCGCACAGCCGCCGGGTGGGAGCAGCAGCCGCGAGGACGCTCTGGGCGCCCGCGCCTGACCCCGGCACTCGAGTGCCGGCACCGCGTCGAGGAGGACGAGCATGGCCGACTGGAACGACACGATCATCGAGGAGTTCCGCGCGAACGGCGGGACCGTGACCACGGGCGGCTTCGGGAGGAGCCTCGTGCTGGTGCACCATCGCGGCGCCCGCTCCGGTGAGGAGCGCGTGACTCCCCTGATGGCGCTGCACCCCTCCGACGACGTCTGGCTGCTCGCCGCGTCCGCCGCCGGTGCGCCGAAGCACCCCGCCTGGTTCCACAACATGATCGCCCACCCGGACCTGGCGATCGAGACCCCCGACGACGGCACCGTCGACGTCCGGGCGCGCGTCCTCGCCGGGGAGGAGCGCGACGCCGGCTGGGCCCGCTTCACCACCGCCTCCGCCGGCTTCCTCGACTACGAGAAGCGCACCACCCGCATCATCCCGGTCGTGGAGCTCACCCGCCGCTGACCGCGAGCCGTCAGCGCAGCAGCACGGGCACCGTGTCCGGCGTGCTCCAGCTCAGCGCGATCCGCTCGCGGAAGCCGCCGCTGCGCAGCTCCGCCTCGAGCGCGTCGATCACCACGGGGAGCAGCGCGCGCCGCTCGATCAGCAGGTCGAGCACGAGCCGGTCGCCGGCCGTCAGCAGCACCGGGCCCGATCCGGGCAGCACCGCGATCCACTGGCACTCCCCCACCTGCACGCTCCGGTGCCGGCGGAGGCGTCGGAGCAGCTCGGGCAGCGCCTGCGTATCGAGGGCGGACACGTCGGCACGGAGGGCGATCACCCCGCGAGCGTGCCCGCGCCGGACGACCTCGCGCCGACCTCCCGGTGAACACCGCCCCTCCGCGGGACACCGTCCGCGAGAACGACACGACAGGAGCCCGCCCCGCGGCGCACCGCACCCGGGAACGGAAGAAGCCCCCGACCGGACATCCGATCGGGGGCTTCTCCTCTGGTTCTCTCGAACCCGGTTCTCTCGAACTCCGGTTCTCGTGAACTCTGGTGCGCGAGGGGGGAGTTGAACCCCCACGCCCTTTCGGGCACACGGACCTGAACCGTGCGCGTCTGCCTATTCCGCCACTCGCGCTCACCAGCGGCACCAAAGCGCCGACGAGAAATCGTAGCATCCCCCGGCCTCCGAGCCGAACCGGCACCCGCCGCCCGGGCCGTCGCTCCCCCGGGAGCCGCCTCCGGGCCGCCCCGGTGAGAGCGCGCACACGGCACTCCGGCCGCGAAACCACCGCGGAGGATCGCGCATCCAGACCATCCCAGTAACATGCCCGTAGCCGTGCGCGGCGCAGACCAAGAAGAGGAAGCGGCGACGGGCGCGCAGACATCTCGATCCGTGCGCGACCGCCGAGAAGGCGAAGAACCGGAAGATCGGAAGACTGTGGGCATACTGGACAACTTCGAGAAGGGACTCGAGCGCGTCGTCAACGGCGCGTTCGCGCGGACCTTCAAGTCGGGTCTGCAGCCGGTCGAGCTCGCCTCCGCCCTCCGCCGGGAGCTCGACACCTCCGCCGCCGTGGTCAGCCGCGACCGCATCCTCGTCCCCAACAGCCTGGTCCTGCGGATGTCCGCGACCGACCTCGACCGGATGCAGCGCATCGGCCCCACGCTGATCGACGAGCTCACCACGGTCGCCACCGAGCACGCCACCAAGCAGGGCTTCCGCTTCCCCGGCCCGATCGACATCTCCCTCGCCGTCGATCCGGCGCTCAGCGACGGCATGGTCGAGGTCGACTCCCGCAGCGTGAAGGGCACCGTCGCCTACACGCCCGTCCTCGACATCGACGGCCGGCGCCACCCGATCACGAAGGCGCGCACCGTCATCGGCCGCGGCAGCGACGCCGACATCACCGTCGACGACTCGGGCACGTCCCGCAAGCACGTCGAGATCCTCTGGGACGGCTCCCGCGCCCAGGTGCACGACCTCGGGTCCACGAACGGCTCCAAGCTCGACGGCCGGCCCGTCACGCAGGCGCCCCTGGCCCCCGAGCAGACCATCACGATCGGGCGCACCTCGATCGTCTACCGCGTCGTGCAGGGCTCCGCGCCCGCACGCACCGACCGCCCGTCGTCCGGCAGGGCAGCCGGACGCGGCTCCGAGGGATTCTGGGACGACCGGCTATGAGCGAGCTCACTCTCTTCCTCCTGCGCATCGCGTTCCTCGCGCTGCTGTGGTTCTTCGTGTTCGGCATCGTCTACGCGCTGCGCTCCGACCTGTTCGGGCAGCGCGTGCGCAAGCTGCCGCCCGGCGCGCAGGCCGCGTCCCCCGAGGCCCCGTTCGTGACGGCGGCCCAGCCCGTGGTCGCCGCGGCCGCCCCGGCTCCCGCGCCCGCGCAGCCCGCCTCCCCGTCGGCCCCCTCGGCCCGGAGGAGCCGCGAGGCCGCCGCCGAGCGCGCCGAGCAGGGAGGTACCGCCACGGTCCACACGGCGCAGCGCCTCGTGATCACCTCGGGCCCCAAGCGGGGCACCGAGCTCGAGCTGACCGGCGACCCGCTGACGATCGGCCGCTCCGCGGAGTCGACGCTGGTCATCCGCGACGACTACACCTCGACCCACCACGCGCGCCTTCTCCTCTGGAACGACGAGTGGATGATCCAGGACCTCGACTCCACCAACGGCACCTTCCTCGACGGCCGCCGTGTCGGCGCGCCCACCAAGGTGCCGCTGGACACGCCCGTGAAGGTCGGCACCACCACCTTCGAACTGCGGCGGTCGTAGCGCGTGGCCCCCACTCCGGAGAGCGGCTCCGGCCACGGCGCGGTGCGCGAGAGCGCCGCCGTCTCGCACGTCGGCAGGATCCGCTCGAACAACCAGGACTCCGGCTACGCGGGCCGGCAGCTCTTCGTCGTCGCCGACGGCATGGGCGGTCACGCGGGCGGCGACGTCGCCTCCTCCATCGCGATCAAGCGCATCGCGGAGGCGGACCGCGTCTACGCCTCCACCTACGAGGCCGAGGACGAGCTCAAGCGCACCCTGCTGGCGGCCAACACCCTGCTGGCCGACGCCGTGGTCGACCACCCCGAGCTCACCGGCATGGGCACCACCGTCAGCGCGATCGCCCGCGTCGGCGAGTCGGTGGCGATCGCGCACATCGGCGACTCCCGCATCTACGTCCTCCGCGACGGCCGGCTCGAGCAGGTCACGACCGACCACACCTTCGTGCAGCGCCTCGTCGACTCCGGCCGCATCACGGAGGAGGAGGCGATGACGCATCCGCGCCGCTCCGTCCTGATGCGGGTCCTCGGCGACGTGCACACCAACCCCGAGATCGACACGCTCACGCTCGAGACCGAGCCGCACGACCGCTGGCTGATCTGCTCCGACGGCCTCTCCGGCGTCGTCCCGCACGACGAGATCCTCAAGGAGCTCAGCCGCGACGAGACCGCCCAGCAGGTGGCCGACCGCCTGATCCGCGACAGCCTCTCGCACGGCGCCCCGGACAACGTCACCGTCGTCGTCCTCGACATCCCCGGGGCGGGCGACACCGCGCGCATCCTCGCCCCCGTGGAGGAGCCGGTGGTCGTCGGATCCGCCGCCGCACCCACGCCCTTCAGCACCGACGACTCGCAGAACCGCGTCCGGATCCCCGGCCTCCGCCTGCACACCCGGGCTCCCGCCGCGCAGGGCCCCACCCACTTCGAGCCCGCGTCCGAGGACTACCTCGACGAGCTGATCGAGGAGGACCGCCGCCGGCACCTGCGCCGCCGCATCACCTGGCTCGTCGGCCTGTCCCTCGTGCTGATCATCGGATTCCTCGGGATCCTCTTCGCCTACGACTGGACACAGTCCCGCTTCTACGTCGGCACCGACGGGGACACCGTGATCATCTACCAGGGCATCCAGCAGTCGGTCGGCCCGCTCTCGCTCTCGGAGGTGAAGGAGGACACGGGCATCCCGCTCGACTCCCTCCGCGCCTACGACGTCGAGCAGCTGGAGCAGACGATCAGCGCCGACTCCTACGCCGGCGCGGTCGACATCGTCGAGCGCCTCACGGACGCGAACGGAGCACCATGACGGACGCCGCCACGGCCACCGCCCGCCCCGCCCCCGAGCGGCAGGGCTTCTTCCGCCAGAAGCTGCGCAATCTCGAGCTCCTGCTCCTGATCGGCGCATGCCTGATCGACGCCGGCGCGATCGTGCTCGTGCAGCTCGGCGCCCTCGGCTCGATCGACACCACGCTGGTCTCGCTGGGCGCCGGCCTCTCGGCGCTCGTGCTCGCCGTGCACGTCGTGCTGCGCTTCGCGGCCCCGGCGGCCGACCCCTTCCTCCTCCCGATCGCCACCGTGCTGAACGGCCTGGGCGTCGCCGAGATCTACCGGATCGACATCGCCGACGGCGCGACCGGCTGGGAGTCGGTGGCGGTGCGGCAGATCTTCTGGAGCGCCCTGGCCGTCGTGGCGGCGATCGTGGTGCTGCTGGTCATCCGCAACCACCGCGTGCTGTTCCGCTACACCTACGTCGCCGGGTTCGCGGCGATCGTGCTGCTCCTCCTGCCGCTCCTGCCCTTCATCGGCCGCGAGGTCAGCGGCGCGCGCGTCTGGATCGGGATCGGCGACGTGGCGAGCTTCCAGCCCGGCGAGATCGCCAAGATCGCCCTCGCGGTCTTCTTCGCCGGCTACCTCGTGCGCAACCGCGACTCCCTCTCGATGGTGGGCCGCACCGTCCTCGGTATGCGCTTCCCGCGCCTGCGCGACCTCGGCCCGATCCTGGTGGTCTGGGCGGTCACGATGGGCGTCATCGTCTTCCAGCGCGACCTGGGGACGGCGCTGCTCTACTTCGGCCTGTTCCTGGTCATGCTCTACGTCGCGACCGGCCGCACCGGCTGGGTCCTCATCGGCGTCGGCCTGTTCCTCGGCGGCGCGCTGCTGGCGAGCCAGACGCTCGACTACGTGGGCAACCGCTTCGCCAACTGGCTCGAGCCCTTCAGCGCCGAGCGCTACGGGGCGGATCCGGGCGGCAGCTACCAGCTCGTGCAGGGCCTCTTCGGCCTCGCGCACGGCGGACTGCTCGGCACGGGCCTCGGCCAGGGGATGCCGGATCTCACGCCGGTCCCGCAGTCCGACTACATCATCGCCAGCCTCGGCGAGGAGCTGGGCCTCGCCGGGCTCTTCGCGATCTTCGGCCTCTACCTCCTGCTGGTCTCGCGCGGGTTCCGCATCGGCTTCGCCGGGCAGGACGACTTCGGGCGCCTCCTGGGAGTCGGCCTCTCGTTCGTGATCGCCCTGCAGTGCTTCATCGTCATCGGAGGCGTCACCCGCGTCATCCCGCTGACCGGCCTGACCACGCCGTTCCTCGCCGCCGGCGGCTCCTCCCTCGTGGCGAACTGGATGATCGTGGCGGTGCTGCTGCGCCTGTCCGACACAGTCCGCAGTCAGCCTCGTCTGGTGGTGTGATCCGTCGATGAACCGAGAACTCAAACGGGTGAGCCTCGTCGTGCTGACGATGTTCGTGGCCCTCTTCCTCTCCACCACCACCATCCAGGTGATCCAGGCCGACTCCCTCGACGAGGACGGCCGCAACACGCGGACCCTCTACGAGAGCTTCTCGACCGAACGCGGCGCGATCCTCGCCGGCGGTCAGCCGATCGCCTCCTCGACGCCGTCGGACGACCTCTACAAGTTCCAGCGGCAGTACGCGAACGGCCCGCTCTACTCCGCCGTGACCGGCTACTTCACCCTGAACCAGGGCACCACCGGCATCGAGCGCACGCTCAACGACTACCTCTCGGGCACCTCGAACTCGCAGTTCTTCGACGAGATCAACAACCTCGTCACGGGCCAGGACCCGAAGGGCGCGTCGGTCGAGCTCTCGATCGACCCGGTCGCCCAGCAGGCCGCCTTCGACGCGCTCGGCGACTACACGGGGGCCGTCGTCGTGACGGAGCCGGCCACCGGACGCATCCTCGCGATGGTCTCGAAGCCCACCTTCGATCCCACCGCGCTGGCCTCCCACGACACCGACGACGTCCTCGCCGCCTACCGGGCGCTGAACGACGACTCCTCCGAGCCCCTCGTGAACCGTGCGATCGGCGGCTCGCTCAACCCGCCCGGCTCCGTCTTCAAGCTCGTCGTGGCCTCGGCCGCCCTCGAGTCCGGCCGCTTCACGGCCGACTCGAGCTTCCCCAACGTCGAGTCGTACACGCTGCCCGGCTCCTCGTCGCAGGTGATCAACTCCGGAGGCGGTCTCTGCGGCTCCGGAGAGACGGTCACGCTGGCCACCGCCGTCTCGCTCTCCTGCAACGTCCCGATGGCCGAGATGGGCGTGCAGCTGGGAGCGGACGCGATCCGCTCGCAGGCCGAGAAGTTCGGCTTCGACACCGAGCTCGAGATCCCGATGTCGGTCGAGGCGAGCACCTACCCGACGAAGACGGACGACGCCCAGACGGCCCTCACCGCCTTCGGACAGTACGAGGTGCGTGCGACGCCGCTGCAGATCGCCATGGTCTCCGCGGCGATCGCGAACGGCGGCGAGGTGATGCAGCCGAACCTGGTCGACTCGATCCGCTCGCAGGACCTCAGCGTGCTGCAGCAGTTCCAGGAGAAGTCGCTCGGCCGGGCGGTGAGCACGCAGACCGCGGACGCCGTCAAGGCGATGATGGTCGCCAGCGTCCAGGGCGGCGCGGCGACGAATGCAACAATAGGGGGCGTCACTGTGGCCGGTAAGACCGGTACCGCCGAGAACGGCGGGGACGACCCGTACACCCTCTGGTTCACCGGCTTCGCGCCTGCGGACGACCCGCAGTACGCCATCACCGTGCTCGTGGAGAACGGTGGAGGGCTCGGCCAGACCGGGTACGGCAACCTGATCGCCGCACCCATCGGACAACAGGTACTAGAGGCGGTGCTGAACAAATGAGACCCACGACAGGCCTCACCTTCGGGGGACGCTACGAGCTGCAGTCCCGGATCGCCATCGGCGGCATGGGAGAGGTGTGGCAGGCGACCGATCTGGTCATCGGCCGCACCATCGCGATCAAGATCCTGAAGGACGAGTACCTCGGCGACCCCGGCTTCCTCGAGCGCTTCCGCGCCGAGGCCCGCCACGCGGCGCTGGTCAACCACGAGGGCATCGCCAACGTCTACGACTACGGCGAGGAGGACGGGTCGGCCTACCTGGTCATGGAGCTCGTCCCCGGCGAGGCGCTCTCGACCGTCCTCGAGCGCGAGCGCGTCCTCTCGACCGACAAGGTCCTCGACATCGTCGCGCAGACCGCGCTCGCCCTGCACGCCGCGCACGCCGCGGGCCTCGTGCACCGCGACGTGAAGCCGGGCAACCTGCTCATCACGCCGGACGGCCGCGTCAAGATCACCGACTTCGGCATCGCGCGCATCGCCGACCAGGTCCCGCTGACGGCGACCGGGCAGGTCATGGGCACGGTCCAGTACCTGTCCCCGGAGCAGGCGAGCGGCCAGCCCGCCTCCCCCGCCACCGACATCTACTCGCTGGGCATCGTCGCGTACGAGTGCCTGGCCGGGCGCCGCCCCTTCACGGGCGAGTCGCAGGTCGCCATCGCGATGGCGCAGATCAACGACACCCCGCCGGAGCTGCCGGTCACGGTCGCGGAGCCGGTGCGCAACCTCGTCTACTCCTGCATCGCCAAGAAGCCGGCCGACCGCCCCGCCACCGCCGCGCACCTCGCGCGGGCGGCCCAGGCGCTGCGCTCGGGCGACGTGCGCGGAGCGGCGCTGGCCGTCCCCGCGGTCCTCAGCGACCTGCCCGCGACGCAGGCGACCACGGTCCTCCCCTCCAACCAGGGCGCGACGCAGGCGACCACGGTGCTCCCCTCCGGCGCGCCCGCGGCCGCGGCCGCCGCTCCGTTCGTGCCGATCGAGGATCCGCTCGAGCCGGCCGAGGAGCCGCGTCGCCGCAGCCCCTGGACCTGGCCGCTGATCGCCCTCATCGTGATCCTCGCCGTCGTCATCGCGGGCACGATCTTCGCCCTGACGACCGGCGGGAGCAGCGACCCGGCCGCCTCCCCCACCGCGCCGACCAGCACGGCCCCGTCGCCGACGCCGTCCGAGACTCCGAGTCCCACGCCGACGCCGACCTCGAACACGGTCGTCATCGACAAGGCCGACTACGTCGGGCGCTCCTTCGACGACGTCGAGACCGAGCTCGAGGCCCTGGGCATGGGCGTCCGCCGCGCGGACGGTCCGAGCGCCCCCACCGCCGAGCAGGTCGGACTCGTCGAGGACGTGAACCCCACCGCGAACGTGGTGAAGGGCACGACCATCGAGGTCTCCGTCTTCACCGAGGTCGCGACCCCGGACGCACCGACCGCCGTGCCGACCGTCACCCCCGCCGCCTCCAGCGTCGAGGCGGGCGCGACGTTCAACGTCACCTGGAGCAACTACAACCAGTGCCCGAGCGGAACCTCCGTGAGCGGTTACCGGGTGACCGCGACCGGTGAGGGCGCGAGCGTGACGAGCACCAACCCGTCGAACTCGACGACCGCGACGATCCAGGCCGGCACCACGGCGGGCACGATCGACGTCACGTACACCGTGCTCTGCGGCGAGTCGGAGTCGGCGGCCTCGCCCACCCTCTCCGTCACCGTCGAGGAGCCGGCTCCGACCCCGGCGCCGACCCCCACCTCGAAGGCCACCTCGACGCCCACCCCCTCCGAGTAGCGGCGGCGCGCCGGCCCGGGGCATCGCTCCGGCCCGGCGCCTCGGGGCCGTCGCGTCGCGCCCCCGCCCGGAACACCAGCGGCCCATAGGTACACTTGCCGTGGCTCCTCGGGGCCGCACCACACGGAAGTACAGGGCGGGAGCGTGCGCGTGACGGATGAGGGTCGCCTGATCGCGGGACGGTACCAGGTCGGACCCCGGCTCGGCCGCGGCGGGATGTCCGAGGTGTACCTCGGCACCGACACCCGGCTCGGCCGCACCGTCGCCATCAAGGAGCTGAAGCTCTCCCTCTCCTCCGACTCCGCCTTCCGCCTGCGGTTCCGCCAGGAGGCGCAGTCCGCATCGCGCATGTCGCACCCCACGATCGTCCGGGTCTTCGATGCGGGCGAGGAGGTCTCGCTCGACGACAACGGCGCCGAGTCGCGCCGGCCCTTCATCGTCATGGAGCACATCGAGGGCCGCCTCCTCAAGGACCTGATCGCCGAGGGCCCCCTCGACGTGGACGAGGCCGTCCGCATCACGGAGGGCATCCTCACCGCCCTCGAGTACTCGCACCGCGCAGGCGTCGTCCACCGCGACATCAAGCCCGGCAACATCATGCTGACCCCGTCGGGCCAGGTGAAGGTGATGGACTTCGGGATCGCCCGCGCCGTCTCCGACTCCGCCGCCACGGTCGCTCAGACCACGGCGATCCTCGGCACCGCGGCCTACTTCTCCCCCGAGCAGGCGAAGGGCGAGCAGGTCGACGCCCGCAGCGACCTCTACTCCGCCGGCATCGTGCTCTTCGAGCTCCTCACCGGCCGTGCGCCCTTCCGCGGCGACACCCCGGTGGCCGTCGCCTACCAGCATGTCAGCGAGACGCCGCCGGCGCCGAGCTCCATCAACCCGGCCGTCACGCCGGCGCTCGACGCGGTCGTCGCCCGCGCACTCTCCAAGGACCGCTACGAGCGCTTCCAGGGAGCTGCGGAGTTCCGCGACGACCTGCGCGACGCCGCCGCCGGACGCCTCCCCGACCACCGCCCGATCGACGAGCTGACCACCTCGCTCTTCGCGGCCCGCAGCCAGGGTGGAGTCAACGACTCCGAGCTCGCCCTCCGCCAGCTGGCCGAGGACAACTCGATCGTCCGCACCCAGCGCCGCCCGCCGGTCCTCTGGATCTGGTCCTCGATCGTCGTGCTGGCCGTGATCGTCGCCGCGCTCGTGATCTGGGTGCTGACGCTCCAGCCCGCGTCGACCCTCCCGTCGCAGTCGCGCGAGGTCCCCACCCTCACCGAGACCACCTACGACAGCGCCCAGTCAACCCTGACCGAGCTCGACCTCGTGCCGAGCCAGGTCGCGGAGTACAGCTCGACCGTCCCCGAGGGCGAGGTGATCCGCACGGATCCGGGCTCGGGCACGATCGTCGCGCCCGAGACGGTCATCCGCATCGTCGTGTCCCAGGGTCCGCAGCCCGTCGCCGTGCCGGACACAGTCGGGCAGAGCCTCGCCGAGGCCATCGACGCGCTCACCGCCGTCGGCTTCGTCGAGGGCTCCCAGACCCGCGAGAACTCGCCGACCGTCCCGGGCGACGTCGTACTCGCCGCCTCTCCCGGAGCGGGCCAGCAGGTCGCCCCGGGCACGCCGGTCGACCTCACGGTCTCCTCCGGCCAGGTCACGCTCCCCGACCTCGTCGGGACGTCCCTCAGCAGCGCGCTGGCCACCCTCGCCTCCGAGAAGCTGCAGCTCGTGGGGGTCGAGGTCCCGGACGAGACCTGCGACGCGACCCGGGCGAACCCGCCCATCACGACCCAGTCCCTGGCTCCGGGCGACGTCCCGCAGGGATCGACCGTCCAGCTCGGCTACTGCGCGGGCTGACCCTGCCTGCAGCCCGCTGCGGCTGCGGCGTCGACCGACGGCGCCCGGTGGAGGCCGGGCCGCTGCTCTGCGCGCCGAGAAGGGCTCGTCCGGACGTCGCCCGTCGGGGTCGATGCTCCGCGAGGCCGACGGCCCCGAGGTGAACGGCTACGCCCGGCGCGCGTCGGCGAGCGGGGGCTGGAGCCGCACGACCTCGCCGGCTGCCGATCCGTCGGCGGGGCGCGCGATCCTGCCGCGGATGTCGCTCGGGGTGAGCCCCTCGCGGCGCTTGAGCGCACGGCGGAGGTGGTCCGCCGAGGAGAATCCGGACGCGGCGGCGATCGCCTCGAGCGGGACCTCCCGCGGGCGGCGGCGCAGGAGCTCCACGGCGCTGGCGACCCGGGAGCGCTCGATCTCGCTCGCGACGGTGGTGCCCGCGTCCTCGAAGAGCCGCTGGAGGGAGCGGGTGGACACGTTGACCGCGTCGGCCACCGCCTCCGGGGTGCAGCGTGGCGTGCGGTGCGTCCGGTCGATGACCGTGCGCGCGCGCCCGAGCGTGGCGGCCCGGACGCTCGTGGTGCCGGGCTGCGAGCTCGCCGCCGCGAGGAACGCGCTGGTGAGGAGCTGCTTGACAACGTGGGCGAAGCCGGTGACCTCGCCCTCACCGGGCAGCCCCGTCCCGGACTCCGCCGCGAGGGCGAAGGCGGTCGTGAAGGCGTATGCGGCGCGGGTGGACCGGGCGTCGGGATCGAGCGCGTAGACCGGGGCCGACGTGTCGAAGCCGTAGCGGCGCATCTCGTCGGCGCGCAGCGAGAGGTGGAGGATCGTGGCCGGAGTCGTCGACTCGGTCGTGAACGTCGTCGTCCCCTGCTGGTACGAGATCGAGCCCGGACGCAGCAGCACCGTTCGGTCCGGGGCGACCATGCGCACGAAGCCGTCGATGAGGAAGCTGAAGGTGAGGAAGGAGGTGTCGTCGGCCGGCCACGTCCCGCGGAGGACGCGCAACGGCGAGACCGTCATCAGCACGACGCTCAGATCGGCGGTGCCGAATCCCGAACCGGTGATGCTCGGAACGGTGCCGGGTTTGACGACGATGCGCGGTCCGAGATTCTCGAGTTCTCGGATTCCCGAGAAAGCCCAGGAGATCGATGCGACCATGAGGTCCCCCCGGACTTCTCTTCTGCGGCGCCGACCCCCTGTCGGCGCCCTCTGATTATGCAGGGAAAAGGGGCCGCATCCTCCGCCGGGAGCCCGTCAAATCCCGCCACCTGATCGGGGGGTGCGCAAGGGGGTGGACAAGGTCACGCTCATACCCTGTCTCGGCTTTCTCCTCCGCCCACCGTCATTTAGCCGTCAGATGGCGGATTTCTACGTGAGAACGCACTCAGGGCGGCATCCCCGTTCGGGGGACGGTGGTCGCTGATCATTCTCAATGCTCTCGACTCGATAACGAGCCCGATAAGCCCGGCGAATTCCGCCTCACCGAGCCGGGATCGAGAGTCCGGGCGTGTCGTCGGCCGATACGGACGACCGGATCGACGTCACCTCGCGCAGCCAGTTCTCGAGAAGGCGCCGCCCGCCCTCGGTGAGGACCGACTCCGGATGGAACTGCACGCCCACGAGCGGAGCACTCCGGTGCCGGACGGCCATGACCACTCCCTCCGGTGTCCGCGCCGTCACCCGCAGCTCCTCGGGAAGGCTCTCGCCGTCGACCGCGAGCGAGTGGTACCGCATCGCGGCGAATCCGGTGGGCAGGCCGTCGAAGAGCGGATCTCCGTCATGGAGGACCGCGGACGTCCGGCCGTGCAACAGCTCCGGCGCCTCCGTGACGCGGGCGCCGAGAGCATGGGCGAGCACCTGGTGGCCGAGGCAGACTCCGAGCAGCGGCCGCCCGGTCGCCTCCGCCCGCTGCACGAGCGCCGTCGACGCGGGGACGTCCTCAGGACGGCCCGGCCCGGGAGAGACCAGGACCCCGTCCGCCTCCTCCGCGCGAGCCAGGAGCGCCGTCGTCCCGAGGTCGTCGCCCTCGACCACGTCGACCTCGGCACCGAGCTCGCGGAGATACGAGACGAGCGTGAAGACGAAGCTGTCGTGGTGGTCGACGACCAGGATCCGCGGGGCCGCGCCGGCGGTCACGAGCCGACGGTCACGTTCCGGTCGAGCACGAGCGACTGCACCCAGGGGAACACCCACTCGTCGAGCGCCACCAGGACCGCCGCGACGAGGACGAGGACGATCAGGAGCCGGACCCACCACGGCCCGGGCAGGAGCCGCCACAGCGCTGCGTACACGGTCAGCCCTCCTGAGCCAGCGAGGCGGCGATCTCGGCGGGGGCGCCCGCCGACCGCGGCTGGAACGAGTCGAAGACGCCGTACGCGATGATCCGCTCGGCCGTCGAGTAGAGCGGGTTGCAGCTCGTCAGCGTGATCAGGCGATCGGTCGGAGCCGCGTCCGGAGTCCACGGAATCGGGTCGATCACCTGGACGTCGGAGGGCTGGACGTACTCGAGATTGCGGAAGCGGTAGGTGTACCAGCCGTCCGCCGTCTCGATGTAGATCGGGTCGCCGAGCTGGAGCTCGTCGATCAGGTGCATGCCTCCGCCGTACGCGCTGCGGTGCGCGGCGAGCGCGAAGTTGCCGGCCTGGCCGGGCATCTGCGTCCCGGGGTAGTGGCCGATGCTCCCCTCGTCGAGCACGTTCTCGGCGTCGATGCCCTCGGCGATCGTGCGCACCCACCCCTCGCCGTAGCGCGGGATGTAGAGGTTGCCGAAGGAGGTGTCGAGGGCGGCGACCGACGCGACGACCGGCTCCGCCGGGGCGGCCTCGGTCGGCTGCGGTGCCGGAGAGGAGTCGCCCCAGGTCTCGCGGAGCTCCGCGGCCTGCGTCGTCTGCCGGCCCGCGATCACCGCGTCGTTCCACCAGAGCTGCCAGGCCAGGAAGAGCAGGACCAGGACGCCGGCGGTCATCAGGAGCTCGCCGACGACTCCGAAGAACGAGAGTCGTCGGACCGGGCGGGCCCTCCGTCGCTTCGCTCGCGGCCGCAGAGCCGCCCCGTCGGGGTTCTGGGCGGTCATGCGACGAGTCTAGGCGCGAGCCGTGACCGGCTGTGGCGCATGATCCGGACCTGTGGAGAGCCCTCCCGAGTCGCCGCCTGAGGAGGGCCGATGGGACCACTCGAGCGCCCGCACCGGCCGCTCCGCGAGTCCGCACAGCACCCGCGCAGCCCCGACGCTCCCGGCCCGGAGCCTCCGCCCGGTACAGTGGTCGGCATGGCACGAGCGACGAAGAGCCCGAAGCCCGAGCGCGACGAGGCCCGGACCGGCGAGAACGCACCGAATCCGGTCTGGTTCAAGCCGGTGATGTTCGGCTTCATGCTGCTCGGACTCGCCTGGATCATCGTCTTCTACGTGAGCCAGGGCACCCTGCCGATCCCCGATCTCGGCAACCTCAACATCCTGATCGGCTTCGGCATCGCGTTCATCGGCTTCCTGATGACGACGCGCTGGCGCTGAACCTCCCCCAGTCGTGAACGACGCCCCGTCCGGTCCGCCGACGGGGCGTTCGTCGTCGGTGGAGCGTCTGCGCGCCGCCGGCTGCGTCTTCGCCGAGGAGGAGGCGGGCCTGCTCGAGGAGGCCGCCGACTCCTCCTCCGACCTCGAGCTGCTGCTCCGTCGCCGCGAGACGGGCGAGCCCCTCGAGCAGATCCTCGGCTGGGTCGCCTTCCGCGGCCTGCGCGTCCCCGTCGCACCCGGCGTCTTCGTGCCCCGCGTGCGCACCGAGTGGCTGGTCGACTGCGCCCTGGAGGTCCTCCCGGACGGCGCCGTGGTGCTCGACCTCTGCTGCGGATCCGGCGCCCTCGCCCGGTCGATCGCGGAGGAGCGGCCGGACGTCCGCCTGCTCGCGGCCGACCTCTCCCCCGCCGCCGTCGCCTGCGCGCGCCGCACGCTCGCAGGCCGCGCCGACGTCCACGAGGGCGACCTCTTCGACGCTCTCCCCCGGAGTGAGCGCGGGCGGATCGACGTCGTCGTCGTCAACGCCCCCTACGTCCCCACCGCGGCGATCGCGCTCATGCCGCCGGAGGCCCGGGTGCACGAGCCGATGCTCACGCTCGACGGCGGATCGGACGGGCTCGCCCTCCACCGCCGCATCGCTCAGGAGGCGGGAGCGTGGCTCGCACCCCACGGCGTCGTCGTGATCGAGGTCGGCGCGGATCAGGCCGCGGCGAGTGCCTCCGCGTTCCAGGCGGCCGGGTTCGCCACCTCGCTGCACCGCGACGACGACCGTGAGGCGACGGCCCTGGTGGCCGTCCGCCGGAGAACTACACCGCTGTAATTATCCCCAGCTGTGGAATCTCCTGTGGAGAACTCCGCGGTCCCCGCCGCGCTGGCCTGCTCGAGGCGAGCAGGGCCCGGATCCGCACCAGTCCGCCGGTCCTCGGACGCGCCGCCGTCCCCGGATCGTCCTCCCGAGGAGGACACCCGGGACGTTCTCCCCAGTGTTAACAACTCTGTGGATAACTTCCTCCCCACCTGTTGAGAGCACCTGTGGACAGCGGTGGAGACGGTCGCCGCGGGAACGACGAAGCGGCGGGCCCGGGAGTGCGCGAGGCACTGCCGGACCCGCCGCTGCGGGAGGGGACGGGGTCAGCCGAGGACGTAGGCGCCCGCGGTGATCGCCACCAGTCCGACTCCGATGAGCCCGACGAGGAGGTTCTGCGTGCGCCGCTGGGCGCGCTGCCGCGTCTTCGTGAAGACCAGCCCGATGAGCGCGCCCGCCACCAGACCGCCGACGTGCGCCTGCCACGCCACGTTCATCCCGGGCAGGAAGCCGATGACGAGGTTCAGTCCGACCAGCACCAGCAGCTGCGACGCCTGACCGCCCAGGTGCCGGAGGATCACCAGGTACGCGCCCATCAGCCCGAAGATCGCACCGGAGGCGCCGATCACCGGGGTCAGCGGGTTCGCGAGGAGCAGGACGCCCACCGACCCGGCGAAACCGCTCAGGAGGAAGAGGGTGAGGTACCGCCCGCGGCCCAGCATCCGCTCGAGCACCATGCCGAACACCCACAGCGTGTACATGTTCAGCACCAGGTGGAACGGGATGACGATGAAGAGCGACGTGCTGTGGAGGAACACCGAAGTGAGCATCCGCCACGGCTCGAAACCGGCGCCGAAGCCGGGGAGCGTGTAGGCGGGGGCGTACAGAAGAGCGTTGACCGCCGGCCCGCCGACGAAGGGGAGGATCTCGACGATCCACAGCACGATGCAGAGCGCGATGATCGCGTAGGTCACCGTCGGCTGGTCGGCGCGGGTCATGGCCCGCACGCGGGAGAGAAGGGGACCGCGGGTGCGCGGCGCGGTGGCGCGCTGCTGCGCCATGTCGTCCGGGCAGATCACTCCGACCGGAGCGGGCGTTTGGCACTCGCCGCAGATGGTGCGGCCGCACCGCTGGCAGCGCACGAAGCTCTGCCGGTCGGGGTGTCGGTAGCAGGAGTAGGTGCTGCTCGGCGGGACCTGGGTCACGGACGTGCCTCCGGGGAGAACGAGGGCCGGGCCCTGACGGACCCGGCCCTCGAATGAGTGGTGGATGAGGCGATCAGACCTCGGTGATCTCGACGCTCTCGATCACGACGTCCTCGAGCGGCTTGTCACGGCCGTCGGTGGGGACCGCCGAGAGCGACTGCACGAGCTTCTTCGACTCCTCGTCGGCGACGGCGCCGAAGATGGTGTGCTTGCCCTGGAGCCAGGTCGTCGGCGCCACGGTGATGAAGAACTGCGAGCCGTTGGTGCCGCGGCCCGCCTGCTTGCCGGCGTTCGCCATCGCGAGGATGTAGGGCTGGGTGAAGTCGAGCTCCGAGTTGATCTCGTCGTCGAACTGGTAGCCCGGGCCGCCGATGCCCTGCCCGAGCGGGTCGCCGCCCTGGAGCATGAAGTCGGGGATGATGCGGTGGAAGACGGTGCCGTTGTAGAGCGGCTCCTTCGTCTTCGCACCCGTGGCGGGGTGGGTCCACTCGATGTCGCCGGTCGCGAGACCGACGAAGTTGCGGACCGTCTTGGGAGCGTGGTTCCCGTAGAGGTTGACGACGATGTCGCCCTTGTTGGTGTGGAACGTCGCGACTGCGGTGTGCAAAGGCATGCTCGGATTCTCGCACAGCGCGTCTGTAGGCCCCTGCAACGCCCGGTGTCAATGCGCTGGGTGCGCGATGCGGACGCCGATCGATGAGTGGCAGTATTGAGGCGTTCGCTGCTCGTAGCCGATGGAGGACCAACATGGGTCTGTCACGTAAGCACAAGAAGGACCTCAAGCGTCTTCGCAAGAACGCCGAGGCGGTCTGGGGCGAGCAGCAGGAGGTGCTGGCGCACGCGGCCTCCGTGCTCGAGAAGAGCCGCCGCCACGCGTCGAAGTACGCCAAGAAGGAGCTCGTCCCCTTCGTCAAGGACACGTACGACTCGCGCGTCAAGCCGGTCTACGACAACGGCGTCTCGGCCGTCGAGGGCACGTACTCCTCGGCACGCAACGCCTACAAGCACAAGGTCGTCCCGACCTTCGCCGCTGTGGGCGGCACGGCCGCCGCCGCCTTCGAGGCCGCCAAGGACTCGAAGAACCGCGCGAAGCTCGCCGAGATCTCGAAGGCGCGCTGGGAGGAGCTCACCACTCCGCCGAAGAAGAAGAGCAAGGTCGGCACGGTCTTCGCGATCGGCGCCGCGCTGATCGCCGTCGGCGGCATCGGCTACGCCGTCTGGCAGACGTTCCGCGCCGACGACGAGCTGTGGGTCGCCGAGGACGAGCCGCAGAGCGCCGCGCAGAACGCGGCCTCGACCGCTTCCTGACGTTCTCGTCGCTGGAGCCGGGCCCCTCAGGGGGTCCGGCTCCTTCGCATGCCCGGGTTAGGCTTCTGCGGTGGACATCCGGGTCGCCGCGTACGGCGTGATCATCGACGGCGAGCGGATGCTGCTCGCGCACTGGAGCCAGGGCCCCTGGTCGGCCTGGACGCTTCCGGGCGGCGGGATCGACGAGGGCGAGTCGCCCGCCGACGCCGCGGTCCGCGAGATCTTCGAGGAGACGGGCTACCGTGCCGAGCTCGAGGCCCTCATCGGCGTGGACTCGCACGTGATCCCCGCGCACCGCCGCAGCGATCCCGAGGCCGGCCCCCTGCACGCCATCCGCGTCGTCTACCGCGCCCGCATCGTGGGCGGCGAGCTCACGCACGAGGTGGACGGCTCCACGGACGCCGCCGCCTGGTTCCCCTTGAGCGACGTCGAGGAGCTGGAGCGCGTCGAGCTCGTCGACGCGGCCCTCACCATGAACGAGGCCTGGCTCCTCCGCTGACGGTGCCCGGGAATCCCCGGCCGCGCCCCGGTGTTCCCTTCGTCGTGATCGTCGAGCTCTACACCTCCGCCTTCTGCGGCGCCTGCCATGCCGCGCGCTCGGTGCTGGAGCGCGCCGCGGAGCTCGTCCCCGCCGCCGAGATCCGCGAGCGCGACGTGGCCTTCCACCCCGTCGAGGCCGAGGCCGCCGGCATCCGCTCGACCCCCACGGTCGTCGTGCGGGACACGGCCGGAGAGGTGGTCTTCCGAGCGGAGGGCGCTCCCTCCCTTCCGCAGGCTCTCGCCGCTCTGGCCCTCGCCCTGCCCGCGTAGGGTGGCCGCGGGAGGACCCATGCACCGTCGCGCCGCGCTCGCGAGCACCGTCGTTCTGCTCGGCGCCCTCGCGCTCTCGGGATGCGCCTCCGAGGAGCCGGTGACCACGGCCGCGGTCGGGCTCGGACGGGGCGGCGAGCGAGGCGAGGTCCTCGGCGTCGTCGTCGTGTGCTCGGGATCCGTCGACGGCCTCGACCTCGCCGCCTCCGACTCCGCCCCCCTGACCATCGGCGACGGGCTGCGGAGGGTCACCCGCTGGGTCTCCCCGTCACCGGTCACGCAACTGGGCGCGACCGACCTCTCCGGATCCACGGTCTGGCCGGCCGACACGGTGATCGAGCGGTTCCCGCTCGGCGTCGACCTCTCGCTGGGCGCCTACGCGACCGACCGCTCCGTGCTCGCCCGCCCGGTCGTCTTCACGGCCGAGCAGTTCGACACGCTCTCCGTCGGCGAGATCATCGTCGGCGACATCCGCGACGGCACGTCCGAGACCCTCTCGGTCCAGCAGTTCCTCGGCCTCGCCTGCGTGGACCGCTGAGCGGGCGACTCGGTCATCCGAGTGGCGACCTCGATCGCGGGGACCGCACGGTCGGCGACAGGAGGAGCCGCCGAAGACCTCGACACGGTGACCCCGCGACGGCGGAGGACCCGGAGTGCCGTGCGCCGGTGGACCAGAAGGGCCGGCGAAGGGGAAGCACCCGCGAGAGGGAGGAAGTGTGGAGCCTAGGAGATTCGAACTCCTGACATCCTGCTTGCAAAGCAGGCGCTCTACCAACTGAGCTAAGGCCCCGGGTCGGAGACGGGGCGATCCGTCTCCGAGAGTCGAACGGCCCGCCACCGCGAGGTGACGGGCCGTTCGGACCGGGTGGGGGTACCAGGACTTGAACCTGGGACCTCTTCATTATCAGTGAAGCGCTCTAACCGCCTGAGCTATACCCCCGGAATGGCCAGAGGATACTCTACCCGACATCGAGCAGGAATCCCAATCGGCCGGACCGTGCGCCCTACTGGTTGGTGAAGCCCACCAGGAGGCCGCCGGTGATCTTGACGCTGAGGTTGTACAGCAGCGCCACGATCGCGCCGAGCGCGGTGGTGACGATGGTGTTCAGCACCGCGACGACGATCGCGAAGCCCATGACCTGCGGCAGCGAGATGATCGTGTTGAGGTCGAACGCCTCGGCGCCGGCGATGTCCTGCACGAGGCCGTTGACCTCGTCGAACACTCCCGTCTGGGCCAGGACCGTGTAGACCAGGTAGACGACGACGATCGTGATGATCGCGAGCGTCAGACCCAGCAGGAACGAGAGCTTCACGGCCGACCAGAAGTCGACGTAGACCAGCTTCAGGCGGACCTGCTTCGCCGCCGGGCTCTTCGCGGACTTCCTGGCGAGCTTCTCGGCGACGGTGCTACTCATCTACGGACCCATCCTCCTCCGACACCGGGGCGGACTCGGCCGGCGCCGCGGCGTCGGGATCCTCGTCCTGGGCGTCGAGATTGCGTTCGGTGTTCTTGGCGAGTGCGATGATGCGGTCGTCCTCAGCGAATCGTGCGAAGACGACTCCCATGGTGTCGCGACCCTTGGCCGGTACCTCGGCCACCGCAGAGCGTACCACCTTGCCGCTGGCGAGCACGACGAGCACCTCGTCGTCCTCTCCGGTGATGATGGCGCCCACGAGGTCGCCGCGCTTCTCCTCCAGCTTGGCCACCTTGATGCCCAGCCCGCCGCGTCCCTGGAGGCGGTACTGGTCGACCGCGGTGCGCTTGGCGTAGCCGCCCTCGGTGACCACGAACACGAAGCCCTCGTCGCTGACGACGTTGGCGTCGAGGAGGCGGTCCTCCCCGCGGAACGACATGCCGCGGACTCCGGAGGTGGAGCGGCCCATCGGACGCAGCGCCTCGTCGGACGCGGTGAAGCGGATCGACATGCCCTTGCGGGAGACCAGCAGCACGTCGCTGTCCTCCTCGACCAGGAGCGCCGAGACGAGCTCGTCGCCGTCGCGCAGCTTGATCGCGATGATGCCGCCGGAGCGGTTCGTGTCGTACTCCGAGAGGGCCGTCTTCTTCACGAGGCCGTCGCGCGTGGCGAGCACGAGGTAGCGGGCCGCCTCGTAGTCGCGGATGTCGAGGATCTGCGCGATCTGCTCCCCCGGCTCGAGCGCGAGCAGGTTCGCGATGTGCTGGCCCTTGGCGTCGCGGCCGGCCTCCTGCAGCTCGTAGGTCTTGGCGCGGTACACGCGGCCGGTGTTCGTGAAGAACAGCAGCCAGTGGTGCGTGGTGGTGACGAAGAAGTGCTCGACGATGTCGTCGGCCTTCAGCTGCGCGCCGCGCACGCCGCGGCCGCCGCGGTGCTGGGCCCGGTAGGAGTCGCTCCGGGTGCGCTTGAGGTAACCGCCTCGGGTGACGGTGACGACCATCTCCTCCTCGGGGATCAGGTCCTCGACGCTCATGTCGCCGTCGAATCCGAAGAGGATCTCGGTGCGGCGGTCGTCGCCGAAGCGGTCGACGATCTCGTCGAGCTCGTCCGAGATGATCGTGCGCTGGCGCTCCGGGCTCGCGAGGATCGACTTGTAGTCCTCGATCTCGGCCTGGATCCGGTCGTGCTCGTCGATGATCTTCTGGCGCTCGAGGGCCGCGAGGCGGCGCAGCTGCATGTCGAGGATGGCGCGGGACTGCACCTCGTCGATGTCGAGCAGCTCCATCAGACCGTCGCGCGCCTCCTCCACGGTGGGGGAGCGGCGGATGAGGGCGATGACCTCGTCGAGCGCGTCGAGCGCCTTGAGGTAGCCGCGCAGGATGTGGATCCGCGCCTCGGCCTCGTCGAGGAGGTACTGGGTGCGGCGCACGATGACCTCGACCTGGTGGTCGACCCACGCGCGGATGAAGCCGTCGAGCGAGAGCGTGCGCGGGATGCCGTCGACGATCGCGAGCATGTTCGCGCCGAAGTTCTCCTGCAGCGGGGTGTGCTTGTAGAGGTTGTTCAGCACCACCTTCGCCACGGCGTCGCGCTTGAGGACGACGACGAGGCGCTGGCCGGTGCGACCGGAGGTCTCGTCGCGGATGTCGGCGATGCCCGAGACGCGCCCGTCCTTGACCAGCTCGGCGATCTTGATCGCCAGGTTGTCCGGGTTCACCTGGTACGGCAGCTCGGTGACGACGAGGCAGGTGCGGCCCTGGATCTCCTCGATGGAGACGACGGCGCGCATCGTGATGGAGCCGCGGCCGGTGCGGTACGCGTCCTGGATGCCGCGGACGCCGAGGATCTGCGCACCGGTGGGGAAGTCGGGTCCCTTGATCCGCTGCAGCAGCGCCTCGAGGAGCTCCTCGCGCGTCGCGTCGGGGTTCTCGAGCGCCCACTTGGCGCCGGCGGCGACCTCGCGCAGGTTGTGCGGCGGGATGTTGGTCGCCATGCCGACCGCGATGCCGACGGAGCCGTTGACGAGCAGGTTCGGGAACCGCGCCGGCAGGATCGCCGGCTCTCGGGTGCGGCCGTCGTAGTTGTCCTGGAAGTCGACGGTGTTCTTGTCGATGTCGCGGACCATCTCGAGCGCGAGCGGCGCCATCTTGGTCTCGGTGTACCGGGGGGCGGCCGCGCCGTCGTTGCCGGGGGAGCCGAAGTTGCCCTGCCCGAGCGCGAGCGGATAGCGGAGGCTCCACGGCTGCACCAGACGGACCAGCGCGTCGTAGATCGCGGAGTCGCCGTGCGGGTGGAACTGGCCCATCACGTCGCCGACGACGCGCGAGCACTTCGAGAACGCCTTGTCGGGACGGTAGCCGCCGTCGTACATGGCGTAGATCACGCGGCGGTGCACCGGCTTCAGGCCGTCGCGCACCTCCGGCAGGGCTCGCCCGACGATGACGCTCATCGCGTAGTCGAGGTAGGAGCGCTGCATCTCGAGCTGCAGGTCGACCGGCTCGATCTTGTCGTGACCGTGGATCACCACACCGGTCTCGGTGACGATGTCGTCGCTCTCGTCCGGGCCGGTGGGGGTGGTGGGTTCTTCTGCCATGGTCTCTGGTCTCTCAGGTGGGTCCGTGCCCCGGAGGAGCGGGGGCGGCGGTCGCGCTGGGTGTCAGGTGTGTCGTCGGTGGGCGGGCCGGTGAGGGCCTCTGTCGCGTTCTGGTCGAGGATGCGGCCCATCGAGGGCCGCCGTCACGTGTTCGAGGTGGTCGCGAGGGCGGTCCACTGGACCGCCCGGCCGCCGTCTTTCGAAGGACGTCCGCTTTCTCGACCACTAGATGTCGAGGAAGCGCACGTCCTTCGCATTCTTCTGGATGAAGGAGCGGCGGGACTCGACGTCCTCGCCCATGAGGGTGGAGAAGATCTCGTCGGCCGCGGCCGCGTCGTCGAGCGTGACCTGGAGGAGGGTCCGCGTGGCGGGGTCCATCGTGGTCTCCCACAGCTCCTTGTAGTCCATCTCGCCGAGGCCCTTGTAGCGCTGGATGCCGTTCTCCTTGGGCATGCGCTTGTTGGTCGCCGAGCCGTGCGCGATCAGGGCGTCGCGCTCGCGGTCGCTGTAGACGTACTCGTGGGGGGAGTTCGACCACTTGAGGCGGTACAGCGGCGGCTGCGCGAGGTAGACGTAGCCGAGGTCGATCAGCGGGCGCATGTAGCGGAAGAGGAGCGTCAGCAGCAGCGTCGTGATGTGCTGGCCGTCGACATCGGCGTCGGCCATCAGGATGATCTTGTGGTACCGCGCCTTGTCGGGGTTGAAGTCCTCGCCGATGCCGGCGCCGAACGCCGTGATCATCGCCTGGACCTCGTTGTTGCCGAGAGCGCGGTCGAGCCGCGCCTTCTCGACGTTGAGGATCTTGCCGCGGAGGGGGAGGATCGCCTGCGTCTCGGGATTGCGGCCCTGCACCGCGGATCCTCCCGCCGAATCGCCCTCGACGATGAAGATCTCGGAGATCGACGGGTCCTTGGACTGGCAGTCCTTGAGCTTGCCCGGCATGCCCCCGCCCTCGAGCAGGCCCTTGCGGCGGGCGGTCTCGCGCGCCTTGCGCGCCGCCATGCGGGCCGAGGCCGCCTGGATCGCCTTGCGGATGATGTCCTTCGCCTGGCTCGGGTTGCGGTCGAACCAGTCGGCCAGCTGCTCGCCGGCCACGCGCTGCACGAACGCCTTCGCCTCGGTGTTGCCGAGCTTCGTCTTGGTCTGGCCCTCGAACTGCGGCTCGCCGAGCTTGATCGACACGACGGCGGTGAGGCCCTCGCGGATGTCGTCGCCCGAGAGGTTCTCGTCCTTCTCCTTGAGCAGGTTGTTCGCGCGCGCGTAGCGGTTGACCAGAGTGGTCAACGCGGCGCGGAAGCCCTCCTCGTGGGTGCCGCCCTCGTGGGTGTTGATGGTGTTCGCGTAGGTGTGGACGCTCTCGGTGTAGGCCGTGGTCCACTGCATCGCGACCTCGAGCGAGATGCGGCGCTCGGTGTCCTCGGACTCGAAGTCGATGATCTCGGAGTGCACGAGGTCCGACTTCTTCAGCGAGTTGATGTACTCGACGTAGTCGACGAGGCCCTTCTCGTAGTGGAAGACGTCGGTCCGGTCGCCCTCGGTCTCGTTCTCGCCCTCCCCCTCGAACTCGACCTCGTTCTGGTCGGTCAGCGCGATGCGCAGGCCCTTGTTGAGGAACGCCATCTGCTGGAAGCGCGCGCGCAGGGTCTCGTAGTCGAACTCGACCGTCTCGAAGATGCCGGCGTTGGGCCAGAAGGTGATCGTCGTGCCGGTCTCGTCGCTGGCCTCGCCCTTCTCGAGCGGGGCGTCCGGCACTCCGTCGGTGAAGCTCATCCGGTACACGGCGCCCTGGCGCTTGACCTCGACGTCGAGGCGCGTCGAGAGCGCGTTGACCACGGAGGAGCCGACGCCGTGCAGGCCGCCGGAGACCGCGTAGCCGCCTCCGCCGAACTTGCCGCCGGCGTGGAGCACGGTGAGGACCAGCTCGACCGTGGAGATGCCCTCGGTCGGGTGCATGTCGACCGGGATGCCGCGGCCGTTGTCGGAGACGGTGACGCCTCCGTCGGCGCGCATCAGGATCTCGATGTTGTCGCAGTAGCCCGCGAGCGCCTCGTCGACGGCGTTGTCGACGATCTCGTAGACCAGGTGGTGCAGACCGCGCGGACCCGTGGATCCGATGTACATGCCGGGGCGCTTGCGGACCGCCTCGAGGCCCTCGAGGACCTGGATCTGGTTCGCGCCGTAGTCGCCGGACGACTTGGTCGACATGCTCTCGTGCGGAGCGGAGGGGGCTGCTGAGCCGTTCGCGTCCAGGTCGTTCGCTGCGGGTGACGTGGAGTCGTTCGGCTCGTGAGTCATAGCTGTGGAGTTCTCCTCTGACGGTCCGTCGCGACGCGCACGGTGATCTGGAGATCGCCCGCGCGGCGGCGTCACTGCGGTTCGGCGGCCCTCCATTCTACCGCGTGCCGGGTCGATCCGAAGCGCTGGACGGCGATCTGAGGCGCGAAAGATCAGCGGTCGACCGAAAATGCGTCCTCAGCCGTAGGTGTCGCGCGGACCACGCCCTGGAATCGACCTGGGACCCTTTTTCCAGTTCGGGACGTCCGGGCCCTGGAAACGGATCGACGCGATGCCCGCGTCGGGGAAGTTCACGGCGATGTGGTTCATGATCTCGATCCGCATCAGCCGGAGCTGCGTCGACCACGCCGTGGACTCGCACGCGACGGTCAGCACGCCGTCGACGACGCCCACCGGAGTCGAGTGCTTCGCGGTCTCCTCGCCGGCGATCGCCGTCCACGACGACATCAGGTCGCCCTGCGCCAGCGGCGCCGTCCAGCCGAGCTTCACGGTGAGGGAGTCGAGGACGTCGCCGAGGTCGTGCGGGTCGCGGCCCTTGCCGAACGGGATCGCGTCGCCCTTGGGCTCGGCGCGCTCGACGGTCTTCCGGATGCGGCGCGGGCCGTCGGCGCCGAACACCTCCTTGAGGTGGCGGTAGACGCGGGCGGCCTCGGAGTCGGGTGCGGGGGCTCCGCGGCGGGGGGAGTCAGCCATCGGCCGGCTCCGACGGGGCGGGGGCGGGCGGCTCCGGGGACGCGGGATCTGTGGACGCAGGCGCTGGGGACGCGGTCTCCGAGGAGGAGGCCGCGACGGAGGAGACGGCACCAGGAGAAGGGGAGTCGGACGAGACCGGATCGGGAGAAGAGGAGCGGGAGGACTCGGGACCGGGAGGAGGGGAGTCGGAGGACACCGGATCGGGCGAGGCGGAGTCGGGTGCGGTCGGCTCTGGCACGGCGATCGGCGCGGCGGCGGCGCCCGTGCCGACGATCCGGCCGGCCTCGATCCGCACGGTGTGCGCGGCCAGCGCCTCCGGGACGTCGTCGAAGACGGCCGCGGTGATCAGGACCTGCTCGTAGTCGGCGACCACCGAGGCGAGGCGCTCGCGCCGGCGCGCGTCCAGCTCGGCGAAGACGTCGTCGAGCATCAGCACCGGATCGCCCATGGGGGAGTCGCGCCGGAGCAGCTCCGCAGCGCCCAGCTTCAGCGCCAGGGCGAACGACCAGCTCTCACCGTGGCTGGCGTAGCCCTTGGCCGGCAGCGCGTTCAGCTCGAACTGCACGTCGTCGCGGTGCGGGCCGACGAGGGAGACGCCCCGGTCGAGCTCGCGGCGGCGCACCCCGGCCAGCGCGGACGCGAACGCCTCCGCCAGTCCCTCGCCCGCCGCCGGTGACGCGGCGCCCGGCTGCTCCAAGGGCTCGCCGTCGTCGTCGACCGCGCCCTCGATGCTCAGGCGGGAGCGGAGCACCGGACGCTGGTCGGCACCGGCGACCGCCTCGTACGCGGCGCGCACCGGTCCGCTCAGCTCCTCCACCAGGGTGAGGCGCGACTGCATGATCTCGGTCCCGAGCGCGATCAGGCGCTCGTCCCAGATGTCGAGGGTCCCGAGCTTCGAGGGGTCCCGGACGCCGCTCGCCCGTGCGGACTTGAGCAGCGAGTTGCGCTGGCGCAGCACCCGCTCGTAGTCGGCCTGGACGGCGCTCATCCGCGGGGAGCGGAGGATCACCAGCTGGTCGAGGAAGCGGCGGCGGGCCGACGGGTCGCCGCGGATGAGGAGGAGGTCCTCCGGCGCGAAGAGGACGCTGGAGAAGAAGCGGGGGAGCTCGCGCGGCTTGATCCCGCCGCGGTTGATCTGCGCGCGGTTGGGGGAGGAGCGGTTGATCTGCACCTCGGCCAGCAGGTCGCGCTCGCCGTTGCGGAGGCGGGCGCGCACCACGGCGCTGTCCCGGCCGGCGCGGATGAGCGCCTGGTCGCTCGACACGCGGTGCGAGCCCAGGGTGGAGAGGTAGCCGAGAGATTCGACGAGGTTCGTCTTGCCCTGGCCGTTGCGGCCGACGAAGAGGTTCGGTCCGGGCACGAGCTCGACATCGACCGACTCGTAGTTCCGGAAGTCGCTGAGCGCCAGCTGCGTCACCTGCACGTCGCGCTCCTCTCCTCCACCCGTCGTCGCGGGCCTTCACTGCACCCCTGCGGGCTCCTGGCCCGTCTCGCTCGGCCGATCCACCCGCTCCGGCGCCTGCGGCCCGCTGTCCCACGGTCGGCCAGGCCTTCGCCCCCGGTCTCGACACACCCCTGCGGGCTACTCGACCAGCACGGCGGCGGAACCGTCCGGGACGCGGATCCCGATACGCCCGTCCGGGGCCACTACTCGCTCACCATGATCGGCCGAGCCCCGTCCCCGCCCGTGAAGGCGGCCGAAGGCTCGCCGCCCGACGTCGGTAGCGAGGTGGAGGCGGCCGGAGGCCCGCCGCCCCCGTGAGAGCATCCCTGCCTCACGGGGGCGGCGGGCCGCAGTCCGCCGTCCATCACCGGCCCTGCGGAACGCGCCCCCTTCCGGAAGCCGACCGCCGTGAGGACTGCCGGAGGCAGTCCTCACCAGCCGACTCAGTCGACGGCTTTGACGGAGTGCCCGCCGAACTGGTTGCGGAGCGCTGCGACGGCCTTCATCGCGGGGGAGTCCTCCTGGCGGGAGACGAAGCGGGCGAAGATCGAGGCGCTGATCGTGGGCACCGGGACGGCGTTGTTGATGGCCTCCTCGATGGTCCAGCGGCCCTCGCCCGAGTCCTGCACGTAGCCCTCGATGTTCTTGAAGTCCGGGTCCTGCTCGAGGGCGCGGACGAGGAGCTCGAGCAGCCAGGAGCGCACGACCGTGCCGCGCTGCCAGGCCTTGAAGGTGCCGGTGACGTCCTTGATGATGTCGCTGCGGGTCTCGAGCAGCTCGTAGCCCTCGGCGAACGCCTGCATCAGGGCGTACTCGATGCCGTTGTGGACCATCTTCGCGTAGTGGCCGGCGCCGACCTCGCCGACGTGGACGAAGCCCTCCTCGCGGGGGCCCTCGGGGCGCAGCGCGTCGAAGACGGGCATGGCGTACTCGACGAGCTCCTTCGGGCCGCCGACCATCAGGCCGTAGCCGTTCTGGAGTCCCCAGACGCCGCCGGAGACGCCCGCGTCGATGTAGTGGATGCCCTTGGGCTTCAGCAGCGCGTCGTGCTTGAAGTCCTCGGTGAAGCGGGAGTTGCCGCCGTCGATGACGAGGTCGCCCTCGCTGAGCTTCTCCGACAGGTCCTTGACGACCGCGTCGGTGATCTCGCCGGCCGGCACCATCACCCAGACGATGCGGGGCGAGGGGAGTGCGGCGATCATCTCGTCGAGAGAGGCCGCGTCCGAGACGTCGGGATTGCGGTCGTAGCCGGTGACCTCGAGCCCCTTGGAGCGGAGGCGGGAGCGCATGTTGTCGCCCATCTTGCCGAGGCCGACGAGTCCGATGTGCATGGTGAACCTTCCTGGATTCGTTGTCCGGCGGGCGGGCGCTCGTCGGGAGCGGGGCGGTCGCGGCTCTGCGATCCGGGGAGTGGTCAGCGCAGCAGCAGGTTGGGCTGGAGCAGGTAGCGGTAGCTGTCGCTGCCGGGCTGCTCCCGCGAGGTCTGCGCGGTGATCAGGACGGGGCCGGGCTTGTTGGGGTTCTCGGTCTTCGTGAACGCGATGCGCACGAACTCCGAGTGGACGGCGGCGAGGCCGTCGAGCAGGAACTGCGGCTTGAGCGAGACGACCACGTCGTCGCCGGTCACGATCGCGTCGATGCTCTCGGACGCCTGCGCCTGCTCGGAGCCGATGGCCTCGAGGGTGAGGCCGTCGCTGCTGAAGCTGAAGCGGAGGGCCGCCTCGCGCTCGAGCACGAGCGAGACGCGGCGGGTGGCCTCGATGAGGTCGCTGGTCGACATGACCGCGTAGTTCTCGACGGAGGCGGGGAAGAGGCGCTTCACGGGCGGGAAGTTGCCCTTGATCAGCAGCGACGTGACGGTCTTGCGGTCCGCTGTGAAGGCGATCAGCTCGCGCTCGTCGCGGTTGGTGATCGCGACGGAGACGGTGCCGGAGTGGCCGAAGGTCTTGCCGACCTCCTGCAGCGTGCGCGCGGGCACGAGGGCGGTGAGCGGCTGGGTGGGCGCGGGGTTGTCCCCGTTGTCCCAGTCGATCTCGCGGACGGCGACGCGGTAGCGGTCCGTCGCGACGAGGCCGATCGTGTTCTCGGTGATCTCGAGCTGCACGCCGGTGATGACGGGGGTCACGTCGTCGCGGGAGGCGGCGACCGCCACCTGCGAGACGGCGGCCGCGAAGGCGTCGGCCGGGACGAGGCCGGTGGAGGCGTCGATCTCGGGGATGCTCGGGTACTCCTCCACGGGCATCTGCAGGAGCGTGAAGTGCGCCGAGCCGGCCGAGACCGAGACGCGCGACTCCTCCGTGGCGATGCGTACGGGAGCGTTGGGGAGGCGGTTCGCGATGTCGGCGAGCAGACGGCCCGAGACGAGCACGGTCCCCGTCTCCTCCACATCGGCCGCGATCTGCGTCTGCGCGGACACCTCGTAGTCGAAGGAGGACAGCGTCAGACCCTCGGCGGTCGCCTCGATGAGGACTCCGGAGAGGATCGGCAGGGTCGTGCGCTGCGGAAGCAGCTTGACCGCGAAGGACACCGCCTCGCTGAAGACATCGCGGTTGGCTTGGAACCTCACGAGTACACCCCTGACGAGTCGCGGACGAAGACCGTCGCCCATCGTACCCGCCGGGCTCGGCGAGCTCGGAAGGGGGTGGACCGCCGAGCACTCCCGAGCCGCTGTGGAGAGGTTGCCGGTCGAGGCTTCATTGAAGAGAGAACTGCGTTAACAGTGTTAACACGTGTGGAAACTGTGGAAAACACTTCGGACCCCTTCTCCTGGGTGGGATCGGAGGGACCCGCCCCTGTGGAGGGAGTGTGAGCGGGGCCGTGGACGCCCTGTGGAGGGATCCGAGCCGACCGGTCGCCCTCCACAGGCGGGCTCTCCCGGCGCACAGTCCCGAGGCGGTTGTCCACAGTTATCCACAGGTTCCTCACACTGTGGAAATCGGCCCTCCGGGGCGCGCGAGGCGGCGTGTCCGAGGCGCGCGCGGCAGGTCCGAGGAGTCCGTCGACGACTTCTCCGGTCACGACGGAGACCGTCGAGGGCAGCTGCCGCCGTCCGAGCGGCCCGGAAGACAGTGCGCGCTCCCTCTCCCCCGCGTTGCCCTCCGGGCCAACGCACGGCGGATCGACACCGTCCGATCGCACGCCGGCCGCTCAGCCGCTCACCCGGACCCCTTGAGCACGTGCATTCATGCTGGTCGAGTAGCCGCAGCGCGGCGTATCGAGACCCCCGCCGGCTCCTTCGCCCGATCTCGACGCGCGGCGACACCGACGTCCTGCTGCTCGCGCCGCGACCCCCGTCGCCTCCGCCTCCCCTCACGCGAGGAAGGAGAGCGACTACCCGACCACCGCGCACGGACGCCGATGGACCCCGGGGCACGCCACCCGGGACAGGCGGTCCCGGGGACCGCACGACTGCCGGCTAGCGGTTCGTCTTGATGCGGGTGGTCAGCTCGGTGACCTGGTTGTAGATGCTGCGGCGCTCCTTCATGAGCTCCGAGATCTTCTTGTTCGCGTACATGACCGTGGTGTGGTCGCGGTTGCCGAACAGCTGGCCGATCTTGGGCAGCGAGAGGTTCGTCAGCTCGCGGCACAGGTACATGGCGATCTGGCGCGCGGTGGCGACGGCCTGCGAGCGCGACGAGCCGTAGAGGTCGTCGACCGTGAGCTTGAAGTAGTCCGCGGTGTGGTTGATGATGTCGACCGGCGAGATGACGTTGTCCTCGTCGAGCGTGATCAGGTCCTTCAGCACGGTCTGCACGAGCGACATGTCGACCGGCGTCCGGTTCAGGCTCGCGAACGCGGTGACGCGGATGAGCGTCCCCTCGAGCTCGCGGATGTTGCTCGACACCTTCGACGCCATGAACTCGAGGATGTCGTCGGGCACGAGCAGCTTCTCGCTGACCGCCTTCTTGCGGAGGATCGCGATGCGGGTCTCGAGGTCGGGAGCCTGCACATCGGTGATGAGGCCCCACTCGAAGCGCGAGCGCATCCGGTCCTCGAAGCCCGTCAGTGCCTTCGGCGGCAGATCGGACGTGATCACGACCTGCTTGTTGTGGTCGTGCAGCTGGTTGAAGGTGTGGAAGAACGCCTCCTGCGTCTCCGCCTTCCCCTGCAGGAACTGGATGTCGTCGATCAGGAGGATGTCGACGTTGCGGTAACGGCCGTGGAAGGCGTTGCCCCGGTTGTTCGCGATCGAGTTGATGAAGTCGTTCGTGAACTCCTCGCTCGAGACGTACCGCACGCGGATCCCCGGGTAGAGGCTCATCGCGTAGTGGCCGATGGCGTGGAGGAGGTGCGTCTTGCCGAGCCCGGAGTCGCCGTAGACGAAGAGCGGGTTGTAGGCCTTGGCGGGAGCCTCGGCGACCGCGACGGCCGCGGCGTGCGCGAACCGGTTGGAGCCTCCGATGACGAAGTTGTCGAAGCTGTACTTCGGGTTCAGCCGGGTGTCGGTCGCCGGCACGGTCCGCAGCTCCTCGACCCCGCGGGTCGGCGCGACCGTCGCCGAGGAGGCGGTGATCGGCTCGAACGGGTTCATCGACTCCTGCGACGACGGGGAGCTGAGGGGCTCGTGCTCGATGTCGGGGTTCACCACGAAGGCGAACGTCGTGACGCCGAAGGAGTCGTCGAGCGTCCCGATCGCGCTGAGCAGGGGCACGCGCACGCGCTGCTCGAGCATCCCGCGGGTGAACTCGTTCGGGACCTCCAGGTAGAAGGTGCCCGCCATGATGCCCTTGGGCTCCACGAGCGAGACGAACCCGTAGAGGGGAGCGGTGATCCGCTCGTCCTGGGACAGTGCGCCGAGGATCACGTTCCACGCGTCGACCATCGACGTGTCGTCTGCCATCTGTCTCCGGTCCTGGGTGCTGTCGCTGTGAAGTCGCTGCGGGATCGCCGTCTCCGCCGGACCCGTCGCCGCCCGCTGCAGGGGCGTCGCGGACCGGGCGCGGAGCCGGGTCTCGAGTGCCGCTCTCTCCACAGGGTTGTCCACCGGCCTCGAGCGATGCCTGTGCGGGCGCGGGAGGACGCGGATCCCACCTGTGGATAACTGCGGCTCAACACCGTAACGAACGGAGCCGACGGGAGACAAATCCACCACAGCGACACCCGCGTGTCAATGCGCGGAACCCCGTGTCCCGTGTGCATGATCGAGATTTTGCGCCGTCCACATTTGACCGGTGGCGGAACAGGCCGTAGTTTAAATCAGTTGACGCCTGCCCGGTGTCGTCCGTGCGGCCCTCGCAGGCCGAGCGGATTCCGCAGCCGGGCACCCCTTCTTCCCGGAGGATCCGAGTCTCCGCCCGAGCGGGTGGTGCCGGTTCGCGCCGCGGAACACGTACGTGGAGATCTGATTATGAGCAAGCGAACCTTCCAGCCGAACAACCGTCGTCGCGCCAAGGTGCACGGCTTCCGTCTGCGCATGCGCACCCGTGCCGGCCGCGGCATCCTCAGCGCGCGCCGCGCCAAGGGGCGCACCGAGCTCTCCGCCTAGCAGCGAGCGGTACCGACCAGCGGTGCTGGCCAGAGCCAATCGCATCGTCCACGGAGGCGAGTACCGGACAGTCGTCCGTCGCGGTGTGCGGTCCACAGGACCGCACACCGTCACGTATGTCCGCCGGTCCTCCGCGGGCGATCCGGCGCGGTTCGGGTTCATCGTCGCCAAGACGGTCGGCACCGCGGTGACGCGCAACACCGTCCGCCGCCGGCTCAAGGCCGTGGCGTTCGAGCTCGTCCCCGAGATCGACCCCGGCACCCAGGTCGTCGTCCGCGCGCTGCCCGGCAGCGCCGACGCCCCCTGGTCGGAGCTGCGCTCCGAGGTGTGGTCCGCGATGGCGCGAGCCGCGCGGAAGAGCGGGGCGCCCTCGTGACCGCAGTGCTCCCCCGCCGCGAGGCGACGCTCGCCCGGCTCGGGTGGGCGATCCTCCTGCTGCCGCGGAACATCGGCGTCCTGCTCCTGATCGTCTACCGGGCGGTCGTGTCCCCTCTCTACGGGGACGTCTGCCGTTACTACCCCTCGTGCTCCGCGTACGCGCTCCAGGCGGTCCAGCTCCACGGGCTCGTCCTCGGCTCCGTCCTCGCGGCCCGCCGTCTGCTCCGCTGCCACCCGTGGGCGGCCGGCGGCATCGACGACGTCCCGACCTCGATCCCCCTGCACCGACCGGCTTCCGGCCGGACCCGCTTCGCCGTGACGCGAGCCGGGTTCGTCGTGGGCCCTCGAAAGGACTGACCCCACTCCATGGACCTCCTCGGCACGATCCTCTGGCCCCTCAAGTGGGTGGTCGAGCTGCTCCTCGTCGCCTTCCACCAGCTGCTGACCTTCACCGGCATGGAGGCGGCCGCGGGAATCACCTGGGTCCTCTCGATCGTCGGCCTGGTCATCGTCATCCGCGCCGCGCTCATCCCGATCTTCGTCAAGCAGATCAAGAGCCAGCGCCGGATGCTCGAGGTCGCGCCCCAGCTCAAGAAGATCCAGGACAAGTACAAGGGCAAGCGCGACCAGCTGTCCCGCGAGGCGATGTCCCGCGAGACCATGGAGCTCTACAAGAAGACGGGCACCAACCCGCTCGCCTCCTGCCTGCCCCTGCTGATCCAGATGCCGATCTTCTTCAGCCTGTTCTCGGTGCTGAACGCGGCGCAGCACAGCCAGAAGGGCGTGGGCCCGCTCGACGAGACGCTCGCCCGCCAGTTCGGCGAGGCGAACCTCTTCGGCGTCGCACCGCTGCACCAGTCGATCCAGGGCGCACTCGCCGAGGGCGGCCAGGAGCCGGTCATCATCATCGCGGTGATCATGGTCGTCCTGATGACGGCGTCGCAGTTCATCACGCAGCTGCAGATCGTGTCGAAGAACATGTCGCCCGAGGCGAAGGCCTCGCCGACGTTCAAGCAGCAGCGGATCCTGCTCTACATCCTCCCCCTCGTCTTCGCCTTCTCGGGCTTCGCGTTCCCCCTCGGCGTCATGTTCTACTGGCTGACCTCGAACATCTGGACGATGATCCAGCAGTTCATCGTCATCCGGAACATGCCGACCCCGGGCAGCGAGGCCGCCAAGGCCCGCGAGGAGCGCCTGCGCCGCAAGGGCAAGCTGGTCGAGGAGACCACGGCCGCCGGCGACGTCACCCTCGTCGAGAAGAAGGCCGTGCAGCGCACGCAGCCCGTGAGCAAGAACCGCTCCAAGAAGCAAGCCGGAAAGAAGTAGAGCCGCCATGACCGATCCGATGCAGACCATCACCGAGGACGCGTTCGCACCCGTGGACGTGGACGCGTCCGCCGTCGACGAGGCGCCCGAGTCCACGCTCTCTCAGCTCGAGGACGAGGGCGACGTCGCCGCCGACTACATCGAGGAGTTCCTCGACATCTGCGACCTCGACGGCGACATCGACATCGAGGTCCGCAACGGCCGCGCCTACCTCTCGGTCACCGCCTCCGGCGACACGAACCTCCGGGTGCTCTCCCGCCCCGACGCCGTCCAGGCACTGCAGGAGCTGACGCGCCTGGCGGTCCAGACGAAGACCGGCGCGTTCTCCCGCCTCATCCTCGACATCGGCGGCTCCCGCGACGCCCGCGAGGCTGAGCTCGCCCAGCTGGTCGACCGCGCGATCGAGCGGATCGAGGACGGCGCCACGTCGGCCTCGCTCCCGCCCATGTCGTCGTACGAGCGCAAGCTGGTCCACGACATGGTGGGCGAGCGCGGCTTCGTGTCGGAGTCGCGCGGCGAGGCGCGCGAGCGCCACACCGTCATCACCCGCGGCTGAACGGCGTGGAGTCGACCCTCGAGGCCGAGCCCGCAGCCGCTGCGGCGATCGCCGGCGACCGCCTGCCCCTCCTGCGGCGGTTCACGGAGGCTCTCGCCGACCAGGGTGAGGAGCGCGGCCTGATCGGGCCCTTGGAGCTCCCCCGGCTCTGGACGCGGCACGTGCTCAACAGCGCCCTGGTGGCCCCTCTCCTGCGTCCGGGACTGGTGGGTGATGTCGGCAGTGGCGCGGGCCTTCCCGGGCTCGTCCTGGCCATCGTGCGGCCCGACGTCCGCTTCGTGCTCATCGAGCCGATGGAGCGTCGCGTCGTCTGGCTTCAGGAGCAGGTGGACGGACTCGGACTCGAGAATGTCTCAGTTCTTCGAGCCCGTGCTGAAGAGGCGGAGCTCGCGGAGCCTCTCGACCAGGTGACCGCTCGGGCGGTCAGCGCCCTCTCGAAGCTGATCCCGCTGACCGCGCCGCTGCTGCGGCCCGGAGGCGAGCTGGTCCTGCTGAAGGGCATCAACGCCGAGAAGGAGATCGAGGCGGCGGCCAAGCAGATCCGTCGTTTCCGGCTCTCCCCGCCCGAGGTCGTCGTGCTCGGCGACGGCGTGCTCTCCGAGGTGACGAGGGTCGTCCGGGCTACAGTGGGTTGATCGCCACGACGCCGCAGTGAGCCCCCGACTCCTCGTCCGTCGACTCCTCGGTGCTGATGTCCGTCCCACTCGCTGAGCGAAGGTTTCACGTGAAACAAACCGATTCCGCCGGTCTGACCGGAGGCTTCGATTCCTCGACTCCCCTGGCCCGGGAGATCGCGGATATGACCCGTCGGCGCGCACTGCTGAACGCCCAGCCGCTGCCCAAGCCCGAGTCGACGCGCGTCATCACGATCTCGAACCAGAAGGGCGGCGTCGGCAAGACGACGACGACCGTCAACCTCGCCGCCGGGCTCGCCCGCGGTGAGGCGAAGGTGCTCGTCATCGACCTCGATCCGCAGGGCAACGCGTCGACGGCCCTGGGCATCGAGCACCGCGCCGAGACGGCCAGCGTGTACGACGTGATCGTCAACGACACTCCCCTCGCGGACGTCGTGCAGAAGAGCCCGGAGTTCGCCTCGCTCTACGGTGTGCCGGCGACCATCCACCTGGCCGGCGCCGAGATCGAGCTGGTCTCGCTCGTCGCACGCGAGCAGCGTCTCCGTCGTGCGCTCGACCGCATGCTCGACACCATGGACGAGCCGTTCGACTACGTCTTCATCGACTGCCCGCCGTCGCTCGGTCTGCTGACCATCAACGCGTTCGTCGCCGCTCGCGAGGTGCTCATCCCGATCCAGTGCGAGTACTACGCGCTCGAGGGGCTCAGCCAGCTGCTCAAGAACATCGACTTGATCGAGCGGCACCTCAATCCGAACCTCGGTGTCTCGACGATCCTCCTGACGATGTACGACGGCCGCACGAACCTCTCCCAGCAGGTGGCAGCGGATGTCCGAGAGCACTTCCCGAAGGAGGTGCTGCGCGCGGTGATCCCGCGCAACGTGAGGATCTCGGAGGCGCCGAGCTACGGACAGAGCGTGATCAGCTACGACCCGCAGTCGTCCGGTTCGCTGGCGTATCTGGAGGCGGCCGCGGAGATCGCACGACGCGGAGCCCGGAAGACACCCGAGACGGCACACGAAGGAGAGGCACGCTGATGGCGACCAAGCGCACGGGACTCGGCCGGGGGATCGGCTCGCTCATCCCGACCAGCGACGAGTCGCGCTCCCGGCCTGTCGACGTCTTCTTCCCTGATCAGGTCGGCGATTCGGCCCGTGCCGAGGAGCTCCTCGAGGTCCCCGGAGCGCGCTTGGCGCGACTCCCCCTCGCCGACATCACGCCCAACACGGCGCAGCCGCGGTCGGTGTTCGACGAGGACGACCTCGCGGAACTCGTCCACAGCATCCGCGAGTTCGGAGTGCTGCAGCCGATCGTCGTCCGGCCCGTGACGGCTCGCGGCGGAGCGAAGTACGAGCTCGTCATGGGTGAGCGCCGGTTCCGCGCATCGAAGGCCGCGGGACTGACCACCATCCCCGCGGTCGTCAAGGACACGGCCGACGAGAACATGCTCCGCGACGCGCTGCTGGAGAACCTGCACCGCGCCGACCTCAACCCGCTCGAGGAGGCGTCCGCCTACCAGCAGCTCCTCAGCGACTTCGGGATCACACAGGAGGCCCTGGCGACGCGGCTCGGACGCTCGCGGCCGCAGATCTCGAACACACTCCGTCTTCTGCGCCTCCCGGCTGACGTGCAGGCCCGTGTCGCTGCCGGCGTCCTGACCGCGGGACACGCGCGTGCGGTTCTGTCGCTCGACGACGTCGAGATGATGCGCCGCCTGGCCGACAAGATCGTCAACGAGGACCTGTCTGTCCGCGCCGCCGAGGCTGCCGCCGCGCAGATGAAGGCGCCGCGGACGACCACGCGTCCCGTGGTGGAGGAGCAGGGCGGGCACTCCGGACACCTCTCGTCGATCGCGGATCACCTCGGCGACCGGTTGAACACGCGCGTCAAGGTCACCCTGGGCGCACGTAAGGGCCAGATGGTCATCGACTTCGCCACCATCCAGGACTTGAACCGCATCCTCGCCGAGATCGGGGAGCCGACCGAGGTGTCACTCGCTCCGTAGAGGGTCGGCCTAGCGGCCGCTACTGATCAACCGTGGGGTGGCGAGGGCGCACTCTCGCTGTGGTGTTGGCAGTAATCGCCGATGAGGCGGTATCTGCTCCCCTCGTCAGCATCACGATCACAGAGATCAGCACGCTTGAGGTGACCTACGAGCTGCCGTGTGAGCTCGGCACTCTCGGTCGTCACCATTTCTCTGATTGATAAGCCCTTATGACCGGTACAGCCTGATGAGGTGGCCCCAGGATCTGCGAGGCCCTGCTGACTCCGGGCCTGGTCGCGAATACGGCTGGTATAGCCGAACGGCGACGATCGCCGGGTATCTGGGGCATCGATCTCTGGATAGAGCAGCTTACGATGCGCCTATATGGCGGTTGAGTAGTCGTGGAGCGCCGGATCTAGGGTTGGCTGAGTTCAGACCTCGTTGACCTCCGGAGTTCATGTCGCTTTCGGTGACTCGCTGGCGGGCGCAGGACGGGTGCCTGGGCGGGTCGTACTCGGTGGCGCTCTCCGCTGCCCAGGGCGACGTCATGGTCGCCGATATTCCCGTGCGGAGTGTTTCACGTGAAACATTCCTACGTTGGCCGCTGAGATGAGGATCCCCTCGGCTCTCCGTGCATCCCAAGTCGCCGGTGAGGAGTGCTTCCTGAGCCTCCATAAATTGGCCGGCGGGGGGGGCAAGTTAAGACGGAATGCAGTATCGCTTCGTTCTCGCGGATCGACGCGGATGTGATGAGTGGGTTCGCCGAGGTTTGACGGAGGACCCAGTCGGCGGTCGCCCCCGGAGAGCACTGAAAGAGACGATGGAAGGGCCGTTTCACGTGGAACGGTGCGCTCTAGGGCGGCCTAGCCATTGAAGAGCTACGAGCTTGTCATGTAGGAGGTGAGGCCCTCATCGGCTCGACTCGCTCCAACGGACGCAACATTTCGGATTGAAGTTCCTCAACGGCTGCGGAAGCGTTTCACGTGAAACGCCCCTGCCGAAAACATTGGACGCCCATGCGGATCATCGTGGGACCGACTTCGACCGCAATGCTCGAAAGAGATTGCTCGCCTGACCCGCGGTATAGAGACACCACGCCCCCCCGAGGCGGAGTTGAGGTCGGAGAACCAAGCGAAAAGGGTCCCTTCGGGCCGTGGGTCTCGATACCTCGCGTTGTGGCTACTCGACCAGCATGGCGACGGGTGCCTGGTGTCGATCAGCGTCGATCGACCATGTTGTGTCTCCCCAGAGATGGCGCGGAAGGCGATCGTGGTGAGCCTCGATTCGACGCACTACTGCTCTTCACCGGTATGTCTGCGGATATGGCTAGACAGTTGGCGTGGATACACCGCTCCAGGCAACGCTAACCAGGTACCCACTGGGGGTGGCCAGGTCTCGATACGCGGCAATGGGTCTACTCGACCAGCATGACGACGAGGACCAGGTGGCGATGGTTGCCCGTGGGCCTGGTGAAAAGGTGGCGGCGGGGGCGGGATGTACCACGCTGATCTGCGGATAATCGACCGGCGCGGCGACAGAAGTCCAATGTTGGTGGGAGTCGATACGCGGCCTCGGGTTCTTCCCCGGGTTGGCACTACTGGTCTGCTGATGAGCCGTGGACCCGTTATTGAGCGGCTACTCGACCCGCATTGTAGGGAGAAGGCGGCGATAGAGGGTCCTGATCGGCCGCGACGCAATTACTCATCTGGCATGGATTCGAGCACTCGTTTAGAACTCAGCAGCCACGTGATCAGGAGCGTACGCGCAGCGGACCGTTTCACGTGAAACGGTGAAGGTCAGGAGGCGGCGAGCTTCGCGAGAGTGGAGTAGACGTCGCCGAGGTAGCGGCCGGATGCCTCGATGGCCTGGGGAACGAGTGAGGTCTCGGTCATTCCGGGAAGGACGTTCGCGTCGAAGAACCAGGGGAGTCCGGCGTCGTCGATGATGAAGTCGAGCCGCGACAGGTGGCGGAGTCCCAGCAGTTCGTGGATCGCAACGGCCACGCGGGACACCTCCTCCGTGATCTCCGGCGGGATCCGTGCCGGCGTGTAGAAGTGCGTCTCCCCCGCGTTGTAGCGCGCCTCGAAGGTGTACTGGCCCGCGACGGGTGCGATCTCGACAGGCGGCAGGGCGAAAGCTCCGTCACCGAGGTCGAGAACACCGACGGAGACCTCGGTCCCCTGGATCTGCTGCTCGATGAGCACGACGTCGCCGTAGGTGTACGCCTCCACCATCGCTCGCGGGAGCTGCGACGACTCCGTCACGATGCTGACACCCTGGGCCGAACCGCCCTGGGCGGGCTTCACCACGAGGGAGCCCGGCAGGTGCGCCTCGACCTGCTCCAGGATCCCGGCGGCTCCGAGCTCGCGGAAGGTCTCGCGGGGGAGGGTGACGGAGCGCGGGGTCGGGAAGCCGGCGCGAGCGACGAGCGTCTTCGCGGTCGGCTTGAACCAGGCCAGGCGCGCCGCGTCCGTCCGCGAGCCGACGTAGGCGAAGCCCGCCGCCTCGAGGAGCCCGAGGAGCGCACCGTCCTCACCGCTCGCCCCGTGCACCGCGGGCCAGACGACGTCGGGACGCTTCTGCAGGAGCGTCGAGAGGAGGCTGGCGTCCGGTTCGTGCAGGGAGACGCGGTGGCCCATCGCGGAGAGACGATCCGCCACGCGTCGGCCCGACCGCAGGGAGACGTCGCGCTCGTGGCTGATGCCACCGCTGATGACGACGATGTCGAGAGTACGGTCGAGCACAGAGAAATCGGTCATGACCAGGGCTTTCTTATCGAAGGAGCGGTGTCAGGAGACGTTCGGCGGCAGGACGGCGTCGCGCTTGCTCGCGTCGGCGCTGCTCAGCCGGCCCGTGCCCGCGAAGGTCGACAGCAGATCGAGCTCCCCGTTGATGACCGTGGCGAGGCGGCGGATGCCGTCACCGATGCGCTCCGGCGTCGGGTAGCAGAACGAGAGGCGGATGTTCTGACGTCCGTCTCCGTTGCCGTAGAACGCGGTACCCGGCGTGTACGCGACGAGCTCCTTCACTGCGCGCGGCAGCATCGCCTTGGAGTCGAGCTCCTCGGGCAGCGTGACCCAGACGTAGAAGCCGCCGTTCGGGTTCGTCCAGCTGAGGCCGGGCAGATGGGTCTGCAGGCCCTTCAGCATCGCCTCCTTCCGCTCGCGGTAGACGCCACGGAAGGTGTCGATCTGTCCGCGCCAGTCGGCTGTCTCGAGGTACTTCGAGATGACCAGCTGGCTGAAGGACGACGGACTGAGGACGGCCGCCTCGTTGGCGAGGATCAGCCGCTCGCGGATCGCATGCGGAGCGAGAGCCCAGCCCACTCGGAAGCCGGGAGCGAGCGTCTTCGAGAACGTGCCGAGATAGATCACTCCGTCCTCCTCCAGCGAGCGCATCGCCTTCGGCGGGACGTCCTCGAAGTAGAGGAGGCCGTACGGGTTGTCCTCGAGCACGAGGATTCCCTCGGACTTGCAGATCTCGAGGATCTCGACGCGGCGCTCCCAACTGAGGGTCACGCCCGCGGGGTTGTGGAAGGTGGGGATCGTGTACAGGAACTTGATCGTCTTGCCGGCGGCGCGCACGCGGGCGATGTGCTCGCGGAGGGCGGCGGGGATGAGCCCGTGCTCGTCCATCGGGACGTGCTCGACCTCGGCCTGGTACGACCGGAAGATGACCATCGCCGTGACGTAGCTGGGGCCCTCGGAGAGGACGACGTCCCCCGGGTCCAGGAACAGCTTCGAGACGAGCTCCAGGGCGTGCTGAGAGCCCGTGGTGACCACGATGTCGTCCGCACTGGCGGAGATGCCCTCGAGGGCCATGACGTCGAGGATCTGCTCGCGCAGGACGGGGACGCCCTGGCCCGACCCGTACTGCAGCGCGACGGGTCCCTGCTCCCGCATCACGGTGTCGATGGCGCCGGTCACCAGGTCCTGGGGGAGCGCGGACACGAACGGCATGCCGCCGGCGAGCGAGACCACTTCGGGGCGTGACGCGACGGCGAACAGGGCTCGGACCTCGCTGGCGGCCAGACCGGCCGTGCGCTCCGCATAGGAGTTGTACCAGGGGTCGAGGTTGGTGCCGCGGTTGGTCACGATGGTTCCGCTTCGCTCGGTGGACAGGGTCTCTCCGGCCGGAGCCGGGTGGATCCACAGTACCGGCCGGTCCTGTGCTGCGGCGGGGCGGTCGGTCGCCACCGCAGGGATCGTGGCCTGCGCCCCGGCGGGGCTGTTTCACGTGAAACAGCCTCGGGAACGAGGAGAGCCCCCGTCACGACGTGACAGGGGCTCTCGGAGACCGCAGAGGGCGGTCAGGAGTGCGAACTCAGAGGAACGCGGCCAGGTCGGCCTCGAGGGCCGGCTTCGGCTTGGCGCCGATGACGGTCTTCACGACCTCGCCCTTCTGGTAGACCTTCATCGCCGGGATCGACGTGATCTGGTACTTCGCGGCGGTCTGCGGGTTCTCGTCGACGTTCAGCTTGACGATCTCGATCTTGTCGCCGTGCTCGGCCGAGATCTGGTCGAGGATCGGTGCGACCATGCGGCAGGGGCCGCACCACTCGGCCCAGAAGTCGACCAGGACGGTCTTCTCGGAGTCGAGGACGTCGGACTGGAACGATGCGTCGGTGACGCTCTTCGCGGTGGACATGGTGTTCTCTCCTTCACGAGTCGGCGGGCTGCCGGCTCCGATGTGCGATGACCGGACGGTCAGCGGGTGATGAGCTCGGCCCGGGGTGAGCCTTCGGTGTGGGCGGTGCCATCGGCGAGCGAAGCGAGGTAGTGCTCCGCGTCGAGGGCGGCGACCGTTCCGGATGCCGCGGCGGTGACGGCCTGACGGTAGGTCGGGTCGATCACGTCGCCGGCGGCGAAGACGCCGGGAACGGAGGTCTGGGAGGAGCGGCCGACCACCGAGATGGTGCCCTCGGTGGTGAGGTCGAGCTTGCCGTGCACGACGTGCGTGCGCGGGTCGTTGCCGATCGCGATGAACAGGCCGTCGAGGTCGAGGTGGGACTCGGTGCCGTCGACCGTGTCGCGCAGCTTCACGCCGTCGACGTGGTTCTCACCGGTGATGCCGGTGACCTCGGCGTTCCAGATGAACTCGATCCTCTCGTTGTCGAAGGCGCGCTTCTGCATGACCTTCGAGGCGCGGAGAGAGTCCTTGCGGTGGATCACATAGACCTTCGCGGCGTGCTTGGTGAGGAAGGTCGCCTCCTCCATGGCGGAGTCGCCTCCGCCGACGACGGCGATGGTCTTCCCCTTGAAGAAGAAGCCGTCGCAGGTGGCACACCACGAGACACCGTGTCCCGACAGGCGGTCCTCATCGTGGAGGCCCAGCTTGCGGTAGGCGGATCCGGTCGCGACGACGACGGTCTTCGCCTCGATGCTCTCGCCGGAGCCGAGGTGGACGGTCTTGACCTCGCCCTCGAGATCGAGGGAGGTGACGTCGTCGTAGAAGGTCTCGGCGCCGAACTTCTCGGCCTGCGCCTGCATCGAGGTCATCAGCTCGGGGCCGAGGACGCCGTCGGGGAAGCCGGGGAAGTTCTCGACGTCCGTCGTGTTCATCAGGTCGCCGCCGATCTCGACCGACGAGGCCACGACCACCGGGTGCAGCTCGGCGCGCGCCGCGTAGATGGCGGCGGTCCAGCCGGCGGGGCCGGATCCGATGATGACGATGTCGCGCACGGCAACTCCTCGGGGTCTGTACGAGCGGTGACGGGTGGGGCGGGAGCCGAGCACCCGGAGCCGGTCGCTCGAATCGTTCCGCGGCTCCGTGGGCTACAACACATCCTAGGCGGGCACTATTCCGCGGGCCCGGGAGTGCCGGTGGTGCCACGCGCCGCTCTATGCAGCAGCCCAGGAAATGCGATCTGACCAGGCTTTTACCGGAGCAGCATCAGCGGCCCAGTCGGCGGAGCACCGGAGCGAGGACGGCGCGCAGCTCCGGCACCCGGAGGAACCAGAGGACCGCGAAGTAGACGAGCGCCATCACGGTGCCGATCGCGGCCATCGAGAGCAGCGGCTCCACGTAGTTCGAGACGGCGAAACCGCCCGCGCGCGTGCCGCCGAGGGCGACCAGGACGCCGTAGCCGGCGGCGGCGGAGGGCAGCGCGGCGAGGACGAACTGCGCGAGCCTGACGAGGATCCGCCTGCCTCCGCGGCCGCCGAGCCGGCGGCGCAGGAGGAGGGCCGCCACGAGGGCCTGCACGCAGATGCCGAGCGAGGTCGCAGCGGCGATGCCGACGGCGGTGCGGTCGGCGGGGAGCCGGAGCACGATCAGGTACCCGGCGACCGCCACGACGACCTGCACCAGGGTGAACAGGAACGGCCGCGCTCCGTCGCTCAGGGCGTAGAACGCGCGCTGCATGATGGCGATCGAGGAGAACAGCGGCAGGGCGATCACGTAGGCCATGGCGATCGCTCCGATGGCCTGCGCGTCCGCGAACGAGTCGGTGAAGACGGAGCCGAACGGCACCGCGACCACGACGATCGCGGCGGCGGCGAAGACGAGCATCATCAGCACCAGGCGGAGCGAGGTGGAGACGTCCGAGCGGAACTCCTTCATCTCCCCCCGCGCGGTGTGGCCGCTCATCTTGGTGAAGTACGCCATGGCGATCGAGATCGCGATGACCGAGTGGGGCAGCATGAAGATCAGCCACGCCTTCTGCAGCGCCGCGGCCGAGGGCCCCTCGCCGGACGCGGTGGAGGAGACCTGGCTCTCGACGATGCCGGCGACGATGGTCAGCAGCACCGTGGCGAACGACCACAGCGACATCCGCCCGGCCGTGCCGAGACCGACGCCCCGGAAGCGGAAGTCGGGGCGGTAGCTGAGGCCGACCCTCCGCCAGAAGAGCATCAGGAACAGCGACTGGACGACGATGCCCAGTGTCGCGCTCCCGCCGAGGAGGGTGACCATCGCCGGGGACCACGAGTCGACCGGACGGTTCCCCTCCGGATCGGCGCCGAACAGCACCATGAAGGCGACGAGCCCGGCGATCACCACGACGTTGTTCAGCACGGGCGCCCAGGTGAAGGGGCCGAACGAGCCGCGGGCGTTGAGCACCTCGCCGAGGATCGTGAAGAGGCCGTAGAAGAAGACCTGCGGCAGGCACCAGAACGCGAAGGCGACGGCCAGCTGGTACTGCTCCGGTCCGTAGCCGGGCGCGTAGAGGCGCACGAGCAGGGGAGCGAGGACCGTGGCGGCGATCGTGGTCACCAGGAGCAGGCCGAGCGCCAGGGTCAGCAGGCGGTTGATGTAGCCGCGGCCGCCGTCGGCGTCGAGGCCCGCCCGCACGATCTGCGGGACGAGGACGGCGTTCAGAGCGCCGCCCGCGATGATCGAGTAGATCGTGTTGGGCAGCAGGTTCGCCGTCGTGAAGGCGTCCGCGCCCGGCGCGACCGCGGCTCCGATCGTGTTCGCCATGACGATCGACATGACGAAGCCGAGGATCCTCGAGACCATCGTGCCGGAGGCGAGGACGGCGCTCGCGCGTCCGAGGGAGAAGCTAGCCACGCGGGTCCGATCGCTGGTCGTCGAGGTCGGGCTGGACCTCGAGCACGGCGTTCGGGTCCTCCTCGTCCTCAGGGGTGTCGCCTCGACGGCGACGGCGGATGTTGCGGAGGATGCCGGCTCCGAAGACGACGACGAGCGCGATCCCGATGACCAGGGTGCCGACGGTCTCCCAGTCGGCGCGGACGCTGGTCGTCATGCCCGTGGGGGTGCCGATGGGGACGCCCTGCGCCGAGGTCAGCTGCAGGCCGAGGCTCGTCTCGCCGTTGCCGACCCGGGCCTTCACGGGGATGAGGACGCGGCCCTGCGAGCGGGCGTCGATCTCGGTGGTCTCGATCGCCTCCTCGTCGATGTCGAGGACGGCGTTCGAGGTCGAGGCCTGGATGCGGACGGCGATCGGCCAGGGGAGCTCGTTGCGGACGTACACGGGGATGCTCGAGTCGCGGGAGACCTGCAGGATGCTGCCGGTCGCGTCGATCGACACCAGCGAGAGCGTCCGGTCGGCCTCGGTCATGGCCGCGCCGACGGCGTCGCCCCAGCCGCTGCCGTCTCCGCGCCAGGTCACCGAGAGCAGCGCCAGCACGTCGTTGCGGCTCTTGCCCGACAGCAGCTCCGGCTCCTGCAGCACGGAGGAGAACGCCTCGACCTCGGAGCCGGCGTCGAGCAGGTCGCGCACCCGGTCGAGCCGCGACTCCGACTCCGGCGAGTCGACGACGCTCGCGCCCTCGGTCGCGGGGACGGCGAGGGCGGTGGAGAGGGCGACTCCGCGGGCCCAGGGCAGCGACTCGATCGCGTCGAGGGTCTCGGAGAGGCGCGCGGCGCCGATCGCCGAGCCGCGGCCGAGGGTGAGCACGACGTCCGGCGCGGTCCCCTCCTCCTGCACCTCGGCGAGATCGGTGGCGATCTCGGACATGCGGGCGCGCCACTCGGTGTCGTCGGTGGCGGTGGCGGCCGCGTCGAACGCCTCGGTGAGGCGCGAGTCGGCCACGACCAGGTCCGAGTCGCCGACGGTGGCGCGCGAGGTCGTGGTCACCTCCTCCGGCAGCAGGAGACCGGAGGAGGGGACGACCGTGCGGTTCATGCCGCTGGCCGCGTAGACGTCGAGGTCCGACCCGCGGAGGGTGCCCTCGTCGGGCCAGGCGACGCTGCCGAGGGAGGTGCTCCAGTCGGAGGCGAGCAGCGACTCGGTGCTCGGACGCGCCGGCAGGTCCTCGGCCGGCTGGTCGGAGTCGACGGCGACCGTGGGCGCCGGGCTGGCGGTGCCGGGGACCGCGGCGAAGCGGGTGTCGTCGATCGCGTACTCGAAGGAGGTGGGAGAGAGGAGCGCGGAGAGCCCGGCCTGCGCCTGGGCCGAGACGTCGGCGTCGGCGTACGGCAGGGCGAAGCGCTCGTTCGGCACGGACTGCAGCCGGTCGAGCCAGCCGAGGGCGGACTCCGGAGCGGCGCTGCCGAGAATGCGGATCGAAGCGAGGATGCGCGGGTCGACCCCGATCGTGACGCCCTTCCCCGCGACCGCGTCGAGCTGCCGGGTGAGGGTCCCCGTGCCGTCGGTGTAGTCGGCGAGGGCCTCGGCCGAGAGCAGGCCGTCGGCCGTGTCCGGGACGGTGAGCGGGACGAGGACGCTGACGCCGGTCTCGCGCTCCGGGGCCACCGCGTCGTCGGTCAGCTCGACGGCGGTGCGAGCGGTCGAGACGACACCACCCGGACCGGTGACCGTGACGAGGACGGCGTGGGTGCCGAGCGCGGTCCGGTCGTTGGAGAAGGGGATCTGGTCGACCGGCACGGTGAGGCCGGCCTCGGCGGTGCTGGAGGGCAGCAGGCGCAGCTGGGCGGTCGCACGGACCGGGTCGGTGTCGTTGTCGGCCTCGGCGTCGAGCCAGTCGTGCAGCTCCGCGCGGGTGTCGAGGGTGGCGTAAGAGAGGGCGACCGTCACGTCGGCGCTGTCGATCGCCTCGGTGGTGCCGTTGCGCACGGCGATCGAGAGCTCGAGGTCCTGGCCGGGCCGCAGGACGCCGTCACTGCCGGCCCCGGCGGTCGTGGTGACGGTGCCGGGAGCGGGCGTCGAGGTCGCCGTCGCGGCGGTGACCGGGGCCGCGAGGGCGGGGGAGGCCACGCCGGTCAGGCCGAGCGCGAGGGCGGCAGCACCTGCCGAGCGGAGCAGGAGGAGGGCCGCCCGCGAGCGGCGGGAGCGGAGGGAGGGGTCGCGCCGATGCATCGGACTCACTCGGCCTCCATGCGAGTGATTCTACGGGCAGCCCTCCTCGGGGCAGGCGGTGCGTCCGCTGTGCAGGCGGTTCCCCCGCGTAACCCCCTGGCACGGTCACCCGCTGCCGGGACACCCCCCGCCACTAGGATCGTGCGAATGCACAGCGTCCAGACCGCTCTCGAGACCCTCCGCGCGCTCGCGGGGACGCCCACGGTGGCGCGGCTGGCGGAGGCGTTCGCAGCCCAGGGCCACGAGCTCGCGCTGGTCGGCGGCCCGGTCCGCGACGCCTTCCTCGGCCACGGCGTGCACGACCTCGACTTCACCACCTCCGCACGCCCCGACGACATCGTGCGGATCGTCGCTCCGATCGCCGAGGCGCACTGGGACATCGGCCGGGCCTTCGGCACGATCGGCGCTCGCGTGGCCGGCGAGACGGTCGAGATCACGACCTACCGCAGCGACAGCTACGACGGGGTGAGCCGCAAGCCCGAGGTCGAGTTCGGCGACTCGCTCGAGGGCGACCTGGTGCGGCGCGACTTCACGGTCAACGCGATGGCGCTGCGGCTCCCGGAGGTCGTCCTCGTCGATCCCTCGGGAGGAGTGGAGGACCTGCTCGCCGGCCGGCTGCGCACCCCCTCCCCCGCCGACCTCTCCTTCGGCGACGATCCGCTCCGGATGCTCCGCGGCGCGCGCTTCACCTCGCAGCTCGGCTTCCGCACCACCGACGAGGTCGAGTGGGCGATGGCCGAGCTCGCCGGCCGGATCGACGACGTCTCGGCGGAGCGCGTGCAGGAGGAGCTGCGGAAGCTCCTCGCGACCGCCTCGCCCCGAGCCGGCCTGGAGCTGCTCGTCGACACCGGTCTGGCCGGTCGCTTCCTCCCGGAGCTGCCCGCGCTGCGCCTGGAGCAGGACGAGCACCACCACCACAAGGACGTCTACACCCACAGCCTCACCGTGCTGGAGCAGGCGATCGCGCTGGAGGAGTCGCGGCACCCCGGAGCCGCGCCCGACGTGGTGCTGCGGCTCGCCGCCCTCCTGCACGACATCGGGAAGCCGGCCACGCGGCGGCTCGAGCCGGGCGGAGCGGTGAGCTTCCACCACCACGACCTGGTCGGCTCCAAGCTCGCGATCAAGCGGTTGCGCGCGCTCAAGTTCGACAACCAGACGACGAAGGACGTGGCCCGCCTCATCGAGCTGCACCTGCGCTTCTTCGGGTACACGGACGGCGCGTGGACCGACTCCGCGGTGCGCCGCTACGTGACCGACGCCGGGCCCCTGCTCGAGCGGCTGCACATCCTCACCCGCGCCGACGTGACCACGCGCAACCGCCGCAAGGCCGACCGGCTCGCGCACGCCTACGACGACCTCGAGGCGCGCATCGCGGAGCTCGCCGAGAAGGAGGAGCTCGCCTCCAAGCGCCCCGACCTCGACGGCACGCGGATCATGGAGATCCTCGGCCTCGCCCCGGGCCCCGAGGTCGGACAGGCGTACCGGTTCCTGCTGGAGCTGCGGCTCGAGGAGGGGCCGCTCGGCGAGGAGGTCGCGACGCAGCGGCTCCGCGAGTGGTGGGCGTCTCGCTGAGGCGCTGAGCCGGGCCGCGTGCCCGCCCCGCCCTGCACCCGGGTTGGTGCGCCTCGAGCGGATCCGTCCGGCGCGTCGCGGCGGTCCTGTTGTAGTCTGTACAGGTTGTCCACGACCAGACGCACTCGCGTCCGCGGGAGTGGGCAGATGCTACATACCCTCCTGTCACGGAAATACCGTGGCCGTTCAGTCCGAAGGAGGTGGGTTAGTGACGCATCAGTACGAGATCATGGTCATCCTGGACCCCGAGATCGATGAGCGCACCGTCGCTCCGAGTCTCGACAAGTTCCTCAACGTCATCCGCACCGATGGTGGATCCATCGACAAGGTCGACGTCTGGGGCCGCCGTCGTCTGGCGTACGAGATCAACAAGAAGTCCGAGGGCATCTACGCCGTCGTCGACTTCACGTCGACCTCCGCCGCAGCGAACGAGCTCGACCGTCAGCTGAAGCTGTCCGAGGCCGTCATGCGCACCAAGGTGCTGCGGGCCGAAGAGGGCATCGCCCAGGTCGCGGCCGCCGCGAAGCTCGCCGACGAGAAGGCCGCCCGCAAGGCTGCCAAGGCCTCGGCCGCTCCCAAGGCGTAGCGCTCATGGCCGGCGAGACGATCATCACCGTGGTGGGGAACCTCACCGCCGACCCCGAGCTGCGCTACACGCAGGGCGGGCTCGCGGTCGCGAACTTCACCATCGCCTCCACGCCGCGCACCTTCGACCGTCAGGCGAACGACTGGAAGGACGGCGAAGCGCTGTTCCTCCGCGCCTCCGTCTGGCGCGAGTTCGCCGAGAACGTCGCAGGAACGCTGACCAAGGGCAGCCGCGTCATCGCGACCGGCCGCCTGAAGCAGCGCTCCTACGAGACGAAGGAAGGCGAGAAGCGCACCAGCATCGAGCTCGAGATCGACGAGATCGGGCCCTCGCTGCGCTACGCGACCGCGCAGGTCACGCGCGCCTCCGGTGGAGGCGGACGCGGCCAGGCCGGTGGCGGCCAGGGCAACGGCGGTCAGATCGGCGGCGGCCAGGGCGGCTTCGGCGGCGGCGGTCAGGGGGGCTCCGGCAACGCCGGCGGCAACCGTGGCGGTCAGGCCGAGGAGCCGTGGGCGCCGAGCGCTCCCGCCGGTGGCGACGTGTGGAGCACGCCGGGCAGCTACAACGACGAGACGCCGTTCTGAGCCTCGGCTCGGACGCTCTCCTCACCTGAATCACGCCTCCCCCGCACCGCGATCGCTCGCGGCGGGGCAGGGGCGAACCAGAATCTAAGGAAACCACTATGGCTGGAAAGAGCAGCGGCGACCGCCGCAAGCCGATCCGCGGCAAGGGCGCGAAGAACGCGGCCCCCGCGAAGTCGGTCCGCGTGGGTGTCATCGACTACAAGGACGTCGCGACCCTCCGCAAGTTCATCTCGGAGCGCGGGAAGATCCGCGCCCGTCGTATCACCGGCGTCTCCGTTCAGGAGCAGCGCCTCATCGCCCGTGCCGTCAAGAACGCCCGCGAGATGGCGCTCCTGCCCTACGCCGGCAGCGGAAGGTAGGTAACGGTATGTCCAAGGTCATCCTGACCCACGAGGTCGACGGACTCGGCTCGGCCGGCGACGTCGTCGACGTGAAGAACGGGTTCGCCCGCAACTACCTCATCCCGCAGGGCTTCGGCGTCGCGTGGACCCGCGGTGGCGAGAAGCAGGTCGAGCAGATCAAGTCGGCGCGAGCCGCTCGTGAGCACAAGACCATCGAAGAGGCCCAGCACACCAAGCAGGTCCTCGAGGCCAACCGCGTGAAGCTGACGGTCAAGGCCGGCAAGGACGGCCGCCTGTTCGGCTCGGTGAAGACCTCCGACATCGCGAACGCGGTGGCGGCGGCCGGATTCGGCGAGCTCGACAAGCGCAAGATCGTCATCTCGAACGCGATCAAGCACGTCGGCGAGCACGAGGCCGTGGTGCGTCTGCGTGACGACATCCAGGCCACTGTGAAGCTGCAGGTGGTCGCGGCCAAGTAAGGCCGCGAGAACGCCGCGGAGGGCGGTGCGACGGGACTTCCGAGTCCCCTCGCACCGCCCTTCGTCGTTCCCGTTCTCCACAGCTCCATCCACATACACCCTCCAGCGGGACCAACCTTCACTGTGGTCTTGAGACTCTTTTCCCCACACACCTGTGGAAAGCAGGAAATGCCTGGTCAGGAGCCGGAAAAAACTTACTGAGAGCCGCTGATCCCACAGGGTTGTCCACATGTTGCCCACAGTGGGCCCGGCGTTTCCCCGCGGTTCTGCACAGCTCTCTCCACAGGGCGGTTTGCGTGCCGCGGGCGGCGGTCCGTAGGGTGGCGCAGCGCCCCGCGAGGGGTGCGGGCAGGCGCCCGTGCGCCGCTGTCGGAGGTCGCTGGTAGACCGGATCCCGGCACCGCGCGACCGGACGCGCAGCACCCGACAGGAGGAGGCGAAGGCATGACGATCGCGCACCTGGCGGTACCCGGCTCGGACGGACGGGACGGTCGCGGAGACCGCGGCGAGTCGCGCGGGAACGAGCGGACCCCTCCGCACGACCTCCTCGCCGAGCAGTCGGCGCTGGGCGGCATGCTGCTCTCGAAGGACGCGGTCGCCGACGTCGTCGAGAGCGTCAAGGGCACCGACTTCTACATCCCCAAGCACGAGATCGTCTTCGACGCGATCCTCGCCCTCTACTCGCACGGCGAGCCGACCGACGTCATCGCGGTCACCGACGAGCTCACGAAGCAGGGCGAGCTGCAGCGGGCCGGCGGCGCCGACTACCTGCACACGCTCACCTCGATGGTCCCCACCGCGGCCAACGCCGGCTACTACGCCTCCATCGTCGCCGAGCGCGCTCTGCTGCGCCGCCTCGTCGAGGCGGGCACCCGCATCGCGCAGATGGGCTACCAGGGCGAGGGCGAGGTGCTCGACCTGGTCAACACGGCGCAGGCCGAGATCTACAACGTCACCGGCTCCGAGACGGCGGAGGACTACGTCCCGCTGACCGACGCGGTGACCGTCGCGATCGACGAGATCGAGGCGGCCGCTCACAAGGACGGCAGCTTCACCGGCGTCCCCACCGGCTTCGCCGACCTCGACGACCTGACCAACGGCTTCCACGCCGGGCAGATGATCATCGTCGCCGCGCGCCCCGCGCTCGGAAAGTCGACGCTGGCGCTCGATTTCGCCCGCGCCGCCGCGATCAAGCACAACATGGCCACGATCTTCTTCTCCCTCGAGATGGGGCGCAGCGAGATCGCGATGCGCCTCCTCTCGGCCGAGGCGTCCGTGCCGCTGCAGCACATGCGCAAGGGCACGGTCGACCAGCGCGACTGGACGACCATCGCCTCCACCCGCGGCCGGATCAACGACGCGCCGCTCTACATCGACGACTCGCCCAACATGACCCTCGTCGAGATCCGGGCGAAGTGCCGCCGGCTCAAGCAGCGGGTCGGGCTCAAGATGGTCGTCATCGACTACCTGCAGCTGATGACCTCCGGCAAGAAGGTCGAGAGCCGCCAGCAGGAGGTCTCGGAGTTCTCGCGTGCCCTCAAGCTCCTCGCGAAGGAGCTGCAGGTGCCGGTCATCGCGCTCTCGCAGCTGAACCGAGGCCCCGAGCAGCGCGCCGACAAGCTCCCCGCGATCTCGGACCTCCGCGAGTCCGGCTCGATCGAGCAGGACGCCGACATGGTGATCCTCCTGCACCGCGAGAGCGCCTACGAGAAGGACAACCCGCGCGCGGGCGAGGCCGACCTCATCGTCGCCAAGCACCGCAACGGCCCGACCCGCACGGTCACCGTGGGCTTCCACGGCCACTTCTCGCGCTTCGCCGACATCCCGGCGGTCTGACGTGTGCTACCGACAGGGGCGAATCCCGGTCATGATCTTCCCAATTTGACCTACTCAGTGCGAGGTGCATGTAAGGGCACCGAGGCAAGACCGAACTGCGGCTGGAACCGTACTGTTCAGCGTACAGTGCAATAGCATCGATGACGGCAGACTGCTTCCGATCGCGTCCGAATACAATCGGCGTCGGATCGATCTCGGCCACTCCCCACACTTGCCGGTGAGCCAATTGCCGAAGCGCTCTCCTTGCATCGAAATTGTCGGCGCTCCTCAGCGGGAATGCCATCATCGGACACGCCGCCTCACCGGAACAGCAGGTGAACGCCAGCCGCGCCGTGCTCTGAACGGATCCGAACCGGTTGTCGAGAATCCGAGATGTCGCGTCACTCGATCAATAGGTCAAGGGCGCTCCTGGCAACATCGATGAACTTCGATCGATAGAGCTCCAGTGGGTCACCGGGTTGTTCGGATACGCCCAGGGCAACCACGGAATAGACGGCACCGTCGCTCCCCACGGCAACCAGCGTGACCGCCACGACGCCTGGCGAGCTTCCGATCTTCTCCGAGAGTGTCACCAACCCGCGTTCTACAAACGGCGAAGAAGACGCGATCTCGGGTGACCGGAGGATCTGCGACATGCGCGGATCGTCGCGTCCCAGCTCCACGACCGCCCGGTGCGCACTCGCCACGTCTTCAGCGTTCGCGAACCAATCGATGTCGCGTGGCCAGAACGGCGCGCGCTCGATCCATGCCGGGTCCACTGTCAGCGGCTGACTGCTCAACTTCTCAAGAATGCCATGGCGAGCCGCGCTGGATGCCTCGTTCCAGTCGTTCGCGAGCGACGTGTCGCCGCCGAGCGTCAACTGGAACATTTTCCTCGTCGTCGGGAACGGTTCGAGGAGGTCAGGTTGGTGATGCCCGAGATCGCGCACCGCGGCCGACAACCGCTGGGCTCCGACAGCGTCCATGAGAACGTCGGCTGCTGTGTTGTCGCTGATCTGCATCATCAAACGTGAGAGCTCGAACACGCTAATTTCTGTTCCGTCCGGCTCGAGGTGCAGCCGACCGGTTGGGAGACTCTTCTTCCTATCGTCGATCATGAGCACGTCCTCCCAGGAGAGATCCCCTTCTTTGATCGCTTCCACTACAGCTGCCAGAACGTACAGCTTCATCACCGATCCAACCGGACGGAGAACGTCGTGCGCCCGCTCGTGAACCGACTCCGTGTGCGACCCGCGTGTCACCTGCATGAGCAGTGATGACGCAGGAACGAGCGCTTCGAGACGAGCCGCTGCTTCGGCAAAGGATGCAATCGATGGTGATGCAGTGGCAACCGCCGCGTTCACGACGAGCGCTCTGAGCTCTCCGTTCGCGTTCGCGGTGATCTGCAGATCGAGGAGAATGCCAAGCCGATTGCGGACGACAGCAAGAGCTCCCTCGGGTCGAAGTTCGAAGGACTTCACCGTGTATGGGCCCAGGGGCCGAAGGCTCGAATTCACCATGGTGACCAAATGCGCGGTGGACTCCGAGTCGAACGCACCCGCGTCCGATTTCGACTCGACAGCCTCAGTGGTCAAGTCCTCCTCTGCGTTCAGCCGTTCGACCGCCCACAGCATCAGATCTTGGGTCCGGAGTTCCTTAGCGGTCAGGTCTGTGCCCGCTGTCGGAACAGTTTCTCTGAGATTCAGGCTGCATCCGACCAGCACCGAGCACAGGAGGAGCGGAACGGCGAGCTTGCGCCAGTAGGCGTGATCCGTGCGGACTGCGCGCCGGACGCAACCACCCGTGCTCGGCGCCTCACGCCTTTGCCGCGGCCTGGCCGACCGGAGGAATCGCAGCATCACAACACCTCCGATCGCCGAACGGCATCGTCGTCTCCGAGGATCGATGGAGAGTCGTCCTCGTCACTCGCAGAACCGGGCGAAGCGGAGGGCGGGACGAGCTTCATCGTCGCGATCCCGACGGTTGCGATCATGATGATCCCGAAACTCCACAGCCCGATGCTGAGGATGATCCCGACGTGCAATGCGACCGCCATAATGAACGCGATCCGTCGACCGAAGTCAATGGTCACAACGAGAATTCCGATGCAGATCTCTGCGACGATGACACCCCAGGTGATGACGGCTAAGAGGAGCGGGACTGACGTCGCCCAGTGCAGCACATCTGCGATGAGGCCGCTTGCGCCAAACATGTACCCGCGAGAGATGTAGTACTCGGCCGATCCGTTGGACCAGTCATCGACGTTGAACTTCTCAAATGCACTATTGAGATAGATCAAGGTCACCTGGAGTCGCAGGGCATAGATCCCAGCGAGTGCAACACCTCGACCGACTGGTCCGACGGGCCGGCGCTCCTTGGACCATGCCCATCTCCGATCATCCGCAGCCATGATGAAGATGATGATCACCGAGACGATCGCGGCCACAGAATCGCCGCCATCGGGCAATGAGATTCCGGTGGAGATGGAGATGGCGATCCAGGCATGAACGAACGCCATCACCCTCGGCAGGAACCCGACGAGCACGAGGCCCAGCAAAACAATCATGACGATGACCCGCACGATCGAGGGCACCTCTGGACCACCGATGCAGAAGGCGGAGATGATCCGCGCCCCAGCACAGTAAGGCGCCGGTTCGGCTCCTCCGACCGTTTGCATCAGTGCGCTGAACGGCGTGAAAACGAGGATGGAGATCTGGGCGGCCGCCAGAGCGCCGCGGCCGAGCGTGAAGGCACGCTGCCGAACCTCCAACGATTGCAAGGCGATCTGGAGCCGTAGCGCTGGCCCGGGTCGCTCGTGCATCAGCACACCGCGTCCACGGTCGTGAAGGTCTCGATGGAGTGCATGGGGAGATCGAATTCTCGGTATTCGAAGGGCGTGAACGTCTCTGTGGTCAGAATGATCGGGCCGCAAAGCGTACGGTGAGCGAGGTTCACGGTGATCTTCTGTGGCTGCAATGAACTGGCCTCGGCGAGGCAGTGTTCGCGGGTCTGGCCAGTTTCACACTCGTGCCACTGCCCGACGGCTTCGGAGAGCTGTGCGAGCTCGGGCCCCTGCGCCCGCTGCGCCCTGCTGAGGCCGAAGAGATTCTCCACCCGCCCTTGAGGTGCAAGCATCAACGACGCCATCGTCTCCGCGTCATATGCGGCGATCTCAGTCGCCTGTGGTGCGTTCGTGAAGAACCCCCACCCCTGTGGGGAGACCGTTGTGAATGCCAGCTGCAGGTTCTTGTGCACGTCCGACTCACTTGACAGAACATTGGGCGGGAGCACGAAGTACACGCTTGCCCCGATCCAAACAGCGAGCACGGCCAAGGCTGCCCCGAAGAACCAGACAGCCTTGTCCGCGATCACTCCCCTCTCCCTCGAGCGCGGAGGCAGCCTCACCTACTTGCCGAGAGCCGCAGCGAACTGGGCCGCGCGCTTCTCATGCGAGATCGGGCTCTGCTCAGTGCTCGTCCCCCAGAAATCGATGGTGTTCCAGACCCATCGCACGTTCCCCGCCCCGGCGACCGTCGCCACGGCCGCTCCGGCGACAGCAGCCACGACGACGACGAAGACGATCGATCGCGCCGAGACGAACTCCTCCTTGTCGGGCACGTTGAGCCCCATGACCTCCGCTACGCCGTAGGAGATCTCGGAGAAGTTCTCGAGAGCAACGTCGACGAGACGAGGATCACCGGACTGCAGCGGCACGGTAACGAGCTCGTTGAAGTTCGGTTCGACACCCATGAACAGGGCGTACATCTCGTCTCGTGCTTCGACGGTGACGCTATCCACTTCCGGCGCATACGGCGAGAGTGCCTTGTGGTCCTCGTAGACCGGACCCGAGCCGAGCACCAGGAAGCTGATGATGTCGTGGTCCGTGTACGACGTCGTCGTCGCCGCCTCGTGCTGTGCAACAAGGCTCGCGCCGGAGGGCGCCGCAACCGCAGGCAGGTTCCCCGCGAGTACCAACGCTGCCGCACACAGCACCGAGACAGCCGACTTCATCCTGATAGCCAATGTTCCCCCAAGAGTGATGGCCTCGAGCGCCAGGGACGGGCTCGTGGACCAGTGGAGCGGAGGCGAGTTGCCAGCGCCACATCGCGAGCTGCACTTCGCAGACTCGTCGAATCAAACCAAACATGTACGGTGCTTTGTTTCTGGGCGCGAAAATTGGCGCGACGACCGACGGCGCGAACGACGACATACAACCGTGCATGTATGTTTGGTTCATGGTTTTCGGAGTGCTCATCCTCGTGTTCGCTGCTGCTGCCGTCGTCGCAGCCGTCGAATGCGCCGCCCGAGGGCGACTCGGCCCGAACAACCTGGTCGGGATCAGAGCAGCCTCGGTCATGGCTTCCGATGAAGCCTGGCAGCGGGGCCATCAGGCAGCCCGACCCTGCGTGTGGATCGGCGCATTCTTGGCGGTCACGGGGGGCTCGCTCAGCCTCGTGGTCGACCCCACGCACTCGAACGCGTTCGTGCTCGCAGGCCTGTCGGCGTTTCTGATCTTCGTGCTGCTCGGAAGCGCGATCGCCGTGCGCGCGGCACGCCAGGTCCCCCCGCCGGGCGTCGACGACGACCGGCGAGCAGCGCCCCTCCCCTAGCGTCCAGCACGATGCACTCCGGGAGAGCACCATCCCTGTCGATCCGGTGACACCTTGCCTGATCTACGGCACGGGCTCGGTTGCAGCGGAACTCGCGATGCAGGCAAGGCGCCGGGGCATGCCGTTCCTCCTCGCCGGGCGCGACGGCGCGAGTCTCGACATGCTGGCTGACCGGTACGGCGTCGCGAGGATGCAGCTCGACCTCCGGCAGCGTGCGAGCTCCCTGACGCAACACCTCGACGGCGTCAGCGGGGTGATCAACGCAGCCGGACCATAGTCCTCCACCGCGAAGCCGCTCATGGAGGCCAGCGCGGAAGGTTGCGTCTCCTACGCTGACCTGTCGAATGAGGGCCGCACTCACGAGTACGCGTGGAAACGGGATGCCCACTGGCGAGAATGCGGCATCGCCGTGGTAACCGGCGCGGGGTTCGGCACGTATCTGGCCGAAGTGCTCGCCGAGCATGCGCTCCGAACGATAGACCAGCCGCAGAAGGTCAGCCTGACGAGCCTCGCGAGTGGCAGGACTTCGAAGTCACCAGGCGTCACAGCTTCGTCGCAGGCAGTTCTCGCTTCAGGAAGCTGGCGCTTCCGGTCCGGGACGCTGGTCAGGCTGAGAGTTGGAAGAGCAGTTGAGACCTCTGAGACGAGCTCTCACCTGACACTGCACACCGGCGACCTGTTCGCTCTGCGGAGGACGACGGCGGCGACCGACATCCAGGTGTTCGCCGAGCTCGGGTTGCCTCGCGGCCAGCTCCTCCTGCTACTCCCGCTCCTGCGAGTGCTGTCTTCGCTGCACGGAGTTCGCCCTCTCAGGCTTCCATCACATCGGCGAACGCGGCCTCGGATGCTCACGTCGACCGCGAGCACCATCATCAAGCCTCGTCTCCGAGTCACCGTGGAAGGCAGCGCCGGCGATCGTGCATCGTTCGTTCTGACTGCTGGGTCTGGAACAGCCTTTGCGGCTGCGATCTACCTGGAAGTACCGGCAGCCCTCGCAGCCGAGGCACGGTCCGGGTGCATGACGCCGCTCGAGATCCTGGGATCGAATCCGGCGAGACACCTTCCAGGCGTGCACATATCACCAGACCGATCAGAAGATCCGAAGGGACGAGATGCACCACTTTGATGGGCGGCCATTAAAGGAGATACTCGGCAAGGAGTCCGGCCGATACTTCGGTTCGGGTCATCGACACATCAGGCATACCGTCAGCCAGGTGGCCGAACACGTCGACGGTGACAGGATCCGACTTTCGGCGGTTAAGCAGGCGGTCTATCCGCGCCGCTGGTCGCTGGACGCGGCAGGAGATCCCCGCGAGGTGCATCTCAGTTCTATCGATGCGATCAGCCTGGCGCTGAAGACCATCAGCTTGTGTGAGAACACGAATCGCGGCGCTTGGTGGGAAGGGCCGTTCGATGTCACAGGGTTCTCAGTCGTCGCCGGACGTGTGGCGACAACTGATGTGGGCTCTGTCCCCATCGGCATCACGACCGATCACGGCGGACCGCTCGTCAGCACCAAGTCATTGCGGGCTTGTATCGGCGGACTGGACGTCGACTTGGAGTGCGCCCCGAGCCGAGCCCGACCGGGCGCAGCCGAGGCGGCACCCGGCCTCACCCATGCGGCAGCAGGCGACTCGAACCAGATGTCGTCCCACGTCGATCGCGTGGACCTCGTCGATGGACACCTCGAGACGTCCCATTCCGTCACATCATCCCAGGCAGGGTACTCAGCCGCCCCGCCCCGCCTTGACGCCGTCGATGAACTCGTCATGTTCGGTCAGTTGGCGCAAGTCCTCATCTACGCCGTCAATGACACCAGCCGCTCCGCTGTACCGAACCTCTGGCTCAGGCGCGCCTCCGTCTCTCGGACGCCCGCTCCGTCCGGCGGCCAGGCTCGATTCTCCGCTCGCACGTCCGTGCGCAGGAACGCCGAGGTCGTCATCGGCGGCCGAACCCTCCGCGACGTGAGGTTGGTCTCGACATCCGAGCACGGTGCGAGCGCCAGCGCGGCGTTCGGCTACTCAGCGTGAACCCTCCCGAACGGGGACCAGACGGCAGAGACGCTGAACCATGGGCCGATAGAGTGGCTTTGGGATCAGTCGGAGGTGCGCGTGGCACAACAGGAACGCGGGATCGCCACACGAGAGGCGATTATTCTCGGTGGGGCGAAGGTGTTTGCGCGCCTGCACTACTCGACCGCTCGCGTCGCCGATATCCTAGAAGCAGCATCCGTCACGCAGGGTGGTTTCTACTTTCATTTCCGCAGGGGCAAGATCGAGGTGGCGGAGGAGATCATCCGCCGCCAGGACCAGGGCTTCATCCTCCTCCGGGATTCGATTCTGGAGTCGGGCGACGACGGCCTCGCTTCACTGCTCACGCTGTCCCGGTCCCTCGCGAGAGCAGTGCAGCACGATCCAACGGCGCAAGCAGGCCTGCGTCTCGTCGCACAAGCCTCATCTGAATTCCCCGGCGTTGCGAAGTTGCCGGATCCAGTCTGGCTCGACGCGATAGCGTTGTTTCTCGAACAGGCACGAGCTGAAGGCAATCTTCGCGCCGAGGTCGATATCCCGACTGCCGCTCGAGCCGTCGTCTATATGTTCACCGGCGCGCAGACGAGCTCGTTCGTCTCGAACGGTTGGCGACACCTGGAGGCGAGCCTCGAGGCGACACATTGGTTCTCCATGCAAGCGCTCGCCACGCCGGAGTACCTGGCGACCACGAAGAACACCCTCTAGTGCTTCGCCCGCAGGCATGCATGCGAAACAGCCGCACCGACATCGCCCTGACGCCTCGCTTGTTGCGGCTGTTCCGGCAGCCAGCCCGTTCGAGCAGGCCGCGCAGGGCGGCAGCTCCGACGCCGACCGCGACGCCGAGGAAGGCTTCGTGGAGACTGAACCCGAAGTCTGTGCCAACCCGACCTCGTATGGCCGCCGGGCACTTCCTGCGCGGCGAGGGGCCACCGAATGACCCCATCGAGGCCTCAGATCCGCGGAATCACGCGGGCATGTTCGGAGCGACACGTTGTGCTGGAAACTGCGGCGACACTTACGTGGGAAACCCGCTGATCCAGGGGGCCTGCGGCGACATTTCGCGGGCGCGTTCACAGACGTGAAGGGCGCCGCTGCCGTCCCCGAGCCCGTCGACGTCCCGCTGGGCGGCGGGTCGATCCGTCTGGGCCAGTTCCTCAAGTTCGCGGGGATCCTCTCGGGCGGCGAGGCCAAGGAGGCGGTCGCCGAGGGGATGGTGACCGTCAACGGCGAAGTGGATCTGCGCCGCGGGCGCCAGCTCGCCGTCGGCGACGTCGTCGGGTTCGATCGGAACCGCTTCCGCGTCTGCGAGTGAGGGCGGCCGCCCCTCGGCGGGTGCGATCGGCCGAGACGGCGCGGAACCGATGAGACGCCGCTCAGAGGCGGACGCGTCGGCGTGTTGAGCGGTGGCTCGGCGCACACTGGCTCCTGGACATCCCGGGACGACAGGAGACGCGCGTGCAGCTCGGCATTCACTTCATGGACTTCACCCTTCCAGGCGGGAGCGCGGGGATCGCGCCGATCCTCGGAGCGACCGCGCGGACGGCCGAGGACGTCGGCTGCGCGTGGTTCACGCTGATGGACCACTACTTCCAGATGGAGCACTTCGCGACGAGCGAGGATCCGATGCTCGAGGGCTACACCTCGCTCGGCTTCGTCGCCGGCCGGACGGAGCGGATGCGGCTGGGGCTCCTCGTCACCGGCGTGACGTACCGCCATCCGGGACTGCTCGCGAAGATCGTCACCACCCTCGACGTGCTCTCCGGCGGGCGCGCGATGCTCGGCATCGGGGCCGCCTGGTACGAGCGCGAGCACCTCGGGCTCGGCGTGCCGTACCCGCCGCTGAAGGAGCGGTTCGAGCGGCTGGAGGAGACGCTGCGGATCTGCCGTCAGATGTGGAGCGACGACGACGGGCCGTTCGAGGGGACGCACTACCGGCTCGCCGAGACGCTGAACCACCCGGCGCCGATCCAGCAGCCCGGCCCGCCCATCCTCATCGGCGGCGGCGGAGAGAGGAAGACGCTGCGGCTGGTCGCGCAGTACGGCGACGCCTGCAACCTGTTCGGCACCGGCGCGGACGACGTGGCGCACAAGCTCGACGTGCTGAAGCGGCACTGCGACGACCTCGGGCGCGACTACGCGACGATCACGAAGACCATCACCGGGGGCGGCGATCCGATCGGCGACCCCGACGGCTTCGTCCGCGCGATGGAGGAGTACGCGGCGCTGGGGATCGACCACGTGCAGCTGGCGCCGGCCGGGCCGGATCCGGAGGGGTACGTCGCCCGGCTGGGCGAGGGCGTGATCGAGCGGGTGGCGGCTCTCGGCTGAGGGCTCCCGGGACGCACAGCACTCCGACCGGTTCGGGTGCCGCGGGCGTCACCGCTGATCCGCTCCGCCGGCCGGGTCCGCCGTCACCGGCGCGAAGACTCCGGTGGCGGGCATGTCCCGGGTCGGGGGACGCCGTCGGCGGATCCTGCCCCCCGTCAGGGTCGCGGCGTAGACGCGGGCGAGGAGCGCGACCCACGGTTCGAGCCTCCCACCTCGGGTTATTGAGCTCACGCTGACGTGGGCAGATCGCTGGCCTCATTGCCGCACGTGTCCTCTCGTACCTCGCTCCGCCGTCATCGGCAGAACCGCAGAAGAGGGGCGATCGGGACGGGTGTCGTCCTCGCCGTCGTCGGCGCCGCGCTCTTCGCCGGCGTCTCGGCGCACGCGGCCACTGCTCCCGACCTCGGCACGGCGGAGGACTACTCGGTCCTGGCCGCGTCGACCGTGACGAACACGGGGTCGAGCGTCCTGGACCAGAGCGTCGGGGTCAGCCCGCTGACCGCCGTCACCGGGTTCCCGCCCGGACGGACGGACGGAGTGATCCACCGCGGAGACGCGGAGGCGGCTCAGGCCCAGGCCGACGTGGGCACCGCCTACGGACAGCTCGCCTAGCAGGCGACGACCGCGCAGATCGACGCCGAGATCGGCGGCAGGACGCTGAAGCCCGGGGTCTACACCGCGGCCGGACCGGTCGGAGTGACGGGGACGCTCACGCTCGACGCCGAGGGCGTCAACGAGGCGGTCTTCGTGATCCGCGCCGCGTCGACGCTGACGACGGCGTCGTCGAGCACGGTGGCCCTGATCAACGGAGCGCAGGCCTGCAACGTCTACTGGCAGATCGGCAGCTCCGCGACGCTCGGCACCGACTCGGACTTCGTGGGCTCCGTGCTCGCCTCGGTCTCGATCACGGTGACGACGGGCGTCTCCGTCGAGGGCCGCGCACTGGCCCGCACGGGAGCGGTCACGCTCGATTCCAACGACTTCACCGAGCCGGGCTGCGAGCCCACCGACGGCGGATCGTCGCCGACGGCGACTCCGACCGTGACGCCGACGGTCACGCCGCCCGTGACGCCGACCGTGACTCCGACGGTCACGCCGACCGTGACGCCGACCGTGACTCCGACGGTCACTCCGACCGTGACGCCGACGGTCACTCCGACGGTGACCCCGACCGTCACGCCGACCGTGACTCCCACGGTCACGCCGACCGTGACGCCCACGGTCACGCCGACAGTGACCCCGACCATCACTCCGACCGTGACCCCGACGGTGACCCCCTCCGTCACGCCGACCGTCACGCCGACCGTGACTCCCACCGTCACCCCGACGGTGACTCCCACCGTCGTGCCGACTGTGACGCCGACTGTGACGCCGACGGTGACTCCCACCGTCACCCCGACGGTGACTCCGACTGTCACGCCCACCGTCACTCCGACGGTGACTCCGACGATCGCGCCCACCGTGGCTCCGACGGTCACGCCGACGACCACGCCGACGGCGACCCCGACCGTGGCTCCGACGGCGACCCCCACCCCCACGCCGACCGCGACGCCCACGGCCTCGCCGACTCCGACCGCGACCACAGCGCCGCGACCGGCGCCCTCCCACGCCGCGGTCGTTCCCGTGTCCGGGTCGAACGGTCCCCGCGGTCCGGCTCTCGCCTCGACCGGAGTGGACGCCGCAGCGACGGCGACCGCCGGAGTGCTGGGCCTGCTCGCCCTGGTCGGCGGCGGTCTGATGCTCCTCACCCTCCGACGCCGCGGTGAGCACACCGGCAGCTGATCCCGGCTGATCACCGGAAGCTGATCACCGCCAGGCCGTGCGCCGGACTCCCGAGGGGTCCGGCGCACGTCTGCGCCCTCGATCGCGCTCCGCCCGTCTCTCGGGTGTCCTCGCCGATGCGCGCAGGCCCGCTCGTGCGTCGAGACGCCGCTCCGAGCGTCGGGACACCGCTGAGCAGGCGGTGTCCTCCGCGTTCTCGCGGAGGGCGGGGGCGTCAGCCGGAGGACTCCCGCGGCACGAAGCGGACGGGCATGGCCTGCACGCCCGCGGTCGGACGTCCGTGGATCGCGTTCGAGAGCTCCTCCGCGGCGGCGCGGCCGAGCGTGTCGAGCATCATGTCGATGCTCGAGAGCGGCGGGCGGGCGGCCTCGACGAGGAGGTCCCAGTTGTCGAAGCCGACGACGGCCACGTCCTGCGGCACCCGCCGGCCGGTCTCGCGCAGGTAGTCGAGCGTGCCGCGGGCGATCTGGTCGCTCGCGCAGATGATCGCGTCGAGGTCCGGATGCGCCCGCAGCAGCGTCTCGGCGCACTGACGCCCCCAGCTCTCGGACCACTGCCCGAAGAGGACGCCGCCGCCGACCAGCGGCAGCCCCGCCTCCGTCAGCGCCTGCTCGACGCCCCGGGCGCGGTCGTGCGCGGCGGTGTAGCTCGGCTCGCCGTTGACGAGGGCGATCCTCGTCCGTCCGCGCTCGATCAGGTGGCGGGCGGCGAGGACGCCGGCCTGCACGTTGTCGGGCGTGAAGGAGGAGTCGCGCGGATCCTCCGAGGGCGCATAGGCGTAGACGACCGGCACCGGGATGGTGCGGGTGATCGAAGGGCGCGGGTTCGTCGTCCGGCCGAGCACCACGATCCCGTCGACGCGCTTGGCGAGCAGGTTCTTGATGTGGTGCTGCTCGCGGATCGAGTCGCCGCGGGCGTCGCAGAGGAGCACCGACGTCGATCCTGCGCCGAACGCGTCCTCGGCGCCGAGCAGCACGGGGAGCACGAAGCGGTTGTCGAGATCGTTGGTGAGCATCCCGATGGTGCCCGTGCGCCGGGAGTTGAGGGCCTGCGCGAACGGGTTCGGGGTGAAGGAGAGGGCCTCGGCGGCGTCCAGCACGCGCTGGCGGGTCTCGGCGCGCACCTGGTCGCGGCCGTTGAGCGCCTTGGAGGCGGTGGCGATCGAGACGCCGGCGGCGGCCGCCACGTCGGTGAGCGTGATGGTGCCGGTGGGCTTGCGTGGTGGCACCGCGCCTCCGTTCCGGGCCCGGCGGGCCGCCGCGTCGATCCTCGCACGACTCCGGCGAAAAACCGAAAAGACCGAAAAGGTCGCATCTCTTGACGCGCTGACCGCCCCTGCCTAGGTTTACCCGACAGAAAGTAGTTTCGGCCCGGCGTAGACGATCGGGACGACTGCCGAGGAATCCGTCAACGACGAAGGGATCATCCGTGAAGACGAGGAAGCACGCTCGGGGCCTCGCCGCCGCCGTCCTGCTGGGGACGGCCGCCGCCGCACTGACCGGCTGCGCGAGCGGCTCCGGGGGAGACTCCGGCTCCGCCGCGGGAGGCAGCTACACGTTCTGGGACCCGTACCCCCAGTTCGACGAGTCGTCCGACTGGGCGAAGCTCATCGACTCCTGCGGGACCGAGGCCGGCGTCACCGTCGAGCGCACCGGCTACGACACCACCGACCTGACCAACAAGGCGCTGCTCGCCGGCCAGCAGGGCAACTCGCCCGACCTCCTGCTCGTCGACAACCCCGTGGTCTCGACGCTCGCGGAGTCGGGCATCCTGACCACGACCGCCGAGTCCGGGCTCTCCACCGACGGGATCGACGCGAACATCCTCGCGGCCGGCCAGACCGGCAGCGACACCTTCGGCGTGCCGATCGGCGCCAACACGCTCGCGCTGTACTACAACAAGGCCGTGCTCGAGAAGGCCGGCGTGGACGCCGCCTCCATCACCGACTGGGCCGGGCTGACCGACGCGCTCGAGAAGGTCACCGCCTCCGGCGGCAAGGGCATCACGTTCTCCGGCATCGGCACGGAGGAGGGGACCTTCCAGTTCCTGCCGTGGTTCTGGGGCTCCGGCGCCGAGCTGACCGACCTCGACTCGCCCGCCGCGGTCGACGCCGTCTCGCTCTGGAGCGACTGGCTCGAGAAGGGCTACGCGCCCAACTCCGTGATCGGCAACACGCAGACCACGAGCTGGCAGGAGTTCGAGACCGGCGAGTACGCGTTCGGCGAGAACGGCACCTGGCAGCTGGCCAACGCGAAGGCCTCGGGCATCGACTACGGCGTCCTGACCATCCCGTCGAAGGACGGCGGAGCGGCCCCCGCACCGACCGGAGGCGAGTTCCTCACCCTCCCGGTGCAGTCGGATACGGCGCGCTACGAGACCTCGAAGCAGATCGCCGAGTGCCTGACCTCGACGGAGAGCCTGGTCACGACCGACAACACGCTCTCGTACATCGCGCCGACGGCCGAGGCGCAGCAGGAGCAGGTCGCCGGCAACGCCGACCTCGAGCCGTGGGTCACCGCCGTGCAGGCCGCGAAGGGCCGCACCTCGGACGACCTCGGCACGAAGTACCCGAAGATCTCGGAGCAGCTGTGGGGCGCGGTGCAGACCGTGCTCAGCGGCTCGCAGTCTCCCGAGGACGCCCTGAAGGCCGCCCAGTCGGCCGCCGAATCCGCCACGAAGTAGGACGACCGGGGGCTCCCGCTCCCCGAACGAGGTCCCCCCGGCCGGTGCTCCGCGCACCGGCCGGGGGGACGGGAGAGACCATGACCACTGCCACCGAGACCGCCCGCCTTCTGCGGCGCGGCACCGAGCCGCCGGCCCCGCCCGCCCCGGCCGCCGAGAGCCGTCGGCGCCGCTGGCGACCCGAAGGCGGCCGCCTGGTCGCGTGGGCGTTCCTCGCCCCGCTCGTCGCCTACCTGCTCGTCTTCTACGCGTTCCCGCTCTACCGCAACCTCGAGCTGAGCCTGAAGGACTACACGGTCCGCTCGTTCGTGCAGGGGAACGCGCCCTTCGTCTGGTTCGACAACTACGTCCAGGTGTTCCAGGACGCGACCTTCGGCCCGGCGCTGCTGCACACGGCGGTCTTCACCGGCGTCTCGCTCCTCTTCCAGTTCACGCTGGGGCTGGCGCTCGCCGTGTTCTTCTACCGCCGCTTCCCCCTGGCGAGCACGCTCCGGGCGCTGTTCCTGGTGCCGTGGCTCCTGCCGCTGATCGTCTCGGCCTCGACCTGGTCGTGGATGCTCAACAGCGACTCCGGCATCGTGAACGCGTTCCTGGAGTCGTTCGGGATCGGCCAGATCAACTGGCTCACCTCGCCGACCACCTCGCTGATCGCGGTCCTGATCGCGAACATCTGGATCGGCATCCCGTTCAACCTGGTGATCCTCTACTCCGGCCTGCAGAACATCTCGCAGGACCTCTACGAAGCGGCCTCGCTCGACGGCGCGACCGGCGCCCAGCAGTTCTGGCGGATCACGCTGCCGCTGCTGCGCCCGGTGTCGGCGATCACGATCCTGCTCGGCCTCGTCTACACGCTGAAGGTGTTCGACATCATCTGGATCATGACGAAGGGCGGCCCCGCCGACTCCTCGACCACTCTCGCCACCTGGACGTACCAGCTCGGCTTCGGCTCGATGCTGCCCGACTTCGGACCGGCCGCGGCCGTCGGCAACCTGCTGATCATCCTGGCCCTCGTCTTCGGCCTCGTGTACATCCGCGTCCAGCGGAAGCAGGCCGACTCGTGACCGCCCGACGCCCCTGGTACCTGACGGTGGTCGGGATCGCCCTCACGGCGGTCATGCTGTTCCCCGTCTACTGGATGATCAACGTCTCCCTCACTCCGACCGGCTCGATGCGGAAGGATCCGCCGGACTGGTTCCCGTTCTCGCCCACGTTCACCGGCTACCAGGCGGTGCTGAGCGAGCAGCTGCCCTACCTGGGCACCAGCCTCGTCGTCGGCCTCGGCACGGTGCTGCTGACCGTGGCGATCGCCGCTCCCGCCGCCTACTCGCTGGCGAAGCTGCGGCCCCGCGGCGGGCAGGCCCTCTCGTTCGTGCTGCTGATCGCGCAGATGATCCCGGCGATCATCATGGCGATGGGCTTCTACGCCATCTACCTCAACCTGGGACTGCTCAACTCGATCCCGGGCCTGATCGTGGCCGACTCCACCATCGCGGTGCCGTTCGGCGTGCTGATCTTCACGGCCTTCATGTCGGGGATCCCCGACGAGCTCACCCAGGCGGCGCGGATGGACGGAGCGAGCGCCTGGCGCACCTTCACCTCGGTGATCATGCCGATCAGCCGCAACTCCGTGGTCACCGTCTCGCTGTTCGCGTTCCTCTGGGCCTGGTCGGACTTCATCTTCGCCTCGACGCTCGACAGCGGAGGGAAGCTCCAGCCGATCACCCTCGGCATCTACAAGTACATCGGCAACAACAACCAGGAGTGGAACTCGATCATGGCGACCGCCGTGGTCGCCTCGCTCCCGGCCGCCGTCCTCCTCGTCGTCGCCCAGCGGTACGTCTCGGCGGGAGTCACCGCCGGCGCCGTCAAGGACTGACCCGTCCCTCCAAGGAGACACCGTGACCCTCACCGCCCCCACCGCCACCGCCCTCGGCGGCCCGGTCGCCCCCTCGCGGAGCGCGCTCCGGCCGCTGCGCCAGGACGAGATCCGCCTCACCGGCGGCTTCTGGAAGCACTACCAGGACCTCAACTCCTCCGCCGTCATCGAGCACTGCCGCTCGTGGATCGAGCGCGTCGGCTGGGCCGGCAACTTCGACCGTGCGGCCGACGGCTCGATCTCGTCCGCCGAGGGCGGCGACGCGCACGCGGGCATCGAGTTCGTGGACTCCGAGGTCTACAAGCTCCTCGAGGCCATGGCCTGGGAGCTCGGCCGGAGCGACGACGCCGGGCTGCAGGAGCGGTACGATGACCTCGTCTCGCGGGTCGCCTCCGCCCAGCACCCGGACGGCTACCTGCACACGAGCTTCGGCCGGCCCGGCCAGCGTGCGCGCTACTCCGACCTGGAGTGGGGCCACGAGCTGTACAGCTTCGGGCACCTGATCCAGGCCGCCGTGGCGCGGCTCCGCACCGGGCACGACGACCTCCTGCCGCAGGTCGCCCGACGGCTGGCCGACCACGTGCACCGCGAGTTCGGGCCCGAGCGGAGGGTCGCCGTGTGCGGCCACCCCGAGATCGAGCCGGCGCTCGCCGAGCTGGCGCGGGCGACGGGGGAGGAGCGCTACCTCGAGCTGGCCCGCCTCTTCGTGGAGCGGCGCGGGACGGGGACGCTGAAGCCGATCGCGTTCGGCGCCGAGTACTTCCAGGACGACGTGCCCGTGCGCGACGCGGAGGTGCTGCGCGGCCACGCGGTGCGGGCCCTCTACCTCGCCTCCGGGGCTCTCGATGTCGCGGTCGAGACCGGCGACGCCGAGCTGGAGGAGGCGGTCCGCCGCCAGTGGGAGGCGACCGTCGAGCGGCGCACCTACGTCACGGGCGGGATGGGCTCGCACCACCAGGACGAGGCGTTCGGCGCCGACTACGAGCTGCCGCCGGACCGCGCCTATGCCGAGACCTGCGCGGCGATCGGCTCCACGATGCTCAGCTGGCGGCTCCTGCTCGGCTCGAACGAGCACCGCTACGCGGACCTGATGGAGCGGACGCTGCTGAACGCGGTGCTCCCCGCCACCCGCGACGACGGCCGCGCCTTCTTCTACACGAACACGCTGCAGCAGCGCGTCGACGGAGTGGCGCCGGACGAGTCGCGCGAGACCGACCGCGCGCAGTCCAGCCTCCGCGCGCCGTGGTTCTGGGTCTCGTGCTGCCCGACCAACACCGCCCGCACCCTCGCGAGCGTCGAGCTCGGCTTCGCGACCGCCACCGACGACGGGGTGCAGCTCCACCAGTACGGCGCGTACGAGGTGCGCACCGGAGGCGTCGCGCTGCGCGTCGAGACGGAGTACCCGGCAGACGGCGAGATCGTCGTGCGGATCCTCGAGGACGCGGAGTTCGCGCTGACGCTGCGGGTGCCGCCGTTCGCGCGGGGCTCGGCGCTGCTCGACGGCGAGCCGGTCTCGACGCCGACCGTCACCGTCCGCCGGGCGTTCTCCGCCGGCGACACCGTGCGGCTCTCGCTGCCGATGTCGGCCCGCTTCGTCGCCCCGCACCCCCGGATCGACGCGGTGCGCGGCCAGGTCGCCCTCGAGCGCGGGCCGTTCGTGCTGGCGATCGAGTCGCTCGACCTGCCCGAGGGCCTGGACACCGAGCACATCGCGGTCGACGCCTCGGTGCCGCCCGTCGTGACGGCGGAGGGAGCGCGCGTGTCCCTCGTGGCGCGCGAGGCGGCTCCCGGTTGGCCCTACGGCTCCGTGCCGATGGAGGAGGGGCGCCGCTTCGAGGCGGAGTTCCGGCCGTACCACCGCTGGGCGAACCGCGGACCGTCGACGATGCGGATCTGGACGCCGACGGCCTGACCCGGCGGCGCTCGCGAGAACGCAGAAGTCGTCGCACTCGTGTGTGAGTGCGACGACGCCTGCGTAGTGGCTGCCGTTGCGGCGCCGTGCGCTCAGATCCAGCCGCGCTCGCGGGCCTCGATCACCGCGCGCTGGCGGGTGTCGACGTCGAGCTTGCGCAGGATCGACGAGACGTGGTTGCGGACGGTGCCGGAGGAGAGGTGCAGCGCCGCGCCGATCTCGCCGATCGTCTCGCCGCGGGAGCCGGCGCTGAGCACGTCGAGCTCGCGGTCGGTCAGCGGGCTGCGCGTGCTCGCCAGGGCGTCGGCGGCGATCTCCGGATCGACGTAGCGGCGTCCGCTCGCGACCTGGCGGATCACCTCGGCGACGTCCTCGACCCGGCGCGACTTCGGCAGGAAGCCGCTGACGCCCGCTCCGAGCGCTCGCCGCAGGACCCCCGGCCGCGCGTGCCGGGTGACGACCACGACCCGCGTCGCGGAGACCCGGCGCAGCCGCTCCGCCGCCTCGATCCCGTCGAGCCCGGGCATCTCGACGTCGAACAGGCACACGTCGGGCTGCAGGCGCAGCGCCTCCGCGACCGCCTGCTCGCCGTCGCGGCACTCGCCCACGATCTCGAGGTCCTCCTCGAGGCGGAGGAGCGCGGCCAGAGCCGTGCGGATCATGTCCTCGTCGTCGGCGATCAGCACCCGGATCACGAGTCGCTCCCCACCGGCAGGCGCGCGTCCAGCTCGAAGGAGCGGCGGACCGCCGCGGCGCGCAGCGTCCCCCCTGCCCGCTCGACCCGCTCCGCCATGCCGAGGACGCCCGAGCCGGTCCCGTCCGCCTCCTCCGCGTCCGGTGCCAGGTCGTTCACCGCCTCGAACCGCCACTCGTCCTGCTCCCGCGCGAGCCGCAGCCGCGCGCTGGAGCCGCCGCCGTGCTTGAGGATGTTCGTCGTCGTCTCGCGGACCACCGGCCCGAGCGTCTCCGCCGGCGCGTGGGACGCCGCCGGGTCGACCTCGAGCTCGACGCGGAGCCCGGCCGAGCGGAGCAGGTCGGCGGCGTTGGCCAGCTCGTCGACGAGCGGGACGCTGCGGAAGCGCGTGGCGAGCTCGCGGGTGCCGGTGCGGGCGCCGTCGACCGAGCGCTGTGCGGCGCGCAGCTGCTCGAGAGCGGCCTCCGGGTCGCTGCCGAGGACGCGCTCGGCGAGCTCGAGCTGCAGCGCGATCACCTGGAGGTGGTGGCCCTGGAGGTCGTGCACGTCGCCGGCGAGCAGCAGGCGCTCCTGCGCGGCGGCGAGACGGCCCTCGGCGGCGCGCGCCCGGTCGAGCTCGCGGACGATGTCCCACCACCACAGCGCGCTGACGACCGTCAGGGGCAGCAGCGTCGCGAACAGCAGGAGGGTCGAGAGCGCGGCCGACGCGTCCGGCGCCGCGCGCGTCTGCTCGAGCACCGCCGCGACCGCGAGGACGATCGTGCAGAGCACCATCACCCGGAGCCGCACGCCGCTCTGCCAGGGCAGCACGGCGACCAGGGTCGCGGCGAGCGAGAGCCCGAGCGCGAGGCTCCCGGCGGCCGTGCCGGTGAGCGCGGCGGCCGCCACTCCGAGGCAGAAGACCAGGGTCGGCGCAGCCCGGAGGCGCACCGGGCCCTCGCGGTCGGCGCGCCGGTACACGAGCGCGGTCGGCGAGAACACCGCGACCCAGGCGGCCGCACCCAGGAAGTAGGCGCCCTTCCGCCACTCCTCGGCCTCGGCGCTCAGCACCGCCACGGACCAGACGGCCAGGACGATCACCACGAAGGAGGCGGCCGACGCGAGCGTGTACCACCAGGTCACGGCGACGCCGCGGCCCGCGCGCACGGGCGGATCCGCCTCGGTCGAGTTCACCATGCGGCCCAGGCTACGACCATGACACTTGTCACCCCTCGGGCCGTCGATCCTCCCGGGACGCGGTGACCCGGCGGCACTGCCGCAGCGGGCGCGGACACGGTCGGATGGAGGAGTCCCGAGAGCCGGGGCCACGTACCGGAAGGCACGACCATGACGATCATCAGCGACGCGATCCTCGGATTCCAGGACCTGATCGGCCGCGTTCCCGAGCTCGTGCAGCCCCTCGTCGTCGCCGCGGCCGGGGCCGTCCCCTTCATCGAGGGCGAGGGAGCGGCGAGCATCGGGATCATCGGCGGCATCCACCCGGTCGTCGCCGGGCTCGCCGGGGCGATCGGCAACTTCGTCTGCGTGGCGCTGCTCGTGCTGCTGGGCACCGGCGTCCGCTCGGCGATCACGGGCCGCTCGGAGGCGAAGCGGACGACTCCGCGGCGCGAGAAGTTCCAGCGGGCCTTCACCCGCTACGGCGTCCCGGGCGTGAGCCTGCTGGGGCCGCTGCTGCTCCCGACGCACTTCACCGCGGTGATGCTGGCGGGCGCCGGAGTCGGCCGCGGGCGGATCCTGCTCTGGCAGGGCGTCGCGATCGCACTGTGGACGACGGTACTGACGGTGATCGTCGGGCTCGCGGTCTCGGGCGCGACGCAGGCGGGCTGAGCGGGCCGGACACGGTCCTGAAGCGTGCGACCCCGGTGGCGCAGAGGCGTTCGCGCCACCGGTCAGTGCCGGATGCGCCGTCCCGGTCCGCCGTCCGGATCCGCCGGGCCGGCGGACTGCAGGTGCGTGTGCAGGCGGATGAGGGTGTCGCGCAGCCGGGTCTTGACGGTGCCGAGCGGGATCGACAGCTCCTCCGCGATCTCGGAGTGGCTGTACCCGCGGACGTAGGCGAGGTAGAGGACGTCGTGGTGGATGGCGGCGAGCTGCCGGATCGCGCCGGCCGCGGGCGCCAGGGCCAGCCGGACGTCCGAGCGCTCCCACTCGTGATCGCGGGGCCGGTCGAGGACCGTGTACTGCAGCTCCCGGCGCCGCGCCGACCGGTCCGCCCGGGCGCGGTCCACGGCACGGCGGTGCGCGACCTGGGCCAGGAAGGCGAGCACGGGACGGCCCGGGTCGAGCGAGCGCGCGGTGCGCCAGAGCTCGAGGTAGACCTCCTGCGCGACCTCCTCGGTTGCGGCGCGGTCGTCGAGCACGGCGTCCGCGACGGAGACGACCCGGCCCGCGGTGAGCGAGTAGAGCTGCCGGAAGGCGGTCCGGTCGCCCGCGCAGACCCGCAGCAGCAGGGCCGCTGACCGCGCAGGGCCGTCCCCGGGCTCACGCCGCTTGCCCGTCATCGTCGACACAGGGCTCAGCCTGGCACCGCGGACGCGCTCCTCCCGGGGTTACTCCCTGTGAGGTGGCCCCCGTTAGAGGCTCACTTTCACAGGAGTCCGCCGATGCGCGCCGCACGCCCGCCGATGCGCGGCCCCGGTCGCGCACGGGGCCCGTGCGGCGGCGTCGACGGACTCGGCCGCCCGTCAGGCGGCGACGCGCGCGTTCGACTGCGCGAGGAGCGCGACCGAGCGCAGGCGCGCCTCCGTCTGCAGCGACGCGTGAGCGACGATGACCTCGTCGGCGTCGGCGGAGCGGGCGAAGTCGGCGGCGTAGTCGGCCACCTGGTCGCCGGTGCCGACACCGGTGTAGGTGGTCATGCTCGCGACGTGGGCGCCGATCGGCGCGCTGAGCAGGGCGTCGAGCTCCTCGTCGTCGAAGGTCTGGCCGACGGGGATCTGCCCGCTCTGGCGCAGCAGCATCATCAGGCGGGCGCGCTTCATCTGCGCGAACTGCTCCTGCGCGTCCTCCTCGGTGTCGGCGGCGATGGCGTTCATCCCGGCGATCACGTAGGGGGCGTCGAGCTGCTCGGAGGGGCGGAAGCCGCGCCGGTACTCCGCGACGGCCTGGTGGAGCGCGTCCGGAGCGAAGTGCGAGGCGAACGCGTACGGCAGGCCCAGCGCGGCGGCCAGCTGCGCGCCGAAGAGCGAGGAGCCGAGGATGTAGAGGGGGACGCGGGTGCCGGCACCGGGCGTCGCGCTCACTCCGGGGATGCGGGACTCGCCGGCGAGGAAGGCCTGCAGCTCCAGCACGTCCTGCGGGAAGCGCTCGGAGGAGTCGGGGTCGCGGCGGAGCGCGCGGAAGGTCGCCTGGTCGCTGCCGGGGGCGCGGCCGAGTCCGAGGTCGATCCGTCCCGGGTGCAGCGTCTCGAGGGTGCCGAACTGCTCGGCGATGGTGAGCGGGGAGTGGTTCGGCAGCATGACGCCGCCGGAGCCGAGGCGGATCGTGGAGGTCTGCGAGGCGACGTGCGCGATGAGCACCGAGGTCGCGCTGGAGGCGATGCTCGCCATGTTGTGGTGCTCGGCGTACCAGACGCGGCGGTAGCCGTTCCGCTCGGCCTCCTGGGCCAGGGCGACGGAGGCGGCGAAGCTGTCGCGAGCGGTCTCACCGGGGGCGATGGGGGCGAGGTCGAGGATGGAGAGGGGAACGCTCATGGTGAGGGCAACGCCCGCGACGGCTCCGGTGTTCCCGTCGCGGGCGCCTTCCTCACGCCTCGGGGATGTCGCGGCCGTACGCGTCCAGCGTCACGGCCTCGGGCTCCGGTCCGCCGCGCACGCCGGCCTCGAGGGCGTCGATCCTTGCGAGCTCCGAGCCGGAGAGCGCGAAGTCGAACACGTCGATGTTCTCGGCGATGCGCTCGGGGCGGGTCGACTTGGGGATGACCTGGCGGCCCTCCTGCAGGTGCCAGCGCAGCATCACCTGCGCGGCCGTCTTCCCGTACTTGGCGCCGAGCTCGAGGAGCACCGGGTCGTCGAAGCTGCGGCGCGGGGAGTCGCGGTAGGCGGTGATGCCGCCGATCGGCGACCAGGCCTGGGTGAGGATGTCGTTCTCGCAGCCGAAGCGCTCGACCCGCCGCTGCTGGAAGTACGGGTGAACCTCGAGCTGGTTCACCGCGGGGACGACGTCGGTCTCGGCGAGGAGGCGGGTGAGGTGCTCGACCATGAAGTTGCTCACGCCGATCGCCCGCACCCTCCCGTCGGCGAGCAGCCGCTCGAGCGCCCGGTAGGCGTCGAGGGTGCGGTCGAAGGCCTCGGGCAGGGCCTGGTGCAGGATCAGCAGGTCGATCCGCTCGACGCCGAGCTTGCCCGCGCTCTTGTCGAAGGCGTGCAGCGTCTCGTCGTAGCCGTAGTCGCTGATCCACACCTTCGTCTCGAGGAAGACGTCGTCGCGGCCGGCGATCGCCTCGCCCACCTCGCGCTCGTTGCCGTAGGCCGCCGCCGTGTCGATGTGCCGGTACCCCGCGTCGAGCGCGGCGGCGACGGCGGCGCGGGTCTCGTCGGGCGGAGTCTGGAAGACGCCGAGTCCGAGGGCGGGGATCTCGACACCGTTGTGGAGAGTGAACGTGTTCATGAGCCCACGCTACGTCCGCAGACGCCGAGTCGCCCGAGAAGCCGCGCGCGACTCCTCAGGCGACCCCGTCGCTCCGGCCCTGTTCAGCCGTCGATCGGCAGCAGGATCCCCTTCACCGTCTCGTCCGTGGCGAGGAACTCCTGCACGGCCGGGTCCTGGAAGGCCTGGACGAGCTTCTTCACGTTCTCGGTGTCGCGGTACTTCGAGCCGATGGTGAGCTGCCCGGCGAAGTCGTCGGGGGCCTGCGGGGCGAAGATCTGCTGCTCGATCGGGATGCCGGCGGCGAGGTAGTACTCGGTGTAGCCGACGGCCGCGTCGAGGTCCGGCAGCGCGCGCGACTGGGCGGCGAAGTCGAGCAGCGTGAACTGCAGGTTCTTCGGGTTCTCGGCGATGTCGTCCTGGGTCGCGGTGCCCGGCTCCGTGCCCGGCTTCAGCGTGATCAGGCCGGCGTTCTGCAGCAGCCAGAGGCCCTGCGCCTCGTTGGCGGGGTCGGAGTAGAGCGAGACCGTGCCGCCGTCGGGGATCTGGGAGACATCGGAGTACTTGTCGCTCCAGAGCCCGAAGCCCCAGCGGAAGACGGGGGTGGCCGCCTCCTCCTCGAAGTCGGGGTTGGCCTCGAGCACCTGTCCCAGCCAGAGCTTGTGCTGGTACACCGTGGCCGCGACCTCGCCCTCGCTCACCGCGCGGTTGATGGTGTTGCTGTCCGAGAGCCCCTTGAAGGCGACGGTGATGCCGTAGCGCGGCGCCACCTCCTCCGCGACGAAGTCGACCAGGGCCTGCTCGGAGGCGTTGCCCTCGGCGGTCGCGACGTAGAGCGTCGCGCCCTCCTGCTCGTTGGCCGAGACGGCGGGGGAGAGGAGCGGGACGGCGATCGCGGAGGCGACGCCGACGACGACGACGGCCGCTCCGGCGATCCAGGGCCAGCGGCGCTTCTTCTTGAGATCGAATCCGAGGTCGTCGGGAGTGGACATGGCGATGCCTTTCGAAGAGGGGGTGCGCGGGCGCGCGGGATGGACGCCCGAGGGCGCAGGAGGAGGAGGAGGAGTGGAGGTTCTAGACGGCGGCCGCGACCCGCGGCGCTCGCCGCGAGCGGGAGGCGCCGGGCGTGGTCGCGCGGACGAGGGCGTCGCCGGTGAGCTGCACGGTCGCGACGGTGGCGACCAGGATCACGATGGTGGCGAGCATGACGGTGGTGTCGAAGCGCTGGTAGCCGTAGGTCACCGCGACGTAGCCGATGCCGCCGGCGCCGATCGTGCCGGCGATCGCCGAGTACTCGATCATCGCGATCGTGTTGATCGTCAGGCCGCCGATGATCTGCGGCACCGCCTCGCTCAGCTGGGCGGTCCGCACCACCTGCAGCCGCGACGCTCCGGAGGCGCGGGCGACGCGGGTGAGCGAGAGCGGCACGCTGCGCAGCGCGTTCTCGACGATCCGGGTGAAGAAGGCGATCCCCGCGATCGACATCGGCACGACGGCGGCCGCGATCCCGATGTTGGTGCCGGTGATCAGGCGCGTGAACGGCATGATCGACGCCATCAGGATGAGGAACGGCAGCGAGCGGCCGACGCTGATGACGGCGCTGAGCACCTGGTGGGCGGCCCGGTTCTCGGCCAGCCCGCCCGGAGCGAGGTTGTGCACGAGAGCGCCCAGCGGCACGCCGACCAGCACCACGATCGCCATGACGATGCCGACCATGATCAGCGTCTCGCCGAGCGCCGGCAGCACCAGCGCGGGGATCTGCTCGAGCGGGACCTTGTTGTCGAGGTGGAGGATCATGCCGCCACCTCCTCGGCGAGGACGCGCACGCCGGCGGGCCGGACCGACAGGCCGAGCTCGGCCGCCGCACGGGTGAGCCGCGCCTCGTCGACCGGGCCGAGCCCGATCGTCGCGTGGCCGACCGCCTGCCCGTCCACCGTCTCGATCGCCGCGCCGAGCAGCGAGACGGGGCCGACCGCCTCCGCGAGCCGGGTGACCCAGTCGGTCGGCACTCCGGAGCGGGAGTAGCCCACCACCCATTCGCCCAGACCCGGGCCGGGCGCGACGGAGGGGCGCACCGGGTTGAGGGCGAGGCCGAGCGGGGACGCGGGGTCGCGCAGCAGGTCGACGAGGCGCCCCGACTCCACGATGCGGCCGTGGTCGAGGCGGGCGACGGAGTCGGCCACCTGGCGCACCGTCTCCATCTCGTGGGTGATGAAGAGGATCGAGAGGCCCAGGTCGTCGCGCAGCTCCTTCAGGAGCGTGGTGATCGCGGTGGTCGAGGCGGGGTCGAGGCCCGAGGTGGCCTCGTCCGAGAGCAGCACCGAGGGGCGGAGGGCGAGCGCGCGGGCGATGCCGACGCGCTGGCGCTGACCGCCGGAGAGCTGGTGCGGGTAGTAGCGCGCGCGGTCCGAGAGGCCGACGCGCTCGAGCAGCTCCGCGACGCGGCGCTTCGTCTCGGCGGCGGTGACGCCGAGGTACTCCAGCGGAAGGGCCACGTTCTGCTCGGCCGTGCGGCGGCTGAAGAGTCCGTCGGACTGGAAGACGGTGCCGATGCGGCGGCGGGCGACGCGCAGCCGCTCCTCCGAGAGCTGCGAGAGCGCCTCCCCGTTGACGACGACCGTGCCCGAGGTGGGCCGTTCCAGGAGGTTCACGCAGGCGGCGAGCGTGCTCTTGCCCGCACCGCTCGGGCCGACGACGGCGAAGATCTCGCCGGTCGCGACCGAGAAGTCGAGGCGGTCGAGCACGGTCGCCGGACCGTACGACTTGCTGAGCTGCTCGAGCCGGATCATCGCGTTCCTTCGGACGGGTCGGGCGGCCGCGGCCTCTCCGCGTCGTCCCGGACACGATGATGGAGCACCGCGGGCCCGCCCGTCCCGGCCCGCGTCGCCCGGCGTAACCCTTCGTCGCCGGGCGTAACAGTGCGCGGGGCGGAGGGGGTCGCTCACGCCGGTCCCGCCGCTGCCGGGCGCGGCAGGGCGCTCCCGCTCAGCTCGCGGCGGCCGCCGCGCGGGGGCTCTCGGCGCTCGCCTCGCGGTCGAAGCGCTCGCGGCTGAAGACCTGGTCGGCGGTCGTCAGTGCGAGGCCGATCACGCCGGCCAGCTCGCCCAGGTCCGACGTGTGGATGGTCAGGTGCCGCGTGGCGAGCGGGTGGGTGCGCAGGTAGACGCGCTCGCGCAGGCCCGACATCAGCACCTCGCCGCAGTCGCCGAGCTGGCCCGAAATCACGATGGTCCGCGGGTTGAGGATGTTGACGAGGTCGGCGACCGCCTCGCCGAGGACGCGGCCGGCCTGGCGCACGGCCTGCGTCGCGCGCATGTCGCCGCGGAGCACGCGGGCCGTGACGTCGGCGACGTGCTTGATCGAGGGGTCGTCGGCCGAGAGGTCGCGGACGAGGGCCCAGCCGCTCGCGTACGCCTCCACGCAGCCGGCGTTGCCGCAGCGGCAGGGCAGCGGATCCGCGTCGACCGTGCCCGTGACCGCGCGGGTGTGGCCGATGTCGCCGGCCGCGCCGACGGCTCCGCGGATCGTCGCTCCGTTGAAGACGAGGCCCGAGCCGATGCCGGTGCCGAGCTTCAGGCTGATCAGGTTGTCGGAGCCGTGGTGGCGCGACTCGGCGAGGGCGCGGGCGTTCGCGTCGTTCTCGATGACGACCTGCACGCCCTCGTACGGCTCGGCGAAGTAGCCGGCGATGTCGAAGTCGTCCCAGCCGGTCATGATCGGCGGGTTGCGCACGCGCCCGGCGGCGAACTCGACCGGCCCCGGGACTCCGACGCCGATGCCGGCGACCGCGTCGCCCTGCTGCAGCCGCTCGAACGCGGCGATCACCAGCGAGAGCACGGCGTTCGGTCCCTCCCAGACGTCGACGACGCCGCTCTCGTGCCGGAGGGGGGTGCCGCGCAGGTCGCAGGCGGCGGCGACGAACCCGCTCGCCCCGATGTCGGCGGTGAGGAACACCGTGCCGACGAGGTTCATCGCGAACATGCTCGAGGGGCGCCCGCCGGTCGACTCGCCGCCGGTGGTGGGGGCGATCAGGCCGAGATCCACGAGGGTCGCGAGGCGCTGGTTGACGGTGGAGCGGGAGAGCCCCGTCTGCTCCATCACGGCGTTGCGCGAGACCTCGCCCTGCTCGCGGAACAGCGCGAGGACGTCGGCCACGTGCGAACCGGCCTCGCCGGTGGAGTACCCCGTCATCGCTCCCCCTCTTGTCACGGTCAGCGTACATGCCTGCCGACGGGAAACCTGAAGTTCCCCGACTTTCGTATTGCGGTAACGCGAAAGCCCCGGTAGTTTTCACACACCGGCACGCAGTGGTGCCACTGATCCTCAAGGATGACGATGAACCGCACAGCACGCCGCCTCCTCCCGGTTCTCGCACCGGTCGGCGCCCTCGCACTCCTCCTCACCGGCTGCGCCTCGGGTGGCGACACGGCCGCCGGCGGCTCCGGATCGACCAAGGTCGCCGCGGTCATCAAGGGCCTCGACAACCCCTTCTTCCAGGCGATGGAGAACGGCATCGAGGACACCGCGAAGGACGACTCCGTGGACGTCTCGGTGCAGGCCGCCGCCGACATCGGCGACACCACCGGCCAGGCCGACAAGCTCACCACCGTCGCCGGCCAGGACTTCGGCTGCCTGATCGTCAACCCGATCAGCGGCACGAACCTGGTGCAGGCCCTCGCCTCCGCCACCGGCAAGACGATCGTCAACATCGACAGCCCGCTCGACCCCGACGCGGTCGAGGCAGCGAACCTCGACGTCACCACCTACATCGGCACCGACAACGAGGCCGCGGGCGGCAAGGCCGGCGACTTCCTCCTGCAGCAGCTGCCCGCCGGCTCCGAGGTCGCCGTCATCGGCGGAGTCTCGGGAGACGTCACCAGCGCCGCCCGCGTCGACGGCTTCACCGCCGCGATCGGCTCCGACCTCACCGTCGTCCAGGAGGCCGCGGCCGACTGGAAGCGCGAGGTCGCGCTGACCAAGGCGACCGACATCCTCGCCGCGAACCCCGACGTGAAGGCGTTCTTCGCCGCGAACGACGACATGGGCCTCGGCATCGTCAAGGCCGTCGAGAACGCGGGCCTCACCGGCTCCGTCCAGGTGGTCAGCGTCGACGGCAACGAGGACGCGCTGCAGTCCGTCAAGGACGGCGGCCTCACCGCCACCGTCGCCCAGTACCCCTTCGCGATCGGCCAGCTCGGCGTGCAGGCGTGCGAGGCCGTCGGCGCCGGCGAGGAGATCCCCGCCGAGATCGAGTCGCCCACCGCGCTCGTGACCTCCGAGACCGCGGAGCAGGCCCTCGGCGCCTTCCCCCAGCCGTTCGAGGAGTTCGACAACCCGCTCGCCGCGCTCGTCCCCGGCAAGTAGGACCTCCCGCCCATGGCAACCCAGGAAGCGACCATGACCTCAGTCACCGCCCGACCCCCGGCCAGCGCCTCCCCGCTGCTGGCGAACCTCCGTCAGCTCAGCTTCTGGGCCGAGAACGCCGCACCGATCGGGCTCGTCGCCCTGGTGATCGTGTTCTCGATCGCGACGCCGACGTTCCTCAGCCTCGGCAACATCAAGGCGATGCTCGTCGCCGCCGCGATCCTGGTCATCCTCTCGATCGGCCAGTCCTTCGTCATCACCACCGGCGGCATCGACCTCTCGATCTCGGCGACGATGACCGTCGGAGCGGTCGGCTTCGGCATCGGCTGGAGTGCCGGCTGGGGCTTCTGGCTCTCGGCGCTCGCGGCCCTGCTCTTCGCGGGGCTGATCGGAGTGATCAACGGCTTCCTGATCGCGAAGGGCAAGGTCACCGACTTCATCGCGACACTGGGCACGCTCTCGGTGGCGACCGGTCTCGCGCTGATCGTCTCCGACGGCAAGCCGATCACGGTCGGCAGCCCCGAGCTGCTCCGCCTCACCACCGGCTCGATCGGGATCATCGGCTACCCGATCATCCTGGCCGCGGTCATCGGAGTCGTCGCCTGGGTCGTCATGTTCCGCACCCGCTTCGGCCTGCACGTGCAGGCGGTCGGCGGCAACGAGGAGAGCGCGGTCGCCAACGGCATCAAGGCCGGACGCGTGCGCATCGCGGTGTACATCATCGCCGCCGTCCTCGCCGGAGTCGGCTCGCTCCTCCTCGTCGCCCGCGTCGGCGCCGCGGAGCCGGCCATCAACACGCAGTACCTGCTCAACTCCATCGCGGCCGTCGTGCTCGGCGGAGTGAGCCTCACCGGCGGCAAGGCCAAGATCGTCGGCCCGATCATCGGAGCGTTCCTCCTGACCGCGCTGACCAATGGCCTGACCCTGCTCGGCGTCTCGCAGTTCTACCAGCCCCTCGCCGTCGGCCTGGTGGTCGTGCTCGCCGCCCTCATCACCCGCTACCAGAAGAAGTGAGCCCAGCCATGACCAGCGACATCCTGCTCGAAGCGCGGGACATCAAGAAGTCCTTCGGCGGCGTCCACGCTCTCAAGGGAGCGTCGATGTCGATGCGCCGCGGCGAGATCACCGCCCTGATCGGCGACAACGGCGCGGGCAAGTCCACCCTCGTCCGCTGCCTCTCCGGGGTGCACCCCGCCGACTCCGGCACCATCACCCTCGACGGCGACGTGGTGCACTTCACCACTCCGCTCGGCGCGCGGGACGGCGGCATCGAGACGGTGCACCAGACCCTCGCCCTGGTCGAGGACCTGACCGTGTGGCAGAACTTCTTCCTCGGCCGCGAGCTCACCAAGGGCGTGCCCGGGGTGCGGTTCCTCGACCGCACGCAGATGAAGAAGACTGCCCAGGAGCTGCTCGGCGACCTCGCCGTGAACGTCCCGCCGGTCACCAGCAAGGTCCGCCGCCTCTCGGGCGGCCAGCGCCAGGCGGTCGCGATCGCCCGGGCCGCGGGCTGGGGCAGCAAGATCGTGATCATGGACGAGCCGACCGCGGCGCTCGGCGTCCAGGAGACGGCGCGCGTCGAGAAGATCATCCTCAAGCTGCGCGACGCCGGAGTGGCCGTGCTGCTGATCAGCCACAACTTCGACCAGGTGATGCGCCTGAGCGACCAGGTGTGGGTGATGCGCGCGGGCCTCGCCGTCGCCGGCCGCCGCACCGCCGAGACCAGCGGCGACGAGCTCGTCTCGCTGATCACGGGCGCGAAGGCCGCCTGATGCACCCCGAGTTCCTGCACCGCGGGAGCACGGAGCGCTCGTCGCCGATCGGGGTCCACGCGGGCCTGCTCGTCGGCGACTGGACGCCGGAGTCGGGGCGCCTCGCGATCGGCGCCGCCGCCTCGATCGGCTTCGACCTGATCGAGATCCCGGCTCCCGCCGACCCCGACGCCTCCGCGTGGACCGCCGACCTGCTCGACGAGCACGGGATCGACGCGGTCGTCTCGCTCGCGCTGGACGCCGACTCCGACATCACCGACCAGGCCACGGCCGGCCGCGGCGAGGAGCGGCTGCTGGCGGGGGTGCGGTTCGCCGAGGCGATCGGCGCGCGGTACGTCGGCGGAGTCACCTACTCCGCCATGCGCAAGTACGAGCACGCGGCCGACATGGCTGCCCGCTCGCGCTCGCTCGACGTGCTGCGGCGGGTCGCCACGGCCGCCGCTCCCGCCGGCGTCGTCGTCGGAGCGGAGTACGTGAACCGCTACGAGAGCAACCTGCTGAACACGGCCGCCCAGACCGCCGCGTTCCTCCGCGAGCTCGACGCGCCGAACGTGCTCCTGCACCTCGACACCTTCCACGCCCACCTCGAGGAGGTCGACCTCGCGAGCGCCGTCCGCGACGCCGGCGACCTGCTCGGCTACCTCCACGCCTCCGAGAACCACCGCGGAGAGCTGGGCACCGGGAGCACCGACTGGACCGGGCTCGCGGCGGCGCTCGCCGACTCCGGCTACCGCGGCCCGCTCACCCTCGAGAGCTTCTCGCCCGCCGTCCAGCCCCCGGCCTCGGCCGAGGGCATGGGCCTCTGGCGCGAGCTCTGGCACGACCCCGTCGCCCTCGCGACCTCCGGCCACGCGTTCCTCGCGGACCTGCTCGACACCGACCCCGCGGCCCGACGCCGCCTCTGAACCTCTCGAACCAAGGAGCACCACCATGACCACGAACCCTCTCGGAGTGCACGCCCTCGTCTTCGCCGGCGGCACCACCCCCGACGAAGTGACCGCGACGATCGAGCAGACCAAGGCGGCCGGATTCGACCTGCTGGAGCTCTCGCTGCACGACGTGCAGAACCTCGACACCGCCTCCGCCCGCGCCGCCCTCGAGGCGAACGACCTCGGCATCGTCTGCTCGCGCGGCCTCGCCTTCTCGGCCGACGTCTCCAGCGACGACCCGGAGGTGGTGGCCCGCGGCGCGAAGCTGCTCGCCGACTCCCTCGAGACCACCCACGCGCTCGGCGGCACCCACTTCACCGGCGCCCTCTACAGCGCGCTCGGCAAGTACAGCGCGCCCCTCTCGGCCGCGGGCCGCGCGAACGTCGTCTCGGTGCTGACCGACCTCGCCGCCGAGGCTGCGACGAAGGGCATGACTCTCGGCCTCGAGATCTGCAACCGCTACGAGACCAACGTCATCAACACCGCCGCGGACGCCCTGCGCCTCGCCGACGACATCGGCGCCGACAACGTCCTGATCCACCTGGACACGTACCACATGAACATCGAGGAGGACGACTTCTTCCGCCCGGTGCTGCTGGTCGGGGATCGTCTCGGGTATGTCCACATCGGCGAGAACCACCGCGGCTACCTCGGCAGCGGCCACCTCGACTTCACGACGTTCTTCCACGCCCTCGCCGCGATCGACTACCGCGGACCCATCACCTTCGAGTCCTTCTCGTCGGCCGTCGTCTCGCCGACCCTCTCGAACGACCTGGCCGTGTGGCGGAACCTCTGGAACGACGGCCCCGCGCTCGCCCGCCACGCCCACGGCTTCCTGGTGAACGCGCTGGAGAGCAGCCGTGGCGAGGCCTGAGACCGAGGTCGCGCCCGACGCGGTGCGGCCCGGCCTCGACGAGTTGGCCGGGCGCGCGCTCGCGCTGACCTCGCCGGGCCGCCGCGCGATCGTCGCGATCGCCGGCAGCCCCGGGGCCGGCAAGACCACGCTCGCCCGGGCCGTGGTCGCCCGCGCGAACGAGCTCGCGGGGGAGGGGACCGCCGCCTTCGTGCCGATGGACGGCTTCCACCTCGCCAACGCCACGCTCGACGAGCTCGGCCGCCACGACCGCAAGGGTGCCCTCGACACGTTCGACGGCTGGGGCTTCCTCGCCCTGGTGCGGAGGCTGCGCGCCGAGACCGACCACGTCGTCTACGCGCCCACCTTCGAGCGCACCGTCGACGAGGGAGTGGCCGGCGCGCTGGCCGTGCACCCCTCCGCCTCGCTCGTCGTGCTGGAGGGCAACTACCTCCTCGTCGACGAGGGCCCGTGGGCGCTGCTGCGCGCCGAGTTCGACGAGGCCTGGTTCTGCGCGACTCCCGAGACCGAGCGCTTCGAGCGCCTGGTCGACCGCCACGTCTCCTTCGGCCGCGCCCCCGAGGCGGCCTCCGCCTGGGCCTCCGAGGTCGACGGGCGGAACGCGCTGCTGATCGAGGCCACTCGCGACCGCGCCGACCTGATCGTGTCGGGGACGGCGGCGGGGGTGGTCTGACGCCGGATGTGGCGGAGGAGCGGTCCGCTTCGGGGCGCGACGTGGGCTCTCGGGCGTGTCCGGCCGGTCGATCGGGCGGACGACGGAGGACCCGTCGCCCGGCGGATGCGGTCTCGACGGGTCGGGTGCCAGGCTCGAGGGATGGACGACTCGACACGGAACTCCTCGGAAATGCCCTCTCCCACCACCCCGCCGGCCGTTGCGCCCCCCGGAGCCGGGCAGCCGCCCATCCCCGTCGCTCTCCTCCTCCTGCTGCGGCGGAGCGACGGGCGGCCCGCGGCTTCGTCGGGCGCTCTCGACACCGTCCTGGCCGCCTCCGTCCTCGCGGAGCTCTCCCTCCAGCGGCGCGTCGAGGTGGACGCCGGAGCCGTCGCCCTCGGGCCGGAGCGGTCCGCGCTCGGGGACGCCGTGCTCGACGGGGCACTCGGGTGGATCGCAGCGGAGCGAGCACCGCGCAGCGTGTCCTGGTGGATCGCCCGCCTCACTCGGAGGGAGCTGCATGCCGCCCTCCTCGAGCGGGTCGCCGCCGTGGAGCCGGCGGAGGACGAGCGGCTGCGGATCCGGGTCGCCGAGGTCCTCGCGGCTCGGACGGCGCCCCTTCCGTCGGACGCGGCGCTCATCGGCCTGCTCGACGCGGCCGGAGCGCTCTCGCCGAGGCCCGGCATTCCGGACCGGCAGGCGATCAGGTCGCTCGCGGCGCAGCACTGGGCAGGGCCGGCGGCCGCCGCCGTCCTCGCGGGAACCGCCGCGAGCGTCACGGGAGCCGCGGTGATCGCCGCGACGACGACGGTCACGATCACCGGCATGTGATCCGACGCGTGCGGCTCGCTGAAGCCGCGCGCCCCTACTCCGCCGGGTAGTCGGGCGCGACGAAGACGCAGAACGGGTGGCCGGCCGGATCGGCGAGGACGTGGAGCGCCTCCTCCGGGTCGTCGCTCCTGTCCTCGATCAGCTCGGCGCCGAGGGTGAGCGCCCGGGTCTTCTGCCGGTCGAGCTCGTCGGCGTCCGCGACCATGAAGTCGAGGTGCAGCTGCTGCGGGACGGGCCCCTCCGGCCCGGTCGCGCGCGGCAGGGCGGCCACCCGCTGGAACGTGAGCTTCGCGCCGTCGGCGGTGACGATCGCGACCCACTCCGCCTCGTCGTCGGAGCCGTCCGCGGGCGGCTCGTCGCCGGGGCGGTACTCGCCGCCGAGCAGGGCGAGGTAGAAGGCGGAGAGGGCGCGGGCGTCCTCCGTGTCGAGGACGACCTGGCGCAGGCGCATGCGGGCAGGGTACCGCCGGACGAGCACTGGAGGGGGATCACGTGCTGTGCGGAACGGCTGCGGCGGGCCGGGCGTCCGCGGGTCGCGCGCCGACGTCGGCTGAGAAGGGGCTCCCCGCCCCGACACGGCGGGCCGCCTCTCAGCGGAGGTCGGGCAGCTCTCTCGCTCCCGACCGCGCGGCCCTGCCACTCCGCGCCCGCTTCCTCAACCCCTCCCGGCTCCCGGCCTCGCGCCAGGGCCCGGCGCGTACTGTGGCCGCTGACTCACGACGGCTACGAGGGAGACACCATGACGGAGCAGATCGGAATCCCCGAGGCCGCGGCGCTGGGGAGCGAGCAGCGGAGCATCGCGATCCTCGGAGCGGGCGGCGACCTCACCGAGCGGCTGCTGCTGCCGGGCCTGGGCCGGGTGGCCGAGCTCGCGCGCGACCTCGAGCTCACGCTGATCGGGGCGGCGCGCACGCCCCAGACCGACGAGGAGTGGCAGGGCCTCGTCCGTCGCAGCCTCGAGGCGGCCGGAGTCGCCGCGCACACGGTCGAGGCGCTCGCGTCGCGCGCGCGCTTCGTCGCCACCGACGCCTCCGACCCGGAGCAGCTGAAGGCCCTCCTCGACGCCTGCCCGTCGACTCCGGTGCTCTACGTCGCCCTGCCGCCGGCGATGGGGCACAAGGTCGCCGCCTCGCTCGCCGAGCTCGACCTCCCCGAGGAGCTGGTCGTCGCCATCGAGAAGCCGTTCGGCGAGGACCTCGACGACGCGATCGCCCTCAACGCGGCGTTCGCGAAGGTCCTCCCCGAGAGCCGCCTCTGGCGCATCGACCACTTCCTCGGCAACGCGACCGTGCTGGGGATGCTGGGCCTGCGCTTCGGCAACAGCCTGCTCGAGGCGAGCTGGAGCGCCGAGTGGATCGAGAAGGTCGAGATCGTCTACGACGAGACGCTCGGCATCGAGGGCCGCGCCGCCTTCTACGAGAAGACCGGCGCGCTGCGCGACATGCTGCAGAGCCACCTCCTGATGGTGCTCGCGCTGACCACGATGGAGCGCCCCGACGAGGTCGCGCCCGACGAGGTCCACGCGCGCATGGCCGAGGTGCTCGGCGCCGTGCGGCTCTGGCGCGACGACCCCTCCTCCGCCCGCCGCGCCCGCTACACCGAGGGCCGCGTCGACGGCCGCTTCTTCCCCTCCTACGTCGACGAGCCCGACGTCGACCCCGAGACCGGCACCGAGACCCTCGCGCAGCTGCTGCTCCAGGTCGACACTCCGCGCTGGGCGGGCGTCCCCTTCGTCCTCCGCTCCGGCAAGGCGATCGGCGACCCGCGCCGGGAGGTGGCGATCCACTTCCGCGCCGCCACGCCCCCGCGCGGCCTGCAGGCGGCCGAGGGCGACGCCGGGACGGTCCTCCGGATCGGCCTCAAGGGCGGCGACGTCAGCCTCGACCTGGTCGTGAACAGCGCCGACGAGCTGACCGACCTCGAGCGAACCACCCTGACGGCGCAGCCCGGCGCGGCCACGCTCGACCCCTACGCGCAGGTCCTCGCCGGGATCCTGCAGGGCGACACCCTGCTCTCGGTCCCGGGCGACGTGGCCGAGCAGTGCTGGCGCATCATCACTCCGGTGCTCTCCGCCTGGGCCGCGGGCGACGCTCCGCTGGACGAGTACGAGGCGGGGAGCGCGGGGCCCGTGGGCTGGTGAGCGCGCGGTGAGGCGCAAGGGCTGAGGGGTCGGCGCCTGACGTGATGCGGGGTCGGGTCCGCCGACGCCGGTCGCGTCGCCTCCCGCCCGGCTCCGCTGCTAGCCGTCCCGCCGGTCGACCCGTCCCGCCGGTCGACCAGCGGGACGGTCGACCTTGCCGCCCATTGACCCTCCCGCTCGTTGACCCTCCCGCCGGGGGAGACGGGATGCTGGAGGCATGTTGGGCATCGGGGAGTACGCAGGCGTGACGGGTCTGAGCGTGAAGGCGCTCCGGCACTACGACGAGAAGGGCGTGCTGGTCCCGGCGGAGGTCGACGAGCGGTCGTCGTACCGCCGGTACGCCGACGCCCAGGTCCGGGTCGGAGTCGTGATCAGCGCCCTCCGGAGCGCGGGGGTGCCGCTGCCCGAGGTCGCGGCGGCGACTCGAGCCGGCACCGCGGCGGAGGCGCTGCAGGCGCACAGGGAGCGCGTGCTCGCGGAGCGGGAGCAGGAGGACCGGGCGTTCGAGGCCGCCGAGGTGGCGCTGCGGGCGCTCGCCGTGCCGGTCGAGGTCGCCGAGCGGACGATGCCGGCGCAGCCGTACGTCGGCCAGGTCCTCACGATCGCCCTGGACGAGGCCGACGGGCCGGGCGACGACGAGGCGAACGAGATCTTCGGCGCGCTCGCCACCCGAGTGCACGCGGCAGGGCTCGGGCCGACGGGACGTTTCTGGACGGCGCTCCGCGCGGGCGAGCCGGGTTCGGCGGAGCTCGTCTGCTGCTGGCCGACGTCGGCGGAGGCGGAGGGCGACCTCGCCGGTCTCGCCGCGATCCTCCCGGGGCGCACCGAGCTGGTCGCCACCTGGCGCCCCCGCGACGGGGAGGAACTGCCCGAGGGGACCCTGCATCCGGCGATCGTCGCGCTCTTCGACGCCGCCGGAGACCGCGGCCTCCGGCTCGACGCGGTCGAGGTGAGGCAGACGGTACTGGGGGAGGGGACGGAGGACGTGGCGGTCGAGGTGTCACTGACAGTCGCGGGGTGAGCGGAGGGCGGGGCGCGGGGGCGACCGCAGTCGCCCCCGCCTCCCGGTCCCGGTGCTGCTCAGTAGGCGAACTGCCACATGTAGCGGCGCCCCTCCAGCGCGTAGCCCCGGACCGCGGCCCAGTGGGCGGCGAGCCGGGAGACCAGCGTCGAGTACACGAGCGGTGCGACGAAGGCGCGCTGGGGCGCCGCGATGCCGGGCAGCTCGAGGTCGCGGGAGTCGACGTAGTGGGTCGTCCCGCTGTACTGGTCGAGGAAGTTCCGGGCGCGCTCGCCCATCGGCCGCGTCGCGTCCTCGGCGAGGAAGACGAGGCTCTGCGTCTCGCCGTCGAAGACCTCGAAGGGGCCCTGGAAGAACTCGTCCGTGTTGATCGTCGCGGCGTGCATCCACTGCATCTCCTGCAGGTAGCAGGTGGTGAAGGTCTGACCGGGGCCCATGAGCGACCCGGAGGTGACGAGGTAGGTCACAGGGACGTCCTTCATCGCGGCGGCCAGCTCCTCGGCCCTCGGCTCGAAGGCGGCGACCGTGGCGACCATCGCGGACGGCAGGGCGCGCAGCGCCTCGAGCCGATCCGTCACGTCCACCCCGTCGCGGCGAAGGACCGCGAGCGCGAGCAGCTGCAGCACGAGCTGCGTGCCCTGACCGGTCTGCGCGACGAAGGCGGCGTCGAGGGCGAGCGCGAGCGGTCCCTCCTGCTTGAGGGTCACTCCGACCACGGTGGCGCCGCGCTCCTGCGCCCACTCGCCGGCCCGCACGGTCTCGGGGGTCTCGCCGGTGCCCGAGAGCACGACGACGAGGGCGCCGGGGCCGACCGAGGCGGGCGCGCGGAAGAAGAACTCGTCCGAGTTGTAGGAGGCGGCGGGCGTGATCGCGGCCGTGTCGAGCAGGTACTGAGCGGCCTGGACGCCCATCAGCGATCCGCCCGCGCCGACCAGGAAGACGCGGTCGACCGCGGGGAGGGAGGCGACGTGGTCGTCGATCCGGCTCCTCCCCTGCCGGCCATCGGCACGGCGGACGTTGCCGGGGAGCGGAACCTCTGCGCCACTGACCGCGTCGGGGCGACCGGATGGATCGTCGGCTGCGCGGGAGTGTCGCGGCGCTCTCGGTGCCGAGGTCAGACGGGGCTCGGCTCGACCGCGCCGACGTCGCGGTCGTATGGCGCCACTCCGGGCATACGCGTATGCTGTCACGCATGATAGATGGAGTCGGGGCACAGCTTCGAAAGGGCGTAGCCGAGTTCTGCATCCTGGGGCTGCTCGACACCGTTCCCATGTACGGGTGGGAACTGTCCACGCGCTTGCAGGAGGTCGGTGTGATCGGGAGCATCGGCACCCTGTACCCACTCCTGGGTCGGCTGCGGGACCGAGGCTCGATCACCGCAGTCGTCGTCCCGAGTACGCAGGGTCCGGCTCGGAAGTACTACTCGTTGACCGACGTGGGGAAGGTCGAGCTCGGGCGGTTCAGGGCGGAGTGGCCGTCCTTCGTCGGGCAGGTGAACGAGACGATCGGAAGGGGAACGTCATGAGCACGACGACATCGCCGGCGGCGGCGCGCTACCTCGAGGAGCTGAGGATCGCATTGTCCGGCGTGCCCGCCGACCTCCGGAGTGAGATCTGGAGCGGGATCGGCGAAGAGCTGGACGGCCTCGACGACGATGCCGCCCGTGAGCGGATCGCTGAACTGGGAAGTCCCTCTCGGATCGCGCAGGCCGCCGGCGGATCGCTCGCTGGGGGCGGCGGGTCGATCTTCGACCGCCCCTGGTTCGCCGTCGTCGCCTCGCTGGTCTTCGCCTTCGGCTGGCTGGTGATTCCCGGATTCGGCTGGCTCCTCGGCGCCGTCGCGATTCTCCTCTGCTCGTCCTGGACCGTCTCGGAGAAGAGGGGGGCGCTGGTGATCCCCGTCGTCGCTGCCGTGGTGGTCGGCGGGGCGATCGGGCTCTACTACTGGCTGTCGGCGATGCCGAGTTCCGGTATGACGACGTGGACGGTCCTGGCTGGTGCGTGGCTGGTCGGGGGTGGCACCAGCCTTGTTCTCGGGACGCGACTGTGCGCCCGCTTCGTGAGGACGCGGCGGGCGCACAGCGCGTTGGAGTGAGCCGGATGAGCTCTGCTCGTCAGCTCCAGCTCACCGTCGCGGCTCCTCCGGAGACCGTCAGGCGCAACTCGAAGGTCGTGTTGTAGGGGACGCCGCACATCTGCGCGTTGATGAGCATCTGCGCGCGGTTGGCGAGCGGTCGGCCGAGGTAGTTGAGCGACGAGCCACAGGCTCCCCCGATCGTCCAGGCCGGGCCCCACGGGTTGGCGGTCACCGTGTTGCTCGACAGGTTGTAGGAGGTGTAGAAGCTCATGCTCACCAGTCCGACCCAGGTGTCGATCTTGCAGCCGTTCCGCGCGGACCCGCTCACGGAGCACTCGCTGATGCCGCGCGTCTTCACGTCGGCGCCTTCTCCTCCGATGCGGACGACACTGACGGATCCGTCCTCATAGGTGGAGATCGTGTAATCGCCATCAGGACGCTTCTCCTCGACCACCTTCCTTACCGTTATTTCCGTGGATCCGGGGCAGTTGTAGGCTCCGGAACGCGCCAGGGGTCCCGGGTATGGCTGACCGCCTTCAGCCGACTGATGGCACGCCGTGATTAGCCGCCCGGGACCCCGCAACGGCAGGACCGCTCATTGAGAAACGCGACCAGATCGCCCCGTAAGGACATGCCGGCAAGGTCGTTCACGGCGCACCGCACCCTCAACGGAAGGACCCTGCGTGCCCCAACTCTGGGCCGGTATCGACGCCGGCAAGACCGAACACCACTGCGTCGTCATCGACGCCAACGGAACCAAGCTGCTCTCCCAACGGTTCAAGAACCGAGAAACGGCGATCCTGACCCTGATGGGAGACGTCGCCTCCCTGCCAGGCGGCACCGACGTCGCCTGGGCAACGGACCTCAACCACGGCGGGACAGGGCTGCTGCAGACGCTCCTGCACTCGCATGCGCAGCCGCTGTTCTACATCTCAGGCCGCGTCGTGCATCACGCCTCGGGCGCCTACCGCGGCGAAGCCAAAACAGACGCGAAGGACGCGGTCATCATCGCCGACCAAGCGCGGACCCGGCGAGACGTGACGCTGATGCGCCAGGCCGACGAGGTCACGGCGGAACTGCGCCTGCTCTCGGCGCGACGAGAAGACCTGGTGCACGATCGCACCCGCGCCGTGAATCGCCTGCGCGCCATCCTGGTCCACTACTTTCCGTCGCTCGAGGGGGCATTCAACTACGCGACGACCAGGGGACCTCTGGTGCTGCTCACCCGGTACGCGACCCCCGGTGCGATCCGGCGCATGGGGGAGAGCCGGCTGGCGGCGTGGTTGAAGGGACAGGGCTGCTGGAAATCCGCGGCGGTCGCGAAGACGGCGGTGGAAGCCGCGCGCGAGCAGACATCGGTCGTCGTGGGGGAGGGGGCAGCGGCTCGGCTGGTGAGCCGGTCCGCGCGTGATCTCCTCCGCATCCGCGACGAGGTCGCCGAGCTCGACGGGGAGATCGAAGCCGCTTTGCAGGACAGCAGATCCGCGGATCTTCTGGTGTCGATTCCTGGGTTCGGGCGCAGGCTCGCCGCGGATTTCCTTGCCGCGACCGGTACTGACCTCGCCGCGTTCGAGACGCCCGACCGGTTGGCCAGCTTCGCGGGTCTCGCTCCCGTGCCGCGGGACTCCGGGAAGATCTCCGGCAACCATCACCGGCCACGTCGCTATGACCGGCGGCTGTTGAACGCCTGCTTCCAGGCGGCGTTCATCGCGTCGAGGAACTGCCCGGTCTCGCGCTCGTTCTACGATCGGAAACGCCAGGAGGGGAAGTCGCACAAGCAGGCTCTGATCGCTCTCGCCCGGCGCCGTATGAACGTCATCTGGGCGATCTTCCGTGACCAGACGACCTTCAACCCCACCCCGCCCCGGCCGAACGATCCCGTCACCCCGCTTCTGCAGCACGGTCCAGAGTCGCCATCGAGGAGCAGACCCACCATCGCCCTTGCGGCCGCCTGACGCGTCTAGGTGAGGAGTTCGGTCTGGATCCGGGCGGCGACGGCCTCGCGGAGGGGGCGGACGTTCTCGGTGCTCCAGTCGGTCGGGTCGGGGAACTTCCACTCCAGGAATCGGCCGGTCGGCGTTGCGGGGAGGGTGAGGCCGGGCTTCATGGTGATGACGATGTCCGCGTTCTCGAGGTCCTCGACGGTGACGGCGCGGGGGATGTGGTTCCTGATGTCGAGGCCGAGCTCGGCGACGGTCGCAGCGATCGCGGGGTTCACCGTCTCGGCGGGGGAGAGACCGGCGGAGGTGGCGGTGTAGCGGTCGCCGGCGAGGACTTCGAGCAGGCCTGCGCCGAGTTGGGAGCGGCCGGCGTTGTGCTGGCAGAGGAAGAGGACGGTGGGCTTCTCGGTCATGCGGGGATGCTGCTTCCGGTGGTGGTGCGGGTCCAGGTCTGGGTGGCGATCTGCACGGCGTCCCAGGGGGAGCCGAGCGGGGGTGTGTAGGAGAGGTCGAGGTCGGAGACCTGCTCGACGGTGAGCCCGGCGAACAGGGCGGTCGCGTACGTGTCGACGCGCTTGGCGGTCTCGGTGCCGAGGCGTCCGACGAGCTGCGCGCCGAGCAGACGTCCGTCGCGGGTGTCGCCGGTGATGCGGATCGTGATGGGCTGCGCGCCCGGGTAGTAGCGCTTGTGGTCGTCCGCGACCGCGCTCGTCGTCGCCGGCGCGAAGCCCGCGGCGAGGGCCTCGTGCTCGCGAAGGCCGGTGCGGGAGGCGACGAGGTCGAAGACCTTCACGACCTGCGTGCCGACCGAGCCGGCGAACCGGGCATCGCCGCCGAGAGCGTTCTCGCCGGCCACCCGTCCCTGCTTGTGGGCCGTGGTGCCCAGCGGCAGGTAGGTGCTGCCGAGCAGACGGTGGTGCGTGGTCACTCCGTCGCCTGCCGCGAACACGTGCGGCAGGCCCGTGCGCATCGCCTCGTCGACGACGACCGCGCGGCCGGCGCCGAGAGACGCTCCGGCGCGGGCGAGCAGGTCGGTGTTCGGCTTCACGCCGACGACGAGGAGGACGACGTCAGCGGTGCGGGTGAGAGGTGTGCCGTCGTGGTCGGCGTGCACGGCGAGGCCGGTGGCGGTCTTCTCGATCGAGGCGACGGTGGTGCGGGTGAGAACCTCGACGCCGCGCTCGGTCAGTTCGGTGTGGACGAGGGCGCCGAGTTCGGGGTCGAGGGTGGAGAGCACTTCCGGGCCGCGCTGGAGCTGGGTGACTCGGAGGCCGCGGACGGTGAGGGCTTCGGCCATCTCGAGGCCGACGTAGCCGGCGCCGACGATGATCGCGGTCTGCGGGTCTCGACTGTCGAGGAACCGCTCGAGCGCGAAGGTGTCGCCCATCGAGTGCAGCACGTGCACTCCGTCCTCCGGCCCCAGTGCGTCCACTCCCGCGATGCCGGCGGAGGAGGCGAGGGCGCCGGTGCCGACGATCAGCTCGTCGTACCCGATCCGGTCGAGCGAGCAGTCGGGGGTGCGGACGGTGAGCTGCTGCCCGGCGACGTCGATGTCCGTCGCGAAGGTGTCCAGGCGCAGGGTCATGCCGGTGGCTTCGAGATCGGCGTGGCTGCGGTGCGCAAGCGACTGCCATGGCTGCACCTCGCGGGAGAAGTAGTACGGGATCCCGCAGATGGAGAAGTTCGGGTACGAGTCGGCGACGACGACGGTCACGTCGACGGACGGGTCGAGCTCGCGGGCGCGCAGCGCGGCGGAGATCCCCGCGTCGCTGCCGCCGATAGCGACGAGATGCATCAGATGGGCCTTTCGAATCAGACGTGTGAAGAGGTCGAGGTGGCCGGGACCACAAGGTCCCCGGCGGCCCGGGCGGCGCCCGGGAAGAGGAACACGGCGATGCCGACGCCGATCGCGGCGCCGACGAGCTGCGCAGCGACGAACGGCAGGACGGAGGCGGGGGCGATGCCGGCGAAGGTGTCGGTGAAGACGCGGCCGAGAGTCACGGCGGGATTCGCGAACGAGGTCGAGGACGTGAACCAGTACGCGGCACCGATGTACGCGCCGACCGCGGCCGCCGCGAGCGGGCCTCGGTGCGTACGGGCGAGGGAGAGGATCACGAGGACCAGGCCCGCGGTGGCGACGACCTCCCCGAGCAGGTGCCCGGCAGTGACCCGCTCCGTCGTCGCGATCGAGGACGGGATTTCGAACATCGCATTCGCGAGGACCGCGCCGCCGATGCCTCCGAGCAGCTGCGCGCCCACGAACACCGCCAGCTCCCGCCCCAGCAGGCCGGTGCGGTCGCGACGACCGAGGACCGCGTCCACGGCGGAGACGAGCGGATTGAAGTGCGCCCCCGACACCGGGCCGAGAGTGAGGATCAGCACCGCCAGCCCCAGCGCGGTCGCGAGGGAGTTCTCCAGCAGTTGCAGACCGACGTCGTCCGGGGAGAGCGTCTGAGCGGCGATGCCGGAGCCGACGACGATCGCCACGAGCAGACCGGTGCCGAGGAACTCGGCCACGGCCCGACGAGCGAGCGGAGGAGGGGAAGTGGTGTCCATGTCGTCGGCCATCTTGACCGCTCACGATCACTCAGTCAAGATTGAGTCAATGAACACCGAGCGAACCGAACTCGAAGCGCGCGCCGCCCGGCACGCCGCCCTCAGCGACCCCGCGCGCCTGCGGATCACCGACCTGCTCACCCTCGGAGACCTCGCGCCGCGGGAGCTGCAGGACCGTCTTGGGATGCCCTCGAACCTCGTCGCGCACCACCTCGCCGTCCTCGAGCGCGAAGGCATGATCCTCCGTCGCCGCTCGGAGGCGGACCGGCGCCGCAGCTACGTCCATCTGATCCCCGGGGCGTTCGACCAGCTCGGGCCCTCGACCACCGCCGCAGCGCGGCGAGTGCTGTTCGTGTGCACCGCGAACTCCGCCCGCTCCAAGCTCGCCGCGCAGCTCTGGGCGCAGCGCAGCCCCATCCCCGTCGCCTCCGCCGGCACCCACCCGGCCGCCGCGGTGGCCGCCGGAGCGATTGCGACCGCCGAACGCCACGGCCTCCCGCTACCCGAAGGAGCCCCGCAGCAGCTCGCGGACGTCGCCGCCGACACAGACCTCGTGATCACCGTCTGCGACGCCGCGCACGAGGAACTCGGCTCGGACGCGCTGCACTGGTCGATCCCCGACCCGGTACCTGCCGGCACGGATGCCGCGTTCGATGCGGCCTACGACGAGCTCGCCGCGCGCGTCGACGCTCTCGCGGCGAGGGTCACGGCCGCCTGATCAGACGCGGGTGAGCATCCCGGCGAGGGAGTCGAGCGCGCCGGGGACGAGGGAGAAGTACGCCCACGTGCCGCGCTTCTCGCGGGCCAGGATCCCGGCGTCCACGAGGATCTTCAAGTGGTGCGACACGGTCGGCTGACTCAGCCCGACCGGCTCCGTGAAGTCGCACACGCACACCTCGCCCGAGCTGCTCGACGCCACGATCGACACCAGGCGGAGCCTCGCCGGATCCGCCATCGCCTTCAACGCTCGCGCCAGCAGCTCCGCGCCCTCGGCGCTCAGCGGCTCGCGCGCGAGCGGCGCGCAGCACGCGGCCGCCGCCGCGGTGAGAGTCAGCTCGGTCGTCGCCATGCCTCCACCCTCCCACACATTGACAGCCATCGATATGCCGGGGCAGACTCGATCCATCGATGACCGTCGATGTTGAGGAGTGCACCTGATGACCCTGCTGCTGACCGTCCCGCCCCGCACCGACGAGCGCCGCCTCACCGGCCTGCCCGTCGCCGTCATCGGCGCCGGCCCCGTGGGTCTCGCCGCCGCCGCGCAGCTGCTCGAGCGCGGCCTCGACGTCATCGTCTACGAGGCGGGTGAGAGCGCAGGTGCCGCTGTGCAGCAGTGGGGTCACACTCGCTTGTTCTCCCCGTGGGAGTTCCTGGTCGACGCGGCCGCCGGGCGCCTGCTCGACGCCGCCGGCTGGGAGGCCCCCGCAGCGAAGAAGCTGCCCACCGGGCACGAGTTCGTCCGCGACTACCTCGCTCCTCTCGCCGCGACCCCGGAGCTCGCCCCGGTCATCCGCTACCGCTCCCGTGTCACCGCCGTCTCTCGTGAGGGCATGGATCGCACCCGCTCCACCGGCCGCGCTGCGACCCCGTTCCTGCTGCGCCTGGACACTCCGGAGGGCGCCGTCGACGTCACCGCGCGCGCGGTCATCGACACCTCCGGCACCTACTCCACGCCCAACGCGCTCGCCTCCGCGGGCCTTGACCCAATCGGTGTCCTTGATGTCGCGGAGCACCTCAGCCACGCACTGCCGGACGTGCTCGGTGCGGACCGTGCCCGGTTCGCCGGGAAAAGCGTCCTCGTCGTCGGCGCCGGCCACTCCGCCGCGAACACCCTGATCAAGCTCGCTCGACTCGCCCGCGAGGAACCGGAGACGAGGATCACGTGGGCGATCCGCGGCACGAGCCCGGTGCGCGTCTTCGGCTCCGGCGACGACGAGCTCGAGGAGCGCGGCAAGCTCGGCGGCACCGTCCACCAGCTCGTCCGCGACGGCGCGATCACCCTCCTGGACCGCTTCGAAATCGACCGCCTCGAGAAGACCCCCTCCGGCGGCGTCACGGTGATGGGGCGCCGCCGGAAGGAGCGCGAGAGCGTGGAAGTCGATGTCGTGGTGCAGGCCACCGGGTTCCGGCCCGACCTCGACATGCTGCGCGAGATCCGCGTCTCCCTGGACGAGATCGTGGAAGCACCCCGCGCCCTCGCCTCGCTCATCGACCCGAACCTGCACTCCTGCGGCACCGTCGACCCCCACGGCGTCGCGGAACTCGCCCACCCCGAGCCGAACTTCTTCATCGCCGGGATGAAGTCGTACGGCCGTGCGCCGACCTTCCTGCTCGCCACCGGCTACGAGCAGGTCCGCTCCATCGCGGACGAACTCGCCGGCGATCACGCCGCCGCCCGGCGCGTCCAGCTCGTGCTCCCCGAAACCGGCGTCTGCTCCACCGACATCGGATCCGCCGGAGGGAGCTGCTGCTCATGACCGCGATCCGGCCGATGACCCCCGGAGACTGGGCGGCGGTCGAGACGATCTACCGCGAGGGGATCGCGACCGGGCACGCCACCTTCGAGGCCGAACCGCCCACGCGGGAGGCGTTCGACGCGGGGAAGCTCGACGTCGGGCGCCTGGTCGCCGTCGACGGAGAACAGATCCTCGGCTGGGCCGCGTTGTCGAAGGTCTCGGCCCGCCCCGTCTACCGGGGCGTGGTCGAGCACTCCGTCTACATCGCCGCCGCTGCACGTGGCCGCGGCGTCGGATCGAGGCTGCTGGCCGCGCTCATCGCCGCGGCGGACGACGCGGACCTGTGGACGATCCAGTCGAGCATCTTCCCCGAGAACACCGCCAGTCTCGCCCTCCACGACCGCGCTGGATTCCGGCGTGTGGGCATCCGGGAGCGCATCGCGCAGATGACGTACGGGCCGGAGGCTGGCCGCTGGCGCGACACGATCCTCATCGAGCGGCGGCGCCCGTGACGCCGTGACTCGTCCAGGATCCGCGTGTATCGTGATCGTCACAACGGGCCGGTTCCCGGAACGTTGCCAGCCGAAGACCCCGCCTAGCGGGGTCTTCGTTTTTAAGGCGTCCAGATCCGGTCGTGCGACGTCGACGCGTCGATCAGAGCGCCCAGGCGCGTCATCGTCGCCGCGGACTTCGGGTGCGTCTCCGTCACCGTCTGCCGACGCCGGTGCAGGTAGATCGCGAGGTCGGCCGCCTGCACCCCGGCGGCGTTCCTCGAGGACGCGAACTGGATCGGGGAGGAAATCAGGTTAAGGCGGCTCGTCAGGTAGCCCGGCGTGCCCAGTGACCGGTAGCTCTCGAACTGCCGCCGGTGCTCCTCCTGCGTCGCGATCTCGTCGGCGACGACGATCACCTCCTCGGTATCGAAGGAGAAGACGTCACGGCGGTACTCGTTCACCCGCTCGAGCAGGTGCTGCAGCACGATCTTGTGCGGCTGCTCCGGGTACCGGTACCGGGCGTTCAGGCGCTTCACGTCCACGCCCCGGAACAGGTAGCGGACTTCTGCCTCCTGCGCGATGCGCAGCGCGGCCGCGTAGATGCCCGCCGCCTCACGATGCTTCCCGCGCAGAGGAGCCCACTCGCCGGCGCCGCCCATCAGCTCGTGCCCGTGAAACTCGACATCCGCCGGCACCCCGTGATCCGCGGCGATCTGCTCCCGGAGAGCGGCGTAGCCGTGCTCGAGCTGCTCCCACTTCTCCTGTGTCGTCACGGCAGCGCCGATGAAGTAGAAGTCCTGTGTGTAGGACTCGTCCAGGTACGCGATCAGCACCCCGTCATCATGTCAGCGACCCCCGCCACCACTGGCGGCAGAACAGCCCGGACGGGCCGCTCCGGACAGCTCAAAGGCGCGAGCATGTCGCAGGAACACACATGCTCGGGGTGCATGGAGAGCACCCGATCGATCGGCTGTCACCGCTTGCGCGCGTCGGCGTCGAGGGTCTGCTGGAGAAGTCGGAGAGCCTTAGGTCCTACCCCATGGAGGGTCGCGAGGTGGTCCAGGCCCACCCGCCGCAGGTCGTCCGCATCGTGCACGCCCGCTTCCTCGAGCGCGCGGGAGGCCGGGGCGCCGATGGCGGGTAGCTGTCGAGACGGTTCCATAAGTCCGACCCTACGAACCGAACTGCTGCCCCGATAGCCGATGTCATCGCTCACCTCGGCACGCCTGCGCCAGGCTGCGGCGCTACTGCGGTCGTGTTCGTTCGCCTCATCCCACGGATCGCAGCGGATCGAACTGCCGTGAAGCCGTCGAAGGACAAGCGGGAACGCTTAGCCAGGGCGCCGGTATCCCGCTGCGTCGAGGACCGCCGGCGTCATTCAGGGCGGGTTGCGCACTTGAACGTCAGGAGCGGACGAGCCGCGCGATGGCGTCGGAGGCTTCTTGCAGCTTGATCTTCGCTTCGTCGCCGCCGGCTGCGGCGGCCTCGAGGACGCAGTGGTTCAGGTGGTCGTTCAGGAGACCGAGCGCGACGGACTCGAGGGCGCTGGTCATCGCGGAGATCTGGGTGAGGATCTTGATGCAGTACTGCTCGTCTTCAACCATGTTCTGCAGGCCGCGAGCCTGCCCCTCGATGCGGCGAAGGCGGCGGAGGTACTGGTCCTTGTCGGAGATGTAGCCGTGGGCGCCGGTGATGTCGGTCTGCTCGCTCGTCTGCTCGGTCACGGTGTCCTCATCCCCCGGGTGCTGGTGCAGCTCGTCCGCTGCTGCGCGGGGCGGACGGGTACGGAGGGGGTTTTCAGCCGCTCCGGCTGCTTTCTGCATACTCTAGGGGGGTATGCATGGGCGTCCCTTCTGATGCCCTCGGACGAGTGACGAGCAGTGTCGGAGGTGTGGATCATGAGCGACAGCGTCGTTTCTAAGCTGTCCGCGCCGCTGATGCGCGCGGTGGTCGTGGTGCTGACGTTGGCGGCTCTGCTGCTGGGCGTGTTCGCGATGCACTCGATGATGGGCAGCCATTCCGACGCGTCTGTGTCCGCAGGACACACGCATGCGCAGACCGATGCTCACGCCGACCCGGTAGCTGCGTCGACAGGCGGGATGGCTCTCGTGGCTGGCGCCGATCAGGGCGCGGTCGTGCCGATGGTGCCGTGTGATGACAGTTGCGCGATGGGGTGCGCTCTGATGGCGGCGACGTGCGTCATCGTCTTCTTCCTCGCGTCCCTGATCCTCCTGGCCCGGGTGCCGGCGCTGTTCGCGCGCGTGCTCGACGCGGGTCCGCGTCTTCTGCTGCTCGTTCCGCGCGCGAAGTTCCATGTGTATCTGCCGTCGTTGACGGTGTTGTCGATCAGTCGCACCTGATTCGCCTGTCGTCGCAGCGTCCGCTGCGACCTCATCACCCCGCCCGCAGGGCGCGGTTCCGGCGATTCCTGCTACCGACTGAACGGATACGACACTCATGAACAACAAGCGCACTCTTCTCGCCTCGACTCTCGCTCTGGCGACCGCAATTACTCTGGCCGCCTGCTCGGACAGCTCCGGCACGGGCGGCATGGAGGGGATGGACCACAGCAGCTCCTCCTCGTCCGCGTCCGCGTCGCCGTCTTCGACTGCTGCGGCGGAGGCGGACTTCAACGATCAGGACGTGATGTTCGCGCAGATGATGAAGCCCCACCACGAGCAGGCGGTGGAGATGGCCGACATGATCCTCGCGAAGGACGGCATCAGCACCGACGTCACCGACCTCGCGACCCAGATCAAGGAAGCGCAGGGTCCGGAGATCGCGCAGCTCGAGGAGTGGATCAGCGCGTGGGGCGCTGAGGACTCGATGTCGGGCATGGATCACAGCATGGACGGGATGATGTCCGACGAAGACATGTCCTCGCTGGAGAGCGCGACCGGCGCCGAGGCGGAGACGCTGTTCCTCGAGCAGATGATGATGCACCACGAGGGCGCCGTGGAGATGGCGCAGACCGAGGTCGACGAGGGCCAGAACGCGGACGCCATCGACATGGCGAACACGATCGTGCAGACCCAGACCGAGGAGATCGCAACCATGCAGGATCTCCTCGCGTCCCGCTGACCCGTCTTTCTGACGCCCCTTCCCCCTCCTGGGCAGGCGGAGCGCTGCTGCGTCGCGCCCGTGCGCGCTACCGCCGCGCCCCGGTGGGGGTCGCCGTACCTGGCGATCCCCACCCTCTACTTCTTCGCGCCCTCTGAGGGCGCTCGAACCAGAAACGTCCCCCTATGCACCGCCTTCCTCTTCACCCCCGTCCGCTTCGCTCGGGAGTCGCCCGGTGAGCGCCGCGTCGACGCCGACGAGCGACCCGCGCCGCCGCGACGTGCACCGCACCCGAACCCGCACCCGCGATGCCTCCCCGCGGCAGGCTGCGCTCACGCTCGGACGCCGGGTGACGTACACGGCGCCCTCGCGAGCCGACGCGCAGGCGTTGCAGCACGCCGCCCGCGTCGCGGCCCGCCCGCGCCCGGCCCCGCCGGGCACGGCCACGATGCGGCCGCGCCTGGCTGGGATGTCCGCGATGACTCTCGTCACGATGATCGCGGTGACCTCCTCCATGCCCGCGTTCGCCGTCGACGGCACCCCGACCAAGACCACGACCCTGGCCGTCAGCGAGGCGCAGCCGCAGACGTTCGTCGCGGCCGGCGCGGTGCAGCTCACCGTCACCCGGGACACGTTCGGCGCGGAAGCCAAACCCGAGGTGCTGGTGACCGCCGCCGTCGCCACGGAACTCGTGGACGACGCATCAGAAGAGTCCGCCGCATCCACTGAGGACAGCGAGGTCGCGTCCGCTACCTGGCGGGTGCCGGTCGCGGGGCGCATCTCGAGCACGTTCGGTCCTCGCCCGGATGCCCCGGTCGCGGGCGTGAGCGCGTTCCACAAGGGCACCGACCTCGCCGCCCCCTGCGGAACCCCGGTGGTCGCAGCGACTGGCGGCACGGTCGAGGAAGCCGGCTACGCCGGCAGCTACGGCAACTGGATCCTGCTGGCGAGCAGCGACGGCATCGAGACCGGCTACGCGCACAACAGCGACCTGCTCGTGGACGTGGGTGACACGGTCGCCGCCGGCGACCTGATCGCTCTCGTGGGCTCCACCGGCGCCTCCTCCGGCTGTCACCTGCACTTTGAAACGCGCGTGGACGGGAGCCCCGTGGACCCGGAAGGCTTCATGAGCGATCTGGGTGTCGGCCTTGGCTGAGCATTGCGGGCACCGCTCGCGCCGCACGCGGCGTCTCGCCGTCATCGTCGGCGCCGCCGTGACGGTGGCGCTGCTCACCGGCTGCGTTTCGTCAGGCCGCGTGGAGACGGGCGCGCTCGTGGCCGCGCCGGCAGGGTTGGAGCACGTGCACGGGCTGGGCTGGGATCCGGTGACCGGGCTCACCTACGCGGCTGCGCACTCGGGAGTGTGGGTGATCCCCACCGACACCCTCCCGGACACCTACCCGGCCAGCCCCACCCCGACCGACGACGAAGCGGGCGGAGGGCCGGTCGCCGGCCGGGCGCAGGACACGATGGGGTTCACGATCACCCCGGAGGGAGTGTTCTACGCCTCCGGGCATCCCGACCCCGCCGACAGGTCCGCGCCAGGACCCAACCTGGGTCTGATCCGCAGCATCGATGCGGCCGCGACCTGGGAGCCGGTGTCCCTGAGTGGGGAGACGGATTTCCACGACCTCGCGACCGTCGCTCTCACCGATGCGGCGACCCGCGTGTACGGGTACGACGCGAGCCGCGGCGTCATCCTCCGCAGCGACGACTCCGGCGCCGCATGGACCCCGTCTGCGCAACTGCCGCTGCGCGATCTGACCGTGGACCCTGAGCGTCCCGACCGGGTGTTCGCGACGACCGAGACGGGCTTACAGGTCAGCGAGGACGCCGCGGTCACGTTCCGGCCCGTCTCCGGCGCGCCCGCCCTGTTCCTCGTGGACGGCAGTGCCGGCGGGCAGCTGGTCGGTGTCGACGTCGACGGGACGTTGTGGACGGGAACTCTCGAGGGCTCCTGGCAGAGCCACGGAACCCTCGAGGGGCAGCCGGAGGCGTTCGCGCTCGTCGACGGCGAAGAACAGTGGGTCCTTGCCGCCGACGAGCGCGGAGTGGTCGCCTCCGGCGACTACGGGCGCACCTGGACGGTACTGCGGCCCTCCTCGTGACGGACTGGGCTGGTGTCGCGTTCGCGCGCGGCGCGGGTGCTGGCCTGCGGGGACAGCTCCAGGCGGCGCAGCAGCTGCGCGTTCACGGCGACGACGACCGTGGACGCGGACATCAGCAGAGCCCCGACCGACATCGGCAGCACGAACCCGATCGGCGCGAGCACTCCCGCGGCCAGGGGGACGGAGAGGAGGTTGTAGCCGGCCGCCCACCACAGGTTCTGCTTCATCTTCCGGTAGCTGGCCCGGGACAGCTCGATCACGGACAGCACCGACCGGGGGTCATCGGAGGCCAGGATCACCCCGGCGGATGCGATCGCGACATCGGTGCCTGCGCCGATCGCGATTCCCACGTCGGCCTGCGCGAGAGCGGGAGCGTCGTTGACGCCGTCACCGACCATCGCGACCCGTCGGCCCTCGCGCTGCAACTCGATGACCTTCGCGGCCTTGTCCTCCGGCTTCACGCCGGCGAACACCCGGTCGATGCCGAGCTCCTCGCCCACGGTGCGGGCGACCGCTTCCGCGTCGCCGGTGATCATGACCACCTGCACGCCGATCGCGTGCAGCGCGTCGACAGCCTGCCGGGACTCCTCCCGCACCTCATCCGCGAGCCCGAGAGCCCCGATGACCCGACCGCCGGCGAGGACGTGGAGGATGATCATCCCCTCCGCCTCCCACGCGCGCGTCTGCTCGAGCGCGGCAGCGTCGTGCGCGCGCAGCATCGACGGACCGCCCACGCTCACCGCACGCCCCTCGACCTGCGCCGTGACGCCGACAGCGGTCGACGCCTGGAAACCGGTCGCTGCCGGCACCCGCACGCCGCGGCTGTTCGCGGCTGCCACGATCGCCCGAGCGAGAGGGTGCTCACTGTCCGCCTCGACCGCCGCAGCGACCGCGAGCAGCTGCTCCTCGTTCACCCCGTCGACAGTGTGCACGGCGGCGAGCGTCGGCTCGCCCTTGGTCAGGGTGCCCGTCTTGTCGAACAGGACCGTGGTCACCGTGCGCATGCTCTCCAACGCGAGACGGTCCTTGACGAGGACGCCGCCCTTCGCGGCCCGCTCGGTCGCGATGGACACCACCAGCGGGATCGCGAGTCCCAGCGCGTGCGGGCACGCGATGACCAGAACCGTGATGGTGCGGATCACCGCCTCGTCGGGACTGCCCAGCAGCGACCACACGATCGCGGTGATCACTCCCGCGCCCAACGCGAACCAGAACAACCACCCGGCGGCAACATCAGCGATGCGCTGCGCCCGGGAGGACGAGTTCTGCGCCTCCGTGACCAGGCGCTGGATGCCGGCGAGAGCGGTGTCGTCGCCGACGGCCGTCACCTCCACCCGCAACGCCGTGTCCGTGGCGACCGTGCCGGCCACGACCATCGATCCCGGGCCGCGACTGACCGGGCGGGACTCCCCGGTGATCATCGACTCATCCACGTCCGCGGTGCCCTCCAGCACCCGGCCGTCCGCCGGCACCCGGCCGCCGGGACGCACGACCACGACATCCCCCTGCACCAGGTCCGCGGGAGACACCTTCTCCACCTCACCCTCGCGCACCCGCTCCGCCTCATCCGGCAGCAGCGCCGCGAGAGAGTCCAGCGCCGAGGACGTCTGCGCGAGAGAGCGCATCTCGATCCAGTGCCCGAGCAGCATGATCACGATCAGCAGCGCCAGCTCCCACCAGAAGTCCAGCTCGTGATCCAGCAGCCCCGCGCTCGCACCCCACGACGCGAGGAACGCGACCGTGATCGCCAGAGCGATCAGCAGCATCATCCCCGGCGTCCTCGAGCGCAGCTCCGACACCGCCCCCTGCAGGAAGGGCCGGCCGCCCCAGACGTACATCACCGTCCCGAGCACCGGCGAGATCCAGCCGACCCCCGCAACGTCGGGGAGGGAGTAGCCCAGGATCATCGAGAACATGCCGCTGAACACGACCACCGGCACCGCGAACACCAGCATGATCCAGAACAACCGCCGGAACTGGCCGACATGATCGCCGTGGCCGCCGTGGCCGCCGTGGCCGGCAGCGCCCGCCGTCATGTTGTGGCCTGCGTGAGGATCAGGCGCTCCGCGCATCTGGTGCCCGGCGTGCCCGTCAGGGGCCGTACTCACGTGATGACCTGTCCTTCCCGCGTCGACGTCGCGTGCTTCGACGGTGCGGTGAGCACTCTCGTGCTCGTCATCGTGCAGGTGGTGCTGCGCCATCATGACTCCTTCCGGCCGCTTCCGGCCTGATCCGACGGTATACCCCCCGGGGGTATCAGACAACGGGGTGATCGGGCGGAAGATTCCCGACTTGACCGAAGATGTCGGGGCAGGGGCAACGCACCACATCGATACGGGATGGGTTGGGCGGGTGCCTAGGCTGAGCGCATGAGTGACTCCAACCCGTCTGGCACGCCGTCGCCCGTCCCGGAGCGCCCCCGCTGGGTGAAGGTGTTCATGGTCGTCGTCGTCGTCCTCGCGATCGGCTTCATCGTCGTGCACCTGCTCACCGGCGGCGGGGCGCAGATGATGAATCACTGATGATGCTCGGCCCGCGAGCTCGCCGAGTCGCCCTCACCGTCCACGTCCTGGTGTCCGTGGGCTGGTTCGGCGCGGTGGGCGCGTTCCTCGCGATCGCGCTCGTCGGAGCGACCAGCAGCGACCCCTTCACGGTCCGAAGCGCCTACTTGGCGTTGGACCCGCTGGGGACGTTCGTCATCATCCCGTTCGCCCTCGCCTCCCTCGCCACCGGAATCCTGCAAGGCCTCGGAACGCACTGGGGACTGGTGCGCCACTACTGGGTGGCGATCAAGCTGTGGCTGAGTGTCTTCGCAACCGCAGTCCTCCTGCTGCACACGCGCCTCATCGAGACGATGTCCCTCGCCGCCCGCCACGGGCTCATCCCCTCCACGCTCGAGGGAACCCGCACGCAACTGGTCGTCGCGACCGCCGGCGGCGCCGTCGTTCTCGTGGTTATCACCGCCCTGTCCGTCCTCAAGCCTCGCGGCCGCACCCGGCTCGGGCTGAGAGCAACCCGAACGACCTGACCGGCGTTGAGTTCCGGCGTGTCAGCGCCGAGACAATGAGGAGGCGCGGGGGTGATCGCTGCCCGGGCGCAGCGCTATCCAGAGCCCGCACCGCCGGCACACGTACGCGGCGCCATCGTTGAGTGCGTGAACCTGACGTCGACGGCGGGCCCGTCCGCAGCAGGAACAGGTGACGGAGGAATCAGGGTTCACGGGCAGCGATCGCTTCCACGAGCTGCTCCGTCGTCGGAAGACCCGCCAGCCCGCTCGGCGTGAAGTAGATCCGACAGGCAAGATCCGTGGTCCGCCCGCCCGACGGGAACAGGTCTTCCCCGTCGAGGGTGATCGTCGGGGAACCCGCGAAAGCGACGCCGGCGGCGTCCTCCGGTGTCGCCAGAAGCCGGTAGGTGACGGGGATGTCGGAGTGGCCGGTGGACTTCAGCGCCTGGTCCAGGCGAGGGCCGACGTCCTTCCAGTTCGGGCAGTCGTCGATGTGAAGAACCTCGATCATCATTCTCCGATCATCCTCCCGCCGTGCGCGTCGCACCCGAGGAGAGCACTTCTGAGGTTGAGGGTGTCTGCCCCGGAACATCGATCGTCAGCCCGCTCGTGGCTCGCCTGTCGGCGCCCGCTCTAGTCATCGTCATCGTCGTCTTCTACGAGCTCGCCTTCCCAGGCCTCGCGTCCCTCGTGAATGGCGAAGAGAGCGATGACGAACCCTGCAACCGGGTCAAGCCACGCGGCTCCAGTGAGGGCGTAGAGGACGAGCCCGACGAGGGTGGAGACGCTCAACAGCACGCAGATCCGAGTCTCCGCTGCGTCCGCGAGGATCAGGGGGTCTCCGAGCCTCTTCCCGACACGCGTTTTCACCGCCGCAAGGACCGGCATGACGATGATCGAGAGGATCAGGAGCACGATGCTGACCGGGGAGGACTCGGGAGCGTCACCCGCGATCAGGCTGCGGATGCCCTCGATGCTCACGTAGGCGGCGAGGAGGAAGAACGTCACGGCGACGAACTTCAACGTGCGCCGCTCCTTCGCTTCGTCCGCCTCACCATGCCGCAGCCGCGCCGCCAGGCGCAGCCCTACCAGCACGGCGGCGATCGACTCGATGCCGGAGTCGATGCCGAACCCGATCACGGACACGAGTCCCGCGGCGATACCGGCCGCGATCGCGACGATGCCCTCGATGACGTTGTAGGCGACGGTGAACTGCGCCAGGCGCAGCCCGCGTCGGGTCAGCTGTTCGGTCTCGGCGGGGGTGAGTGCGCTCATTCGGTGGTCCTCTCGGGGCGGGGGTGACGGGTCAGATGGGGAGGACGAATCCGTTGATCAGGTTCTGGAGGCGGTAGATCAACTGGGTCCACAGGCCGCTGACCATGGCGGTGCCGATGAGGATGAGTAGCCCTCCGCCGAGGAGGTTGATGGTGCGGATGTGGCGTTTGAGGAAGCTGGTCGCGGTGGCGGCCCAGGAGAATCCGAGGGCGATCAGCAGGAACGGCAGTCCCAGGCCCAGGCAGTACAGCAGGCCGAGGAACGCGCCGCGGCCGGCGGAGGCGCCGTCCAGGCTCAGCGCGGAGATCGCGGCGAGGGTGGGCCCGAAGCAGGGTGTCCAGCCGAGCCCGAACACCACACCGAGCAGGGGTGCTCCGGCGAGTCCGGTCGCGGGTTTCCAGCGGGGGCGGATGGTGCGTTGCAGGAACCGGACCTGCCCGATGAACACGACGCCCATGAGGATCACGAGCACTCCGAGGATGCGGGTGACGGTGTCCTGCCATTCGAGCAGCCATGTCCCGAGGGCGCCGAACGCGGCGCCGTAGGCGATGAAGACGACGGCGAAACCGGCGATGAACAGGCCCACTCCGGCGACGAGGCGGCGCCGGCTGCCTGTGGCGAGGTCGGGGTTTCCGCCGATGTAGGCGAGGTAGCCGGGGACGAGGGGGAGCACGCACGGGGACGCGAACGAGACGAGGCCGGCGAGGACCGCGATGGGCGCGGCGAGCAGGAGTTGGCCGCTGAACACAGCCTCTCCCCAGTTCACGAGGCCGCCTCCGCGATGGTGTCCGCGATGAGGGTGTCGAGGATGGAGCGGGCGGTGACCCGGCCGAGGATCCGCGCGGCGGGTCGGCCGTCGACGTCGAGCACGAGGGTGGTAGGGACGGCGTTCGCGGCGAACTTCCCAGAGAACGCGAGGGCCACGGCGGCGTCGGTATCGATGATCGAGGGGTAGGTGATGCCGTAGGTGTTCGCGAACGAGGTGGCGGTGTCGGCTTGGTCGCGAACGTTGACACCGAGAAACGCCGCTCCGTTCCCGTCGTACTGCTCGTGCAGCGCTTGCAGGTCGGGTGCTTCGGCGCGGCAGGGGGCGCAGGCGGCGTACCAGAAGTTCACGACGAGCACCTGCCCGCGGTAATCCTCGGAGCTGATCGCGTCGCCCGTTTCGCTCGTTCCGGCGAAGTCGACCGGCTCGCCGCGGCTGCCGACAGGCCATTCGATGACGGTGCCGTCACCGGCGACGTAGTTCTTGTTCGACCCGCCGCGGTACTGCTCCGCGAGGTCGTCCCGCGCGCATCCGCTGGTCCCGATGCCGATCATCGCGAGCGGGGGAAGGGCCAGCAGGGCGCGGCGGCTGAGGGCGCTCACGAGGCGAGAGCGGCGTCGAGAGCGGCCTGGATGTCTTCGAGGCGTTCGAGCTGGATCGCCTCGTCGTTGACGAAGATCGTCGGCGTGCCCTGCACCCCCAGGTCCTTGCCCGCCTCGAAATCAAAGCGCACCCGCTCGAGCGTCGACGGGTCGGCCACATCCGCGTCGTACTGCTCCAGGTCGAGGCCGATCTCCTCCGCGAAGCCGCGGAACACGTCGGCCTTGGAGTCTTGGCTCTCGCCCCAGCTCGCCTGCGTCTGGAACATCCGGTCGTACATCTCCTCGAACCGGTCCTGCCGCGCTGCTGCCTCGACGGCGAGAGCGGCATTCTCGGAGTTGCGATGCGAGGGAATCGGGAAGTAGCGGGTCGCGAAGGTGACCCGGCCTGCGTACTCCTCACGCAGCTGCTCGATGGTCGGGTAGACGGCCGCGCAGACCTCGCACTCGAAGTCGAGGAACTCGACCAGCGTCACCTTCCCGTCCTCCGCCTGATCGAGCATGTGGGTGTTCTGCTCGAGGACGGGCGTCGCGGCGGCGACCTCTTCGCGGGAGGCGGAGAAGGGCCGGAAGATCGCGATCGCGGCGATGACCGCGACGACGAAGACAGCCGCGGCGATGGCGATCAGGTTGACCTTGGTGCTGGTTTTCACGGGTGGTGCTTTCTGTCAGGCCGGTGGTCGGCAGAAACAAGGGGACGGCGCCGTGATCCGGCGAACGGTGAGGCTCAGGGCTGCGCCTCGATCAGGTTTCGCTCGTCTGTGGTTGGGGCGCGTCCGCTCTGCCGAAGACCTGCAGGAGGGCCCAGCCGGCGATGCCGCAGGTGGTGAAGATGTCGGCGACGTTGAAGATCGCGAACCAGTCGACCGCGATGAAGTCGACGACCTCTCCGCCCAGCGGCGTGTCCGCGGCTCGGCTGATGCGGTCCCAGATGTTCCCTGCGCCACCGCCGGCGGCGAGAGCGAGAAGTGCCGGTCCACCCAGCGGAGCCCCGCGGATGGTCCGCACGAACACCCACACCGTGAGGGTCACAAGAATGACGATCAGTCCGACCGCCAGTGCAGGTCCCAGCTCGGAGCCCATCCCGAAGGCGACGCCGGGGTTGAAGATCAACTCGAACCGCGCTCCGAGAGCGAGCTCGATCGTGCGTCCGTCTTCCAGCGCTGTCAGGGCCCAGCTCTTCGTGAGCTGATCAAGACCGAACGCGGCCGCAATCAGCGCAGCGATGAAAGCCACTCGGAGGACGAGCCTGCGCGTGGCGGGCATCAGAACAGCTCGAGGAGTCGAGGCAGAACACCCGACTCGATCAGGATGAACAGACCCAGGCCGATGAATACGGCAGGCACGAGCCAGTGCTCGACCCTCTCCAACAGCTCGGTCACCGTCTTGTTCGTGCCGACGACGCGAGCGATCAGGCACCACACCGCGACGAGGAGGAAGAACACGATGATCGTGACCACCGTGTCCGCGATCGGGCTCGTGCGGAATACGGGCGTGTAGAGGGAGATGTTGTCCGCGCCGTTCGCGATCGTGATCCCCGCAACGCCCAGCAGCCCGACCGCACTGATCGAACTCTCGTCATCGTCGTCGTCATCATCGCCCCTGCTGCGCAGGGTGCGGATGAGCCCGTACAGACCGATCGCCAGCGGGATCAGGCCCAAAAGCCCCACCCACTCATCCGGGATGATCGTCAACCCGGCGGCGGCAACGACGCTGATCGCGACGAGAGTCGCGAAGCCGAGGTACTGCCCCGCCACAACCTTCCAGCCCGGCAGCGAGCCACGGGCGGACGCGAGGAACAGCACCGTCAGAACCACGATGTCATCGATGTTCGTCGCAGCGAACAGTCCGATTGCCGCCGCGATAGTGCCGATCACGGCGCCACTTCCACGCCCCGACGGACCTCCGATGCGGCAGCGTCCACGTCACGTGCGCTCCGTGCTTCCGCCCCGAACGTGCCGCACAGATCCGCTTGGAACCCCGTCGCCTCCAAAAGTGCCTCAGCGGACTCGAGAAGATCGATCAGCTCCGGACGGGCCAACGAGTAGAACACCTGCCGTCCCTCTGCACGCCCCACGACCAGGCCGCACTCGCGCAGGCAGCTCATGTGCTCAGAAGCCGTCGACTGCGCCACGCCCAGCTCCGCCACTAGATCACTGACCCGAGCCTCACCATGCTGAAGTCGCCGCACGATCTGGAGACGCTTCGGGTCGGCCAAAGAGTGAAAGAGGGAGACGGCGGCAGAGGTGCCCCGCACGTGATCAATCGGCATGCACCGATGTTATCGACAGAAATCGATTTGAGCGACCACTGCCGAGGTGTTCGCGAACGATCGTTTACGAGACGGTCGAGCAGCGCGGCGGTCCAATCGGCGCGCCGTGTTCCACGGCCCGTGTCCGAGAGCTATGACCCGCAACCTACGTTCGCAGTACAGTCAGGCCTATGGCTTCGATCGGATACGCGCGCGTCTCGACCAGAGACCAGAACCCCGACGCTCAGACCGATGCGCTCACGGCAGCCGGCTGCGAGAAGGTGTTCGTCGAGCACGCCTCCGGAGTACTCGCGAAGCGTCCCGCGCTCGAGGACGCTCTCGACTACCTCCGCGAGGGTGACTCCCTCGTCGTGACGAAGCTCGATCGCCTCGGCCGGTCCGTGCGGAACTTGAAAGAGGTAGCCGACGGCCTCCAGCAGCGCGGCGTCGGACTGAAGGCGCTGTCTCAGGGCATCGACACCACCACTCCGGGCGGCCGGCTGTTCTTCCACATGCTCGCCGCGATCGCGGAGTTCGAGCACGACCTCATCGTGGAGCGAACCCACGACGGCCTTGCCGCCGCTCGAGCTCGCGGACGTAAGGGCGGCGGGCGCTTCAAGATGACGCCGACGAAGGCGAAACAGGCGCGTGCGATGTACGACGAGAAGACCTACACGGTCCAGCAGATCGCCGACACCTTCGGCGTGTCTCGCGGCACCATCTACCGCCACCTCACCGAAGACCACTGAGAGCCGCCGCGACGAGCGTCGCGGTTCACAGACCCGAGCGAACACCGGCCTCTGGCCGGCGGCGGTGTTGAGCGCTGTGCGCATTTTTGCCTGGAAGCCTTCGGCAGCGTACGGGCCTCCAGTGTCCGCGCAAGCCGCTGCGCGGCCGGCTCCTCCGAGGTTCTCGGCACGCGGTCGCTGCGCTCCCTCACATCGCGCCGACAACCTCTCCTCCTCCGCCCTCCGGGTTGCGCTCCCGCCCCCGACCCTGCTCGGCACTACGTGCCTTCCAGGCAAAAAAACGCTGGGAGAGAAGGAAGAACAGGCGAGCCAAACCATCCCCGCTGGCTTGACAAATCTGATTGAGAATCACGGTCGGGTTAGCGCTCGACAGCGAGTCCCACGCCTCGCCGGCGAGGTACGCCTCGACCAGGTCGTCCTGCGTCTCGGAGGGAACGCCGTACTCCGAGAGGAACTCGCGGGCGATGACGACCTCCGAGTGCTCGGCTTCCGTGCTCGCGCTCGCAGGCGCGGCTCCGGTGAGAGCGAGTGCGAGGACGGCGATCCCCGCCATCAGCTTGGATCTGAATCCAGACATGAGTGTCTCCGTTTCTTGTTCCGGGTGGAACATTGCGTGACAAGGTACTGATGGCGTGCACAGGTGGCCAAGGCTTCGGAGTACGGTGGCGCGTTCGCTGCGCCACAGACGCGATTCTCGCCGCGCCGTGTGCCGGTGCGCGGGGGCCCTGCGCCAGTTCGTGCCGCGGTCCCGTCCGTCTCCGTAGGCTCCGACGCATGTCAGATCAGGTCCAGGCCGGAGTTCAGCACGGAAATGTGCGGGGGATTCTCGCCCGTCGGTGGTTCGCGGTCGCGGCCTCCCTGGTCTTCGCCTTCGGCTGGCTGCTGATCCCCGGAATCGGCTGGCCGATCGGCGCCGTTCTGGTCCTGTGGAGCTCGTCGTGGACCGCCGCCGAGAAGAGCTCGGCGCTCACGATCCCACTGGTCGCGGCCGCGCTGGTCGGCAGCGGAGCGGGGCTCGTATTCGGGCTGCACGCCGTGCCGAGTTCGAGCATGACGATCTGGACCGCGGTGTGTGCCGGGCTGCCGGCGGGAGGCGTGACGAGCGTCGTTCTGGGGGTCCGGCTGTGCGCCGGGGCACTCCGCAGGCCTGCAGCGTCGGGCGACCGCTCGCTGTCCGGGGCGGCCCCTGCGCCTCGCGCGCACGACGTCAGCTGACGGGAGGGGGCGTCGGCTCCTGAGGGAGGCCGCCCTGTCTCAGCCGGGGTCGTGCGCACCCCGGCGGAGGCGAGCGCCTCGACGGCTCGAAGGGCGCAGGTCCGCCGGCGTCCTCGCGCGTCGGCAGGTCCCGCTCAGCGCCCGCCGGCCCCGCTCGCGTCGTAGCGGAGCCGCACCAGCTCCGAGCCCGGCAGAACCGTCGCGTCGAGGAGGCGCAGCCCGTGCTGCGGCACCCCGGAGTAGAGCGGCGTGCCGCCGCCCGCGAGTCCGGCGCCGACGAGGACGATCAGCTCGTCCACCAGACCCTGCTCGAGGAGCGGATTCCAGGTGGTGCCGCTGCCGAACATCAGCAGGTCGCCCCCGTCGCCCTGCTTGAGCCGTCCGATCTCGGCCGGACCCTGCTCCCGCGGCACGATCCGCGTGGTGGCGGCCCACGGCGCCGCCGGATCGGGAGCCAGGGAGTCGCTGATCACCAGCGCGTCGAGCGACGTGACCAGCCGCGCGGTCTCGTGCTCCCGCTCGCCCGCCGTCCCGTCCGCGGCGACGGCGCTCCAGCTGTCCCAGTTGTCGCGGAACCAGCGGCCGCCGTAGACGAGCGTCCCCGCGCGGCGCAGCAGCTCGAGGTTGTGGTGGTTGAACGCGTCCTCGAACGGCAGCGCCGAGAGGTCGTGCCCGGGCCCCTCGAAGCGGCCGTCGAGCGAGGTGAGGACGGAGACGACGAGCCTGCTCATGCGGGGGATGCTACTCAGGCGGCGGTGCCGGGTGAAGGGGTGCGGAGGGCCGCGACCCGGAGGAGCAGTGGCGGGAGCAACTCATCCGGCAGGAGTGTCCGAGAAGCGTCGGCAGCGGTATTCCCGACCACTTCTCGATACGCGGCTGGATAGTGTCGAGCCGGGAAAAGGCGTCTACGGGGAACAGGTGAGGGTGATGGTCGAGCGACCGGAGTTGGCCACGGCGAAGGAGAGAGTCGCACAAGCTGCCGGCGATCTGAGCAAGCGTGCGCGGAGCGCTACGACGCAGGTGATGGAGCAGGCCGGCGATCTCCGCGAAGCAGCCGCCGAGAAGTTCGGCCCGCGGAGCCTCCAGTCGTACGAGGAGGTCACGGCCGAGTACAACCGCGCCTTCACGGCGATGAGCGACGACGGGCTCTCCCTCCTCCGGCAACGCGAGCGCTCCACCGACCTGATCGCTCTCGTCGAGCTCGTGGTGAACAGCATCGCCAACACGCCCAAGTCCTTCAGCAGGGACTTCGAGCAGATCGAGCTCGACAGAGCCCGGTTCCTGGACGCCGAGGAGATCGCCCGCGCTGATCTTGTCGCTGCACGGAAGTCCGCGGCGGGAGCGGGCGCCGGTGTCACCGCCGGAGCGGCGATCGCGAGCGTCGCGCCGACCGCCGCCATGTGGGTCGCCACCACGTTCGGCACCGCGTCGACCGGGACCGCGATCTCGACCCTGTCCGGTGCCGCTGCGAGCCAGGCCGCCCTGGCATGGCTCGGCGGCGGAGCCGTCGCTGCCGGTGGCGGAGGGACCGTCGCGGGAGGAGCGCTGCTCGCGCTGGCCGGCCCGGTCGGCTGGAGCCTCGCAGGCGCCGCCGTCCTCACCTCGGTCGTCCTGTTCACGAAGAAGAAGTTCGAGAATCGCGAGACGAAGCACGAGATGCTCACCGCCGTGATGCGGAACATCGCGCAGGTGCAGGCGATGGACGCGCAGATCGACGACCTCCTCCAGCGCACCGCCTCTACCCGAGAGCTGCTTCTGAAGGTCTACGGCGAGGCGCTGCCGTTCTTCGGGGCGGACTTCGCGACCCTGGCTCCCTCCCAGCAGTCGCAGCTCGGCGCGCTCGTGAACGTCGCGAAAGCGAGTGCGGCACTGCTGAGCGCCCGTGTGGAGCAGGCCGCCGACGATGCCTGATCTCGCCGACGTCGCCAGAAGCACTCACGAGCAGGCCGTCGCCGCCTGGGTGGGCTACCTGAACCAGGTGCGCGTCGATCGCCTCATGGGCGCCCTGAGCAGGCAGGACCAGAACCTCTCGATGGCTCTCGACCATCTGGATACGGCCCTCCTGCACATAGGCGACGTGGTCTCGTCGAACCGCGGTGGAGTGAAGGGCGCGCACGGATTCATCGCCGAGGTCGCCGAGGTCGGCATCGGCAACGCCCGTGCCGCTGTGCTCGGGGAGACCGGCGGCAACGCCTGGGTGAACGACAACGGCCCCGTCGATCTGATGCGGAACGGCCTGCTGATCCAGCAGAAGTTCTCCGCCGCCGGCGGGCGGTTCGGCCTCGGCGCGATCACGGAGCACCTCGAGAGGTACCCGGACTTCGTGAGGAACGGCGGCAGGTACCAGATCCCGAGCGACCACTTCGAGGTCATCCAGAAGCTGCACGCGATGTCCGCCGAGGATGCGGCGAAGGTCCTCTCTCGCAGCGGGGACGGCCCGTCCCTCCGCGACTGGAACCGGGTGAAGACGTTTTTCTCGAGCGAGACGATCGACATCGCGGCACTCGAGCCCTCCCGGCTGGAGTACCGCGACGTGCAGCTCGGTGCGTACACCGACACGTTCGCGGCGGAGGAGGGAAGGATCACGGCGACCGACGAGGCCGCCCGCACGGCTGCCGTTCGGGAGAACCGGGCGACGGTGCGCCAGGGCGCTCAGGTCACCGTCGTCGCCGCCGGGATCGAGGGTGGGACCGCGTTCGTCTCCGCGGTCCTCGCCAAGCGCCGCGAAGGCACGAAGCTCAAGGAGTTCTCGGCCGACGACTGGAAGGACATCGCGAACGCCTCCGGTCTCGGCGCGGTGAAGGGCGGTGTCCGCGGTCTCACGATCTACTCACTCACCAATCTCACTGCGACGTCGGCCGCCACGGCGAACACGGTCACGACCGCCGCGCTGGGGATCGCGGGCCAGGCGAGCAGGCTGCGAGCGGGCGACATCTCCGAGATCGAGTTCATCGAGAACTCCGAGATCCTCTGCCTCCAGGCCGGCATCAGCGCGCTGTCCTCGGTCGTCGGGCAGGTGCTCATCCCGGTCCCCGTCCTCGGCGCCGTCATCGGCAACACCGTCGGCTCCGTCATGTTCAGCGTCGCGTCGTCCTCGCTCTCCGCCCGGGAAGAAGCGCTCATCGCCGGATATCTCGAGGATCAGCGCTCACTCGATCAACAGCTGGCCGCCGACTACGCCGATCTCCTGGCGAAGCTCGAGACGAGCATGCTGCACTTCATCGACATCCTCGACCGGGCGTTCTCTCCCGACATCGAGGTCGCGCTTCTCGGGGCGATCGACCTCGCGGCCCGAGTCGGGGTGCCCTCGGAGGAGATCCTGGACACCGACGAGAAGGTGAACGCGTACTTCCTCGACTAGGTGCCTGCGGGGCGGGGCCGAACGTCGTTCGTTGGGGGGCGTTGTGCCGACCTGGTTCCACGGGTTCCGGATGGTGCTGCCGGTACGCCCGCCCCGCACCCGTCCTCACATCGCCGCCCCCAGCGCGTCCCGCAGCGTCGCCCGCGCCCGCGCGTGCCGGCTCCGCACGGTCGCGGCGCGGAGGGACAGGATCTCGGCCGCCTCGGCAAGGGAGAAGCCGTCCCAGTAGACGAGGGTGATGATCTCCTGGTCGACGGGCTTCAGCTGCGCGATCGCGGCGCGGACGTCCTCCGCCGCGTCGTCGGCGGGTGCGGGCGGAGTGATGCGGAGCTCCTCCGCCAGCCGCTCGACGAGCGCGCTCCTCCGGGTCGCGGTGCGGCGCTGGCCCGAGAGCACCCGCCGCGCGACGCCGAACGCCCACATCCGCGCGCGCGTCTCGTCCTCGGGGATCGACCGCTCCTTCCGCCAGAGGATCAGGAGGGTGTCGCTGAGAAGGTCCGCGGCGTCCTCGGGGCTCGCCGTCCGCCGCGCGAAGTAGCGGAGCAGGTCCGGCGCCTCCCGCTCGACCAGGGCCGTGATCTCGGCCTCCCGGTCGCGCGCGGGGGAGCGGACGACGCTGCGCGCCATGGACGGCGCCGCCTCGCCGGCGCTCATCACAGCTCTCCCGTGCAGTCGGTGCTGCCGCCCAGGCCGCCGTCGCCCTCGACGATCACGCCCTCGGGGATCGTGTCGAGGATGTGGTCGTCCGCGGCGGTGATCCAGGCCCGCCAGCGGATCGTCTCCTCCGAGAGGCCGGGGCCGTCGCTGTTCATGTCCGAGGCCAGCCAGGCGGGATCGGTCGTGTAGGCGAGCGCGTCGTCGTGGATCCGCTGGCCGACGCCGCTCCAGTCCTGCGCGCGGAGGTAGTCGGTCGCGGAGGTGGTGACCTCGCGGTAGTCGATCTCGCCGTTGAAGTAGTCGATCGAGCACGACACCGCTGAGCCGGAGTCGGTGGTGTAGGTGATCGGGATCGTGAAGTCGGGGACCGAGCGGACGTCGGTGCCGGCGCTGGTCGCCAGCACGAGACCCGGGACGAGGAGGACGGGAGCCGCCAGCCACCACGCCCTCGACCGCGCGGGACGGCGGGGCGCGCGTTCGCGGGTCTCGGCGATCACGCTGTGCAGGGCGGTGCGGACGCCGGGCGCCCGGTCGTCGGTCGCGGGGTCGCTGCGGGAGAGCAGGTCGTCGAGTGTGCGTCGCGTCATCGGGTCCATCCTTCGTCGGTCGGGCGTCTACCGAGTACGTGGCCGGGTGGGGCCCGAGCGTTGCACGGGACCTGACGGGAGGAGTGAGCCGAGCCGGTCGCGCGCGCTCACTTCTTAGAACTCCTTCGCGAGGACCCGTCAAAAGGCGCCATATTCGGCTTCACCCCGGTCCTTTTCTCATCGGTTATGGCCCCGACAAGGGGGGCTCACTTCTCTATGGCGAGAGGGAGGCCGACCTATACGTTCATCTTCGGAAGCCCGCGCGGAATGCGTGCTCCCCTCCGGAGTCTGGGGCCTCCGCACTCGCTGCGACATCCGTGTCGTTCGTCGTGTCGACGTTTCGCTCATCTCCACGACCGACTACACGACTGAGAAGCAGAACCATGGCTTTCACGACCCGGCGGCGCCGTCCCTCACGGCACCGTGCGCCGTCGCGCCTCGGAATGCGGGCCGTCGTCGTCGCGACGATCGGCGCTCTCCTCGTCGGCTCGTGGGGGCTCGGCGACGTCTCCGCCTCGTCTCCCGCTCAGGCCGCGAACCAGGCGGATCCGGTCGCCGGCGACGCCCCCGCTCCTCTCCCGACGCCCGTCGCACCGACACCGCCGGCAGCCCCCGAGGCCGATCCGGCACCCGCCCCCTCCGCATCTGCCACCTCGGCACCCACTCCGTCAGCGTCCGCCCCGTCGGCACCCGCCGAGGCCGCGGAGTCGCCGAGTGCGACGGCGGAGGAGCCCGCTCAGGACGAGCCCGATCCCGCAGCACCCCGCGGCGCCGCAGAGACGGAGCAGCCCGTCGAGCCGGCGCCCGCCGGATCGGCGCCCGCTCCCACGGCGGCCTCGGACGACGATCAGGAGTCGGACCGCGGACCACCCGCGACGGCACGAGCAGCGGGAGGCTTCTCCACACTCGCCGCCGGCGTCGCCGAGGCCCCGCGACAGGTGTGGACGGAGACCTTCGAGCAGGGTCTGACGACCGCACCGAGCGCGCTCACCGCCTACGCGAACGGCCGCTACACGGCAGCCACCGGCTGGTCGACCGCCACGAACTGCACCGGCGTCCTGGTCAACTACACGGCGCCCTACCCCAACTCCGTCTTCTGCCCGACCCGGCCCCTCCTCACCGTCGGCACGGGATCGTCGGCCGCGCGCGAGACCCGCCGCATGGCGGACGTCCTCGGCCAGGTGGCGGCCGGAGTGCAGGGGTCCACCTCCAGCACCGCACCGGCCAACGGCTCGAACACCGGCACGCAGGCGAACCACGCCCTGGTCGAGTACCCGTACGCCGCCGTCACCGGCGGCACGACCGTCGCCCAGAGCGCCGCGGGGATCGGCGTCTCCGCGCCCGCCGCCCGCTACTACGCCGTCGGCATGAACGCCGCCGGCGGGCAGTGCGGGACGAACAACGCGTCCCTCTCCCTCAACCTGGTCTCGGGCGGGTCCACCGTCCTCACCGGATTCGCGGCACCGGTCGTGCCCTGCGCCGCGACCGGCAGCGTGTTCTACACGTCCCCGACCCTCCCGCTGGTCGGCGGGCTCGGCGCGCTCGTGGATCCCGCGCTCCCCGCCTCCGCCCGCGCCGTCGCCTACACCGGCACGAGCACCGCGCTCCTCACTCCGGCGCAGATCGCCGCGGCCCAGGTGCAGCTCGTGAACACGGTCACCGGCACGGGAAGCGCCTTCGCCGTCGACGACCTCCGCGTGCTGGACGTCACCCCCGCTCTCGATGCGGCCTTCACGCAGGCCGTGCCGACCGCGACGGTGCCGACCACGCTGACCTACACGGTCACCAACACCAGCGACCTCCTCGCGAAGGCGGACTGGCGCTTCTCGACCGCTCTCCCGGCCGGCCTCGTCGTGGCCCCGACGGCGGCTGTCGGCGGGTCCTGCACCGACGTCACCGGAACGGCGTTCGCCGTGACCGCGGCCGCCGGATCCTCCTCCGTCTCGACGCTCGGCGGCGATCTCGCCGCGGGTGCGACCTCGTGCACGATCTCGGTGGACGTGGTGGCCGCCGCCGCCGGGACGTACAGCACCGGGACCACGACTCCCACCGGCCTCATCGCCTCCGCCCCCACCTCGGTGACGATCCAGGCCGCGACGACCCTCACCGTCCGGAAGAACCTGCCGGTGCGCAGCGCCACGGGCGACCAGTTCACGCTCTCGGTGCGCAGCGGCACGACCGTCCTCGCGTCGGCGACCACCACGGGCACCGCCACCGGGATCCAGGCCGCGCAGATCAGCCGCCTTACCGTGCAGTCCGGAGCGACGTACACGATCGCCGAGGCGCAGACCGCGGGCGCGGGCCTGGGGTACTCCAACAGCTACGAGTGCTCGCGCGGCGGCACGGTCATCGCCTCCGGAGCATCCGCCGCCGGGTCGATCACGATCCCCAGCGAGGCGGGAGCGGAGGTGCTCTGCACCTTCACGAACACCGTGCAGACGCCGCGCCTGTTCTGCGACACCGGCCGCTTCTACTCCCTCACGGCGGCCGGCGCCCTGCAGCAGGCCGACATCGTCACGGGATCCCTGACCTCGATCGGCAGCTGGTCGGGGACCGCCGAGGCCAACGCGCTCGGCGTCGGCGCGAACGGCGCCTTCGCCTACGCGCTGGACCGCTCGTCCGACGCGACGGACGTCGACGCCGTCCTCAAGTGGACGCCGGAGGCGGGCTTCCAGAGGATCGCGAACAGCGCGTACACGACCGTGGCCGGCGGAGCGCAGGTGACCGGCAGCATCGTCGCCGGCGCGGTCGACCTCCGGACGGGCCGGTACCTGTTCGGCAGCTTCGCGAGCGGCCAGTTCTACATCTGGAGCTTCACCGAGGCCAACCCCGTCGCCACCCGGTTCGCCCTCGTCGGCTCCTTCCCCACCTCCGGAACCCCCAACGGCAACGGCGACATGGCGTTCGACGCTCGCGGCAACCTCTACGTCGTCGGCGCGGGCTCGGTCAACAACGCCAGCAGCGCCGCGATCTTCACCGTGCCGGCCGACGCCCTGGCCGCGGCGACCGGCGGCACCCTCCCGGTGAACACCTCGATCGCGAAGGCCGTGACGGGGACCGACGCCGCCTTCGCCAACATCAACGGCATCGCCTTCTCGCCGCGCGGAACCGTCTACCTCGCCAACGGCGACGTCGCCGCCGCGAACGGTGTCCCCGCCATCCCCGGCAGCGCCTACGAGTTCGACGCCACCACCTGGACCCGCGTCAGCGGCACGCCGCGCGTGAGCGTCAACGCCGTCGACCTCTCCGGCTGCTCCTCGCCGGCCACGATCACCGTGCAGAAGAGCGTCGTCGGGCGCCTGGCCGCGGCGGACCAGTTCCAGCTCACGGCCTCCGCCGGCTCGCCGGTGACGCCGTTCGCCACGGCCACCACCACCGGCGCCACGACCGGTCGCCAGACCGCGCAGATCGGCCCCTTCCCGACGCCCATCAACAGCACCGTCACGGTCTCGGAGGCGATGGCGGCCGGCTCCGCCTCCCCGATCACCGCCTACACGAGCATCTACGAGTGCTACGCGGACGGCGTACGGGTGAGCACGGGCTCGAACCCGACCGGGACGGTCACCCTCCCGAACCGGCTCGGCGTCAACGTCACCTGCACCTTCTTCAACTCCCCGCGCCCGGCCTCCACCGTGCGGATCACCAAGACGATCCGGGACGCCTCCGGGACCACCCGCCCCGGCACGGACTGGACCGTCGGCACGACGGCGACGGCCACCGCCGGCACCGTCGCCCTGCTGCCGGAGCAGTCGCCCCGCCAGCAGACGGACGCGGCGGGTCAGGCCGCCTGGACCGTCCTGTTCGGCACGGAGGCGTCGCGGGCGACGCTCACCGTCTCGGAGGTGCAGCAGACGGGCTTCGCGTTCGTCAGCGGCGCCTGCACGGTCAACGGCGCCGCCCGGGCCACGACCTTCTCGCAGTCCGGGACCGTCATCAGCGCGAGCCTCACCGGCATCGCCTCCGCGGCGGTCGTCGAGTGCTCGATCGTGAACCGGCCCACCGCCTCCCTCACGCTCGTGAAGACGGTGAGCTCCGGCAGCGCGCTGCCCAGCGACTGGACCCTCAGCGCCACTGGTCCCGCCGGAGCCCTGCCCGGGCCGAACGGCCGCGCGGGCTCCTCGAGCGTGTCGGCGATCCCCGTCACCCCGGGTGCCGCCTACCGGCTCGCCGAGACGGGCGGCTCCGCCACCTACGTGCAGACCGGACCCTGGCAGTGCCGCACCGACACCGGCGCCGCCCTCACCGTGAGCGCGGCCGGAGACGTGACCCCGACCAACGGAGCCGCCGTCACCTGCACCGTGGACAACGCCAGCGCGACCATCACGCTGGTCAAGCAGGTCCTGCGCCCCCAGACCGGCTTCCGGGCACCCGACTGGCGCGTCACCGCGACGCCCGCCGCACTGGCCGGGGCGACGCTCCCGACCGAGACCCGGGCCGGCGCGGAGTACGTGGCCACGGGCAACCCCGCGAGCACCTTCGAGGTGCGACCGGGCCACGGCTACACGCTGTCGGAGGCGGCGACGGACCCGACCCGTCGCCTCGCCTACCAGGAGCTGCGTCTCGAGCGCCTGACCGGGACGACGTGGTCCCCGGTGGCCTCGCGGACCATCACGGCCCCCACGGCCGGGCAGACAGCGGTCTACCGCTTCGTCAACGCCCCCGTGGACCCCACACGCCTGCCACTGACCGGTGGCGCCAGCACCGACGCGTTTCTCCTGGGCGGGGGGTCGGTGCTCACTTTCGCACTCGGCCTCCTCCTCTGGGAGCGGCGCCGAAGGCTGCGAGGCCCTTCCCGGTGACGCCCCGACCGAGAGCCCCGGCGCTCTCCCGCAGACCCTTTCCCGCACACCCTCGACTCCACGACACCAGCACTCACGACCTCAGTAGGAGAGATCACATGTCCCGCACACTCACCAGGCGGCTCGCCGCCGCAGCCGGCGTCCTCGCGCTGAGCGCTGCGGCGGTGTTCACCGCCGTCGCGCCGGCGTCAGCGGTTACGCTGCCCGGCAACATCGACCCGACCATCAGCCGCACCCTCACCGTGCACAAGCTCGCGCTGGGCTCCAACAACGGCCAGGCGATCGGCACCGGCCAGGAGATCACGGTCCCCGGGGACGCGCTGCCCGGCGCCGTGTTCACCGCCGCGCGCGTCCAGGGCGTCGACCTCACCACGCCCGACGGCTGGAACCAGGTCGCGAACCTGACCCCGGGCTCCGCCGCGACCCGCGTCACCGCCGCCGACACCTTCACCGCCACCAGCGGCACGGACGGCGAGGCCGTGTTCAACAACGGCGCGAGCATGCCGCTCGGCCTCTACCTCGTGACCGAGACCCAGCTCCCCGCCGGAGCGACCAACGGCGCGGCGCCGTTCCTCGTGACCCTGCCGTTCCCGACGGGCCCGACCGGTGCGCCGGCGAACCAGTGGATCTACGACGTCCACGTCTACCCCAAGAACGCGGTCACGGAGCTCACCAAGACGCGCGTCCCCGCGGCGGCGAACTCGGTCGAGGCGCGCAACCCCGACCTCATCCGCTGGGCCATCGCCTCGGACGTGCCGGTGCTCGCCGCCGGTGACACGCTGGAGACGTTCTCCCTCACCGACACGCTGCCCGCCGAGCTGACCTACCTGCCGACCGGCCCGGCCGGCGTCGCGCCCACCGGCATCACGGTGACCAGCGCCGCGGGCACCGCGCCCGCACCTGCGTTCATCGCGAACACCGACTACACGCTCGGCTACGACGCCGCGACCCGGAACGTCACGCTGAACTTCCTGCAGCCCGGCCTCACGAAGCTCCAGGGTCTGCAGGGCGGCGACGTCACGCTCACGGTGCTCACCCGCGCCAACGCCATCCCGGCCAGCGGCATCATCATCAACTCGGCGACGAGCGTCGTGAACGGGGCCACGGAGACGGTCACCGGCAGCACCCCGATCGGTCAGCTGACCGTGTTCGCCTACCAGAACAACGGCGCCAACCGCGTGCCGCTCGCCGGCGCGGTCTACCAGGTGTTCCTCACCGAGAACGACGCCAACCTCGGCCAGAACCCGGTCTTCATCAACGGAAACCAGAACTGGACCACCGGAGCGAACGGCATCGTCGAGATCCCGATCATCACGCCGGGCAACTACTACGTCCGCGAGCTCACCCCGCCCGCCGGATTCCGTCTGCCCACCCCGGCCCAGGTGCTGACCCAGGTCGTCGCCGGACCGAGCTCGGCCACCGCGCCGGTCCAGAACTACGTCGAGTTCCTCCACACCCAGGTGCCGGCGTTCGCCCTGCCCCTCACCGGTGGCGGCGCGCAGTGGTTCACCCTCGGTGGAGGCGCGCTCCTCGCCCTCGCGCTCGGTTCGGGCCTGATCGCCTCGCGCCGCCGCACCGCGCTGGCTGCTCAGACCGCGGAGTAACGTCACACCATGACGAAGTCGAATGCGGGGCACCCGTCGGGTGCCCCGCATTCCTCTGTCTCCAGCCCATTTCCTCCGCGGAGGCGGATCCACCGCCGGCCGCGGTGGCGGCTCCCGATCGCCCCGCTGGTCATCGCGCTCATCAGCCTCTCGGGAGTGGCGCTGCTGCTGTACCCCGTCGCCGCGAGCTGGCTCAGCGCCGTCGAGCAGGCGCGCGAGATCGACTCCCTCGCGCAGGACATCACCGACCTCGGCGCCGAGACCCTCCGGCAGAACCTCGTCGAGGCCCGCGCCTACAACCAGAGCCTGAGCGGTGGCGGCGCGGCCGTCGCCGCGAACGAGCGCCTCCCTCTCGCCGACGACGAGCAGGTCGCCGACCGGGAGCGCTACTCCTCCCTCCTGCGCGGCGACGCCGAGGGACTGATGGCCCGGATCAGGATCCCCGCCATCGACGTGGACCTGCCGATCTTCCACGGCACCAGCGACGCCGTCCTCGAGCGGGGCGTCGGCCACCTCGAGGGCACCGCCCTGCCGGTCGGCGGCCCCTCCACCCACTCGGTGCTCACCGGCCACCGCGGCCTCGCCTCGGCCGAGCTCTTCACCCACCTCGACCGCGTCGACGTCGGCGACACCTTCACCATCGAGGTCTACGGCGAGGTGGTCACCTACCGCGTGCGCGAGACGCTCGTCGTCGAGCCGGAGGACACGCAGAGCCTCCTCGTGCAGCCCGGCCAGGACCTCCTGACCCTCGTCACCTGCACCCCGCTCGGGATCAACACCCACCGCATCCTCGTCACCGGCGAACGGGTGATCCCGACGCCGCAGTCGGACGTGGACGCGGCGGGGGAGTCGCCCGACGTCGCCGGGTTCCCGTGGTGGGCGGTCGCGGCCGGAGGCGCCGTGGTAGCCGCCGGAGTGTACGTGTGGTGGGCGGGGCGGCCGGCGCGCGGCGCGTGGGTGCCGGTGGTGGTCGCCGGTGAGGAGCGCGACAGGGTTCCTGCGGATCTGTGAGGAGAGGGGGTGTGGATCTCCACCGTCCTGCTCCGGTCGCCTCAGCGCCGTGCTCTCCCCGGGATCGCGGCTGTGCCGGCCCGGTCAGGCGGGGCGCCACTCCTCGAGGAACCCCGCGACCGTCTTGGTCTCGAGGTCGAGCTCGACCTGCCCGAGGAGGTAGTGGGGATCGGTGAGGTCGGCCTTCACGCGGATGATCTCGGCTCCGGTGTCGAGGCGGAGGACGACGAGGTCGTAGGGCGCGAGGATCCCGCTGCCCAGCGCCATGTCGATGGTGAGGCGGAGCCGGCCGAAGCGCCGCAGCTGCAACTCGGCGCGGAGGTGCTCGGCGGCGACCTCGGGAGCGTCGGGAGAGGGGTCGGGCATGGGGGAGACGGTATCGAATGGGGCGGAGGGGACTCCTGGTAGGCGCTTCGATCCGGCCGCACTCCGCGTTCCTCGTCCCCGGGAGGCCGAGGGACGCGGTCGTGCCGACCACGGTCCCACCGCCGCGGATCGACGCGGAGCAGGAGCCGATCTCGAAGATCGTTCTTGACAGATAGCGTTTTCAGACGCATCCTGATATCGCTTTCAGACCGGGGCTCGAGTGCACGAAGGAGTGGATCGCTCGCCACCGTGTCGCTCGTCCGCTCTCCCGAGAGTCTGAGAGCCGGCCATCCCCTTCATCTGGCGACCAGCAGCACATCACCGCTGCCGAGGTCGCCCGCGATCACTTCAAGGAAGACGAGATCATGACTTTTCGAACCCGGTTCGTCGTCGCCGCGCTCGCGGCCTCGACCGCCCTTCTGCTCTCCGGTTGCGCTGCAGGCGGCGACCTCTCCTCCTCGTCGGGGGAGGAGGTGCCGTGGAACGATCCCACCGCATCCCTCGAGGGCGTCACGCTGACGTACGGCGGCGGAGCGGTCGCGGACGCGGGCCTCAAGCAGGTGCAGGACGCCTTCGCCGAGGCCACGGGCGTGACGTGGAAGCAGGTCGCGTACCCGGCTCCCTACGAGCAGAGCCTCCTCACCAAGGTCGCCGCCGGCGACATGCCCGATCTCGCCGCATGGCAGCCCACGGCCAGCTCCCTGAGCGCTCTGCAGGCCGAGCGGAACCTCCTTCCGCTCGACGACGCTCCGTGGCTGGACCGTCTCGACCCGTCGGTCCGAGACGTCAGCGGAATCCTCGACGACACGCGCTACGCGGCGCTCGTCAGCTCTCCGTCCGTCATGGGCGTCTACTACAACAAGCCCGCGTTCGAGAGCGCCGGCATCACCAGCGAGCCCAAGAACTGGGACGAGCTGATCGCCACGGCCGAGAAGATCAAGGCGAGCGGCGGCACTGCCTTCTACGAGGCGGGCGGAGCCCAGTGGCCGACGCAGTGGTGGGTGCAGGTGCAGCTGGCCGAGGCGGCGGAGAACGGGCTCTGGGAGGACATCAACACCAACAAGGAGCAGTTCACCGGACCGACGATCACCGACGCGATCACGAACTACAACGATCTCTTCGCGCAGGGACTGTTCAACTCCGACTACAAGACCGGCACGTTCGAGGACCAGGCCGCGGCGCTCCTCAGCGGTGACGCCGCCATGTCGGTCCAGGTGAACGCGTTGCTCCTGCAGATGCAGCAGACCTCCACCACGGAGGACATCGACGCGAACATCGGCTGGTTCCCCATCTCGAAGGACGGCTCGCTCGCCACGTCGATCCCCGACAACAAGAACGGTGTCGTCGCGTTCCGCACGGGAGACGCCGAGCGGGAGGCCGCGGCCAAGCAGTTCCTGAACTTCTGGCTCACGACCGACTACCCGGACTACCTGGCCGCGGTCAAGGGCGTCTCGATCCAGACGGACGTTCCGACTCCGGACGGAGTCCCGGAGGTCGCCTCGACGATCGCCGCCTCCCTCGGATCCTCCGTCGGCTCCATGCAGTCGCTGGCCATCGCGAACCCCGACCTGTACATCAACCTGGCCAACATGCTCCAGGGAACGGTCACGCCGGAGGACGTCGCGAGCACCACTCAGAAGCAGTTCGAGCAGTTCGCTAAGGCGCAGGGAGCCGAAGGCTTCTAGCCCGGTACCGGGGTCGGGCACGCCTGCCGCGCCCGACCCCACCCTCTTGATCGGAGACTCCCATGGCACTGCCCACCACGCTCGTACGGCCGCCCACGCGCGGCGAACCGCGACCGCCCGCACGCAGCGGAACGCGACGGTCCGCCGACAGGGCCGCGGCGAGGAACCACCCGCTCTGGTTCCTGATCCCGGCTTTCGCGATCCTCGCCGTCTTCTTCCTACTCCCGACGGTTCTCAACTTCTTCTACGCCTTCACAAACTGGTCCGCCTACAACGACAGCGTGGACTTCGTCGGCTTCGACAACTTCACCTCCCTCTTCGGCGATGACGAGGTGCTGCGCGCCGTCCGCGTCACTCTCGTCTGGGCGCTCCTCGTGGCGGTCTTCCAGAACTTCTTCGGCCTGGCACTCGCCCTCTTCTTCGAACGGGACACGCGGATCAACCGCATCGGCCGAGCCTTCTTCTTCATCCCCGTCCTGATCTCGCCCCTCGCGGTCGGCTACATCTTCCAGGCGTTCCTGCAGCCCTCGGGAGCTCTCAACGGGATCCTCAGCGCGATCGTGGGCCAGGAGGTGACCACGGCCTGGCTGGGGAGCACGACCTGGTCGATCGTCGTGGTCTCCCTCGTGCAGTCCTGGAAGTGGATGGGCCTCTCCATGCTGATCTTCCTCGCCGGCTTGAAGACGCTCCCGGAGGACGTGCTCGAGGCGGCCCGCATCGACGGTGCGTCGTGGTGGAGGACTCTCCGCAGCGTCCGCTTCCCGCTCCTCGCCCCCGCCATCACCTTCAACGTCGCCACCGCTCTGCTGGGTTCGATGAACGGCTTCGACACCGTCCAGGCGACCACCCGCGGCGGGCCGGCGCAGACGACCGAAGTGCTGAACATCTTCATCTACCGGACCTTCGGGCAGGGGCTCTACGCCCAGTCCACGACGATGAGCCTGGTCCTGTTCCTCCTCGTGGTGGTACTGGCCTTCCCCGTCATCGGTTTCCTTCGACGTCGGGAGCAGCAGCTGTGAGCACGAGAAGCATGACCGGAACCCGTCCGCCGCGGACCGGGTACACCGTCTCCCGCCGCGCCGGGTCGGTCATCCACAACGTCATCGCCGTCATCGGGACAGCGGTCGTCATCGGCATCCCGCTGTGGCTGCTGGTGATCACCTCCGGCAAGAGCACCGCGGACTCGGCGTCACCGGATCTCTCACTGCCCACAACGTGGCACTTCGTCGAGAACTACGCGCAGGCCATCACACAGGGCGGAGTCCTCGCCGCCATGGGAGGCAGCCTCCTCGTGACGATCCCCAGCGTGCTGCTGGTCCTCGGTCTCGGCTCCGCCGCCGCATGGGTCCTCGCCCGCCGGTCGTCCCGCCTCACGTCCGTCCTCTACTCCATCGGCATCAGCGGGATCATCCTCCCTCCCGCCGTCATCATGATCGTCCTCACACTGAAGAGCATCGGGCTGGACGGCACTCTCGTCGGCGCGATCGGCGTCTACGGCGGCAGCTTCATGGCCACGGCGATCTTCTTCATCACCGGCTTCGTGAGATCCATCCCTCTCGAGCTCGAAGAAGCGGCGCGCATCGACGGCGCCGGCCCGGTGGGAGTGTTCTTCCGCGTGATCCTGCCGCTCCTGCAGCCCGTCCTCGCCACTGCCGCGATCCTCGTGACGATCAGCGTCTGGAACGAGGTGTTCTACGCCTTCTTCATCCTCAGCGGAGGACCGATCAGCACCATGCCGCTCGGCCTGTTCAACGTCGCCTCGCAGTCGGAGTACGTCAGGAACTGGAACCTGATCTTCGCCTACATCGTGATCATGAGCATCCCGATGGTCGTCGCCTTCGTCATCGGCCAACGCCGCATCATCGCCGGAGTCACCTCCGGCGCTGTGAAGTAAGCCGCATCCCCCACTCGCCCCGTCTGCGGCCGACCCGCCGCTCCCAGGAGGATCCATGTCCGCACTGACCCCCACGCTCCCCGGCACCGACGCCGGCACCATCCGCATCGACGCCGGTGACGACGCACTCGACCTCGTCCTCGCTCAGGACGGGGACGAGCCGCTCCGAGTGCTGCGATTCGGGCCCCGAGGAGCGACCGGCGACCTGGCGACCGGCCGGCCGGCCTTGGAGGTGGTCACCAGCGACTCCGGGCGGGCTCCGTCGACACCCCGTCTCATCGGGGGGCAGGCCGGCCTCGGCCTCCGCTACCGCAGTCACCGGTCGGTCGCGTCGGTCGGAGTCGTCTCGACGATCGTCCTGCTCGGGGACGACGAGGCCGGTCTCGAAGCGGAGCTGCGCCTCGAGGTCGTGCAGGGAGCCGCGGCGGTCCGCTGCACGACGGTCGTGCGCAACACCGGAACCCAGCGCCGCGTCCTGCGGTCGGTGACGTCGATGGCGCTCCGGGTCGGTGTCGGATCCCACGCGGAGACCCGGCCGACCCGTCTCTCCCTCACCTCGGGCCGCAGCGACTGGGTCGGTGAATCGCGATGGTCCACCGCTCCGCTGGACACGTTCCTCGTCGACCTGCGCAAGGACGCGCACGGCGGAGGCGCTCGGAACGGCTACGCCGTCACCTCCACCGGGACCTGGTCGACGGCCGGCGCGCTGCCCGTCGGCGTGCTCGCGCTGTCGGACCCCGCCGAGGAGGCCGCCCTCGCCTGGCAGGTCGAGCACAACGGAGGCTGGCGCTGGGAAGTGGGGGAGGACCCTGACGGGACCTACGTGGCGTTGTCCGGCCCCACCGATCAGGACCACCAGTGGCTGCAGCCGCTCGAGCCCGGTGGATCCTTCACGACCGTCCCGGTCCTGCTCTCCGCCGGACGAGGCTTCGACAAGGCTCTCGCCGCCCTCACCGACGGTCGCCGAGCGCTGCGGCGTCCGCATCCCGATTCCGCCACCCGTCCCGTCGTCTTCAACGACTACATGAACACCCTGATGGGCGATCCGACGACCGAGCGCCTGCTGCCCCTCATCGACCAGGCCGCCGAAGCGGGCGCGGAGATCTTCTGCATCGACGCGGGCTGGTACGACGACTCCGGCGACTGGTGGTACAGCGTCGGCGACTGGCAGCCCTCCACCGTCCGGTTCCCGGACGGAGGGCTGACCGCCGTCCTGAACCGCATCCGGGAGCGGGACATGGTGCCGGGGCTGTGGCTCGAGCCGGAGGTCATCGGCGTCAGCAGCCCCGCCGCCGAGCGCCTTCCCGACGACGCCTTCCTCCAGAGGCTCGGTGAGCGCCTGGTGGAGCACGGCCGCTACACGCTCGACCTCCGCCATCCCGCCGCGATCGCCCACCTCGACGGCGTCATCGACCGTCTGGTCGGCGAGCTGGGTGTCGGCTACTTCAAGCTCGACTACAACATCGACGCGGGGGCCGGCACGGACGTGGGCGCGCCCTCCGTCGGCGCCGGGCTCCTCGAGCACAACAGGGCGCATCTGGCCTGGCTGGAGGCGGTCCTCGACCGGCACCCCGACCTCGTCCTGGAGAACTGCGCCTCCGGCGCCATGCGGATGGACGGGGCGATGCTCTCGCGTCTCCAGCTGCAGTCGACCAGCGACCAGCAGGACCCGATCGCCTACCCCCCGATCGCCGCCGCGGCTCCGCTCGCCATGGTCCCCGAGCAGGCGGCTAACTGGGCCTACCCTCAGCCCGACATGAGCGACGAGGCGATCGCGTTCACCCTCTGCACGGCGATGCTGGGACGGTTCTACCTGTCGGGGCGCCTCGACGGCATGAGTCCCGCCCAGCGGATGCTCGTGGCCGAAGGGGTCGCCGCGCACAAGCGGCTCCGGCCGGGGCTCGCCCGTGCGCACGCGGCCTGGCCGCTCGGCATCGATCTGTGGACCGCGCCCTGGGTCGCGCTCGCTCTCGGAGACGAGGACGAGACGCACCTCACTCTCTGGCGCCGCGAGGGGGATCGATCGATCGACGTGCCGCTGCCCGCCTTCCGCGGCGGGCCGCTCGTCGTCGAGACCGTCTTCCCGCGCCGCCTCACGCCGTGGGTCACCGAGTGGGACCAGGAGCGGGGGGTGCTCACCGTCTCGCTCCCCGGCGGGGACGACGAGCCCGCCGCGCGGACCTTCCGGATCGGGCGCTCGCCGTTCGTCGAGCACGTGGTCATCGACGCGTCGGCCACCACCGGTGAGGTGCACGGCGGCGCGACCGGGATGCTGTACGGGCTCGGGAGTCCCGACGCGCCCTCGTCCGCGCTGCTCTCCGGCATCCGCCCGCGCACCCTGGCGCAGAAGGCCCCCGGGGGGCTCCAGCACCCGGGAGGCGACGCCCTCGAGGTCGCGGACGACTTCTTCGCCGCCGGAGGCGAGGAGATGGTCGTCTACCTGCAGGACCTCCTCGAGCAGTGGCCGTACGAGGAGATCGGGGTCGACCGCTACGCGGAGCTGGTGCAGGACACCGTCCGCACGATCTCCCGTCGTGAGGACCGGGGACGATTCGTGTACGTGCCCTTCAACGAGGGGGACTGGATCTGGTACGCCGCATGGGACGCGGCCGGCCGGGACAGGTTCCTCGCCGATTGGACGACGCTGCACCGCGCCATCCGCGCCGTCGACCCCGACGCGCGGATCGTCGGGCCGAACGAGTCCCACTACTACCCGAACCGCGTCCGCGACCTCCTCGAGTACGGCAAGGCCAACGGCGTCCTCCCCGACATCATGGCGTGGCACGAACTGCAGCCCTCCTCGCTCGAGCTGCTGCCCCGTCATCTGGAGCACTACCGCGCTCTGGAGGAGGAGCTCTCGATCCCGCCGCTCCCCGTGAACATCGACGAGTACGCGAACCGGCGGGACACCTCGGTGCCCGGACGGCTCATCCAGTGGATCGACATCCTCGAGACCGGGAAGATCGACGGCGACCTCGCCTACTGGACGATGGCGGGGAACCTCGACGACCACGCGGTCGGACGTCATCAGGCGAACGGCGGCTGGTGGCTCCTGCACTGGTACGCCGCCCTGCGCGGCGAGACCGTGCGCTCCGAGACGGCCGCCTCGAGCGTCCGCGACTCCCTCCACTCCCTCGCGGCGCGGGAGGGGGACATCGTGACCGCGCTGATCGGCGGAGGCCGTCACCCCGTGGAGGTGGAGGTCCGCGGGCTCGCGGCCGGCGGGCACTGGCGGGTCGCCGTGGAGCGTGTCGAGTGGAGCGGGTACGAAGGTCCGCTCAGCAGCACCACGACCGTCGTCGACGAGCCCGTCGGCACGAGCGACGGCGTCCTCCGCTTCGGGATCGCGAACGACGACCCCCTGGCGGCGTACCGCGTGACGATCGCGCCGGACGACGGCGCTCCGTCGACTGCTGTCCCGGCCCCCGTCATGGTGCCCGCGGACGCCGCCACGGGCGAAGGCCTGACGTGGACTCGGCACGACGACGACATGCAGCAGTACGCGGGAACGGGGCGATCCGGCATCTCGGGGACTCCGGACGCCGGCAGCCGGGCCGAGTTCCCGGTCGTGGTGGAGCAGGAGGGCGAGCACGTCCTCGCGCTGCACTACGGAACGGACTCCGTCCCGGCGACGGCCGAGGTCCGGATCGACGGACGCGACGCCGTCCGGATCGAGCTGCCGGCGACTCTCGCCCGCGGATTCACCGGACGGGTCGAGACGCCCGTCACGCTCGACGCGGGGCCGCACGTCGTCGCCGTCCGGCCTCTCGACGGTGCCGATCTGGCGATCGACCGCATCGAGCTCCACACGCTCGTGCCGGTGCGGCACTATCCGGCGAGCAGGGCGCTGCGCGTGGGAGGCGAGGTGCGGCACGGAGCCGACGGCGCCAGGACCGCGGTGATCGTCGGACCCGGCGACAGCCTCTCCTTCCACGTCGGGGTGCCCGACCGTGCCCGGTACCGCCTGAGCCTGGACAGCGACGCCGGAGCGACCGTCGAGCTCGACGGCACCGTGCTGACCCGGCTGGACAGCGTGGTGCTGCCGGCCGGCATCAGCGAAATCCAGATCACCGCTGACAGGGCGACGGCGATCAGGGCGCTGACCGTCGAGCCGTCGAGCCGGGGGACGTCCGAGATCCCGGTGTCCGACGAGCGGTGGCGGCTGACGGGCGGGGCTCGGCTGAGCAGCGATGCGGCCGTCCCCGTCATCGACGGTCTCGGATCGGCGGACGGGCGGCCCGCCGGAGCGGCGGAGCTCGTCGCGCCCTCCGCCGGGCGCTACCTGCTCTCGTTGCGGTACAGCAACGCCGACCGGAGGACAGGACACCTCTACAACACCGACGTCATCGACCGTCACCTCCAGGTCCGAGCCGGGGACGGACCGGCGGTCCCGGTGACGTTCCCCTTCACGCACGACTGGGCGAACTTCGCGACGGTGTCCGTCACGATCGACGTCCCCCGGGGCGCCGACGTCCTCCACCTGACCTCGACCACGGGGGCGGGCCCGCTCCTGGCCGGAGCCGCCCTCGATAGGGTCGAGGAGGGAGGTCCGGTCTCGTGAAGCAGCTGTCCGTCGGCGATGACGTCCCGGCCGCGAGCGACCGCGCGGCGACGATCTCGGACGTCGCCGAGTACGCCCGGGTGTCGGTGCCCACCGTGTCGCGGGTGCTCACCGGAGCGGCTCGCGTCAGCCCGGAGCTGACCCGGCGGGTGACCGACGCGATCCAGGCTCTCGACTACCGGCCGAGCGCGACCGCCCGGGCACTGGTGCGCGGCGGCGCCACCACGATCGCCGTCCTCAGCTCCGACACCACCATCTACGGGTACTCGTCCACGATCCGCGGCATCGAGCAGGCCGCGAGGACGGCCGGATACTCGGTGACCATCGCCGTCATCGACGACGAGGGGTCGAGCTCGGCCCGCGCCGCCATCGATGCGGCTCTCAGGCTGCCGCTCGCGGGAGTCATCGTGCTCAAGTTCGATCCCGCGGGCGTCGCCGCACTCCCGCACCTCCCGGAGCACCTTCCCGTGGTCGTCGCCTCGGGCGAGCTGGACGGCCTCCATCCGCAAGCCGCGCTGGACGAGGTCGCCGGAGGGCGGGCGATCACGGAGCACCTCCTGCAGCTCGGCCATCGCACCGTGCACCACGTGACGGTGCCGCCCTCCCGGTCGGGGACCGAGGACGGCAGGACGACCGGGTGGCGCGACGCGCTGCGGGAGTCGGGCGCCGTCGTGCCGGCCGTCGTCGCCGGCACCTGGGAAGCCGCGTCCGGCGTCGCGATCGGTGCCGAGCTCGCGCAGGCCCCCGACATCACGGCGATCTTCTGCGGCAACGACGAGCTCGCGATGGGGGTCATTGCCGGCCTCACGGACTCCGGCCGCACAGTGCCGGGCGATGTCAGCGTGGTGGGTTTCGACGACCACCCGCTCTCGTCGATCTGGCGCCCGTCGATCACGACGGTGTCGCAGGACTTCGACGACCTCGGACAGCGCGCCTTCTCGCTGCTCGAGCAACGCATCGCGGGCGACAGGACGCCGACCCTGTCGATGACGATCCCGCCGACAGTGCTCCGGGGCAGCTCGGGGCCACCGCCGCAGAGCCGTCACGCGGAGGGGGTGCGGGGGGCGTAGGAGCTGGTCTGCTTCGGCGGTGACGTGGGGGTCCTCGGTCAGTCCCGCAGGCCGACCGTCACCGCCCGGCTCTCCGGCGCCTCGATCAGGTTCTTCGCCACTGCGGCGGAGAGGTAGGACGTCGCGTCGTGCCGGCGCAGAGTGACGACCGAGGCGACGGCTCGCACCGCCAGGACGATCGGAGCGAAGCTCGGCCCAGAGGTCAACCAGTCTCCGACCGCGACGCCGACCTCGGTCATCGGGATCAGCAGAGTCATCGGATCGAGTCGCCCGCCGCCCTCGCCCTTCAGAGGGCCGGACGATCGATGCAGCTCCGTGACGCGCGCCTTGTAGGTGAGGAGCGCGTCCTCGAGCTCCCGGCTGTCCTCCGCCTCGGCGACGGCGTGCCGCACGTCCCGGAGACCGTCGATGTACCGGGCGAGCAGCTTCTCCTTGCTCTGACGGAAGGCCACGATGTCGTCGAAGGTCGCCTCCGGGTGCGGCTCGGGGATGTCGTAGAGCGTGAGGGCGAGAGCCCGTTGGTCGGTGGCGTCGTCGATCGCGAACAGCGCCTGCCGGGCCGTCGCGGTCGTGGCCACGCCGTACTGCCAGCCCTTCGCCTGGCAGAGGCGTCGGCCGCAGATCGCGAGGAGCGCGGGGACCAGGTTCTCCCTGGTCGCGCGGAACTGAGAGCCGTCGTGAGAAGCGGGCCGGAGGTAGTCGTTTGCAAGGAGCCAGTGCTCCAGTTCGTAGGGGAGCTTGCGGGCGAACAGCCGGTCGGACTGCTTCCAGTCGTCGGTCGTGAAGGTGTACCGCTCTGCGGCGCGGATGCACTCGCGGACGGCGCGTTCTCGAGCGCGCTCGTCGAGATCGTCGAGATGGGCGGGAATCCACCAGCCTCGCTCCTTCATCTCGGCCATGGCTTCGGTGGGTGGGAACCCGCGCGGAGCGATCGTCGAGAACCGCTCGCTCAGCAGCAGGGCCTTCTTCATCTCGGCCTCGGGCGGAACGATGAGCGGTGACAGCAGGAGGGTGTCGTCGACCGTGGGGCACCCTGCGCGTCTACTCGCAGGACGGCGCGCTCGTGAGCGAGACGTCGCCCTCCGGAGCCGTCTCCGTGCAGCTGCCCGCGCAGGGCTTCGCGGTGCTGGTGGGCTGAGGGCGGCCCTGCTGGTCGAGTAGCCGCTACTCGATCGGCAGGGGGCGGTGAGTCGGAAGTCGCGGTACTCGCGGTCGAGTACCGCGACTTCTGCGTTCTCGCGGGGGCGAGGGCGGCGGGGAGGCGCGCGGCTGGGCGCGGACCATCAATTCGATGAGAGCGCTCTCTCGAAAACGCTTGACCTCTCCGCGGGGGCGTGCGTAAGCTCGCCGCACACCTCGTGAGAGCGCTCTCACATACGCGGAACAGCACGCGTGAGAGCGCTCGCAGGGGTGCCCCACCACCATCACGAAGGAGTGACCGTGCCCTATTCACGACGCACCAGGATCGCCGCGGCGATCGCCGGCGCCTCGGCCCTCGCCCTGATCGTCACCGGATGCTCGTCGGGATCCGACGCCTCCGAGGGCGGCGAGATCGAGCTGACCGTCACCACGTTCAACGCCATGGGCTTCGACGAGCTCTACGGCGAGTACGAGGACGCCAACCCGGGGATCACCATCGTCCCGAACAACATCGACACCGGCGGCAACGCGCGGACCGACGCGTTCACCAAGCTCGCCGCCGGCTCCGGACTCGCCGACGTCGTCGCCATCGAGGAGGGCTGGCTCGGCTCCGTCATGGAGGTCTCGGACCAGTTCGTCGACCTGCGCGACCACGGCATCGAGGACCGCAAGGCCGACTGGGTCGACTGGAAGTACGAGCAGGCGACCGACCCCGAGGGACGCGTCATCGGCTACGGCACCGACATCGGACCCGAGGGCCTCTGCTACAACACGGCCGCCTTCGAGGCCGCCGGCATGCCCACCGACCGCGCCGCCGTCGCCGAGATGCTCGGCGGACCGGACGCGACCTGGGACGACTACTTCGCCGCCGGCCAGAAGTACCACGACGCCACCGGCAAGGCGTGGTTCGACCACTCCGGATTCGTCTGGAACGCCATGGTCAACCAGCTGCCCGAGGGGTACTACACCTCCGACGGCGAGCTGAACGTCGAGGGCAACCCGGAGCTCGAGGAGCGCTGGGGTCAGCTGACCGACGCCACCGCCTCCGGCCTCTCGGCCGCGCAGAAGGCGTGGGACTGGAACAAGGGCAAGTCGTTCACCGACCAGACCTTCGCCACCTTCGTCTGCCCGGGCTGGATGTTCGGCACGCTGAAGAGCAACGTCGAGGCCGGCGGCGGGAACGCCGAGGCCACCGGCTGGGACTTCGCCGACGTCTTCCCCGGCGGCCCCGCCAACTGGGGCGGCTCGTTCCTCTCCGTCCCGACCCAGTCGAAGCACCCCGCCGAGGCCGCCGCGCTGGCGTCGTGGCTCAGCGAGCCGGAGCAGCAGCTGAAGGCGTTCGAGGCGGCCGGACCGTTCCCGAGCACCCTCGACGCGCAGAAGGAGCTCGCCTCCGCGGCCGCTCCCGACCCCGGCATGAACGACTCCCCGACCGGCGCGATCCTCGCGCAGCGCGCCGAGGGCGTCGTCGCCCAGTACAAGGGCCCGGACGACTCGCTGATCCAGGAGAACGTCTTCGGACCGGTCCTGCAGAAGGTCGACCGCGGCGAGATCGACGGCAAGGAGGGCTGGAACGAGGCGCTCCAGCTCCTCGACGAGCTCGTCGACTGATCCGGTCGGGCCGACGCCCGGGGGCTGACCCCTCCGGGACGAGGCCCCACCATCACGGGAGGTCCGGCCGCCACCGGACCTCCCGGTCCCCGTGCGGCCGGGCCGCCCGCATCCCGGGCCACCTCGCCGCCGGGAGAAACGCTTCCGCCCGCCGGCCGAGGCCTCTCCGGCCCCGCTGCCCGCGACTCCTCCCGGCCGGCCCCGCCGCACGAGAGACTCCGGCCCCGCCGCATCCCCTCCGACTCCGACTCGACCTCGAAGAGAGCGCCATGACGAGCACACTCACCCCGCCGACCACGGCGACGCCCCCCGCGGGGAAGCGGCGCCCGGCGCCCCGACTCCCGCTGACCTTCCGCCAGCGCGCGAGCCGCTTCGACGTGAAGGCCTCGCCCTACCTCTACATCTCGCCGTTCTTCCTGCTCTTCGCGCTCACCGGAGCGTTCCCGCTGGTCTACACGCTCGTCGTGTCGCTCTACGACTGGCAGCTGCTCCAGGGCCAGGGCGACTTCGTCGGGTTCGCGAACTTCGCGGCCGTGCTCGGCGACCGCTTCTTCTGGAACTCGATCGTCAACACGCTGAGCATCTTCCTGCTCTCCACGATCCCGCAGCTCGCCGTCGCGCTGCTGCTCGCAGCCGCCCTCGACCAGGCGCTGCGAGCCAGCACCTTCTGGCGGATGAGCGTCCTGCTGCCGTACATCGTCTCGCCGGTCGCGGTCGCGCTGATCTTCTCGAGCGTCTTCAGCGACCAGGAGGGCCTGATCAACAATCTGATCGGCCTGGTGGGCATCAGCCCGATCGAGTGGACCAACGACCGCCTCGCCAGCCACGTCGCGATCGCGACGATGGTCAACTGGCGCTGGACCGGCTACAACGCCCTCATCCTCCTCGCCGCCATGCAGGCCGTGCCGCGCGAGCTGCACGAGTCGGCCGCGATCGACGGGGCGAACGCGTTCCGCCGCTTCCGCTCGATCACGATCCCCAGCATCCGGCCGACCCTGATCTTCGTGATCATCACCGCCACCATCGGCGGCCTGCAGATCTTCGCGGAGCCGCGCCTGTTCGACGTGTCGAACGCGGGCGGCATCGGCGGCTCGGACCGGCAGTTCCAGACCACCGTCCTCTACCTCTGGGAGATGGCGTTCTTCCGCCAGAACTTCGGCGAGGCGGCCGCGATCGCGTGGCTGCTGTTCCTCCTGATCGTGCTGATCGGCCTGCTGAACTTCGCGATCTCGCGGCGGATCGCCTCCGTCGAGAACCGGATCTCGCAGCGCTCGAAGCGGCGCTCCGCCCGCCCCGCGACCGCCGACGAGATCGCCGCCGCGGACCCCCTGCTCACCACCACCGGCCTCGGCCAGAACGAGAGCGAGCGATGACCGCCCCCGCCACCTCCGCCGCCTTCCCGGTGCGCCGCGTCCGCGCCTCCCGCGCCGGCCGCGTCGACCGGCCCGGCTTCCTCACGTACGGGCTGCTGAGCGCCTTCATCCTCGGCTCGACCTATCCGCTGTGGTGGTCGTTCGTCGTGGCGAGCGGCTCGAACGCGACCCGCAGCGAGACCCTGCCGCTCGTCCCGGGCGGCAACTTCCTCGCCAACGCCTCGCAGGTGCTGACGGCGATCCCGTTCTGGACGGCGCTGCTGAACAGCGTCATCGTCTCGGGGATCATCACGCTCTCGGTCGTGTCGTTCTCGACGCTCGCCGGCTACGCCTTCGCGAAGCTGCGGTTCCGCGGGCGCGACGGCCTGATGATCGGAGTGGTCGCGACCATGGCGATCCCGACGCAGCTCGGCATCATCCCGCTGTTCATCCTGATGCGACAGCTCGGCTGGACCGGCTCGCTCGGCGCCGTGATCGTGCCGACGCTGGTCACCGCGTTCGGCGTGTTCTTCATGCGGCAGTACCTGGTCGACGTGATCCCGGACGAGCTGATCGAGGCGGCGCGCGTGGACGGAGCGAACCAGTTCCGGACGTTCCTCACCGTCGCCGTCCCGGCGGCGCGACCGGCGATGGCGATCCTCGGGCTCTTCACGTTCATGATGGCCTGGACCGACTTCCTCTGGCCGCTGATCGTCCTCAGCCCGACGAACCCGACCCTGCAGACGGCGCTCGCGCAGCTGCAGTCGGGCTACTACGTCGACTACTCGATCGTGCTGGCCGGCGCTGTGCTCTCGGTGATTCCGCTGCTGGTGCTGTTCCTGCTCGCCGGACGCCAGCTCATCGCGGGCATCATGAGCGGAGCGGTGAAGGGCTGACGCCCGGAGACTCCCGCGG
>NZ_PSWJ01000029.1:0-40657 GCF_002932775.1 Rathayibacter sp. AY1B8 | reverse complement strand
CGGCGAGCTTCCGCGAGGCGGTCGCCGACGTCCTGCTCACGAAGGCGCTCGCCGCCTGCCGCGACCGGGGCGTGCCGCGCCTCCTGCTCGGGGGCGGCGGCGTACCCCTCGGCGCCCGCCTACTCCTCCGCGCCCGGCCACCCCGCCGCCTACGCGGCCGCACCGGCGCCCGTCGTCCCGCGCACGCTGAGCCTCGTCGGGATGATCCTCGGCATCGTCGGCCTGGTCATCACGCTCTTCGCCGCCGGCTTCGGCTTCCTGCTGTCGGCTCCGGCCGTCGTGCTCGGATTCCTCGGACGCCGGCGCGAGCCGGCCGCACGCGGCTTCGCGCTGACCGCGATCATCACCGGGTTCGCCGGCATCGCCGTCTCGCTGATCTACCTGGCGGTCTTCCTCGTCTTCGTCGTGGTCGCCCTCGCCGCCGGCACCTCCGGCTACTGAGCCGGCGCGGGCCGCTCGACGCGCTCCGCGAGCAGCGCGCGGTGGCGCCCGGCGATCCGCGTCAGGATCAGCACCGCGCTGCCGGTGCCGGAGAGGCCCAGCCGCTTGCGGAAGCGGGCGGGGTCGACGTCCACCCCGCGCTTCTTGATCTCGAGCACGCCGATGCCGCGGGTGCGCAGCTCCTTCGCCAGCGTGCGCTCGTCCAGCGGCAGCTCGGCGAGGACCCGGAAGCTGCGGAGGAAGGGCGAGGCAGCCGCATCGTCGCCCGTCAGATAGGCGATGCCGGGCGAGAGCATCCGCGAGCCGCTGGAGCGCGCGAGCTCGCCCAGGAGGCGCGCGCGGATCGCGGAGCCGTCCGGCTCGTGCACGAACGCGCCGAGGGGGCCGACCTCCTCGTCCTCGCTGTCGCCCGCCGCGGTGAGCTCGGAGGAGCCGGTCGCGCCGAGCAGCAGAGCGGAGCGGCGCACGCCCGTGCGCGCCAGAGAACCGAACCAGAGCCCGGTCTCGACCAGCTCCCCGTCGACCGAGACCCACTGCGCCTCGGCGTCCCGCGGCAGGCGCTCGCGGTCGAAGCCGGGACCCACCTTCACGCCCACGGGACGATGCTCGGCCAGGCCGAACGCGAAGTCGAGCGAGGGGGAGTAGTCGTCCGGATCGTCGAGCCGGCGGGTCTCGCGGTGGCCCGCCGTGCGGCGTGCCGGGTCCAGGTAGACGGCGTCGAAGCCGTCGAGGTCGAAGGCCTCGGCCGTCGAGTGCACGGCGCTCGCCGCGGGGAACGGGGCGAGGTTGAAGCTGGCCAGGGTCGCGGTGACCTCGTCGGCCTCGACGGCGGTGACCGCCAGGTCGATCGCGGCCATCGCGAGGGCGTCGCCGCCGATCCCGCTGCCGAGGTCGGCGACGCGCGCCGCTCCCGCCGCGGCGAACCGGCCGGCGTGCAGGGCGGCGACGCGCAGCCGCGTCGCCTGCTCGAGTCCCGCGTCCGTGAAGAGCATCGAGCGGGCGAACTCTCCGAACTTCGCCTCCGCCTTCTGCCGGAGCCTCGCCTGGGTGAGCACCGCGGCGACGAGGACGGGGGAGTGGCCGGCGGCCCGGAGGCGTGCCACGGCCCGCACCAGGTCGTCGGACCGGTAGCCGTCGAGGGAGTCGAGGAGCCGGAGGCCCTCGGGGGAGAGGAGCTCGACCAGCTCGTCGCGTCGCATCCGGCCATGGTAGGCCACGGCTTCCCGGCGGGTCCGCCGCCCCGCTTGGCACTCTGATTGCACGAGTGCCAGCGGAGCCCCTACGATGGATCTAGCACTCTCGGAGCGTGTGTGCCAGAACCGCGTTCCGCCCACATCGTCGTCAAGAAAGAGGTCAACCGTGTCGGTGTCCATCAAGCCGCTCGAAGATCGCATCGTCATCAAGCAGGTCGAGGCGGAGCAGGTGACCGCTTCCGGTCTCGTCATCCCCGATACCGCCAAGGAGAAGCCGCAGGAGGGCGAGGTCGTCGCCGTCGGACCCGGTCGCATCGACGACAACGGCAACCGCGTGCCGCTCGACGTCGCCGTCGGCGACAAGGTGATCTACTCCAAGTACGGCGGAACCGAGGTCAAGTTCGGTGGCGAGGACCTGCTGGTCCTCTCCGCTCGCGACGTCCTCGCGGTCGTCGTCCGCTAGGCAGCATCCCTCGGAAGGGCCCGTCGACCTCGGTCGGCGGGCCCTTCCGTCGTTCCCGGTCCTCCTCGCGGCCAGTGGCCTGATCCGCCCGCTACGGGGCCGTCTCCCCACCCCGCGGCTGCGTAGCATCGGGGGAGTGACCAGCTCCCGCACCCCTGCCGAGTCCGTCTCGCCGTCCCCTTCGGACGTGCCCGTCGGCGAAGGAGTGGAGGCGCTCGGAGCGGCGGGACGCCCGGGCGGGATGTCCGGCACGGGGCTGCTGTTCGCGTTCTCGGCCTACCTGCTCTGGGGTGCGATGCCCCTCTACTTCATCGCGATGGCGCCGGCCTCGCCGTTCGAGATCGTCGCGTTCCGAGTGCTCTTCTCGCTCGTCTTCTGCGTGATCCTGCTCACGGTCCTCCGCGGCTGGCGCTCCTTCGGCGCGCTGCTGCGCCGCCCCCGCCTGCTCGGCGTGATGGCGATCGCGGGCGTGCTCATCTACGTCAACTGGCAGGTCTACGTGATCGCCACGACCACGGGCCACGTCATCGAGGCGGCCCTGGGCTACTTCATGAACCCGCTGGTCACGGTGCTGCTGGGCGTCCTGGTGCTGCGCGAGCGCCTCCGGCCACTGCAGTGGGCCGCGATGGGCGTCAGCGCGGTCGCGGTGCTGGTCATCGCGGTGGGCTACGGATCCTTCCCGTGGATCTCGCTCGCCCTCGCCTTCTCGTTCGGCCTCTACGGCCTGGTGAAGAGCCGCGTCGGCGGCACGGTGGACGCGGTCGGCGGACTGACGCTCGAGACGCTCTGGCTGACGCCGCTCGCCGTCGTGCAGCTGGCGGTCGTCGGCTCCACGGTGGGGCTGACCCTGACGACGGAGGGGACGGGGCACGCCCTCATCCTCGCCTCGGCCGGCATCGTCACGGCCGTCCCGCTGCTCCTGTTCGCGGGCGCCGCGCGCCGGCTCCCGCTGTCGATCGTCGGCTTCGTGCAGTACCTGACGCCGTTCCTGCAGTTCCTCGTCGGGGCCTTCGTCCTGCACGAGGAGATGCCGCTCGAGCGCTGGATCGGCTTCGCGCTGGTGTGGGCCGCCCTGGCGATCTTCTCAGGCGACCTCGTCGCCGCGGAGCGCAGACGGCGCCGATCCTCCGTCTGATCTGCGGAACGCGTCGTCCTGGCGCGGCGCGACAGCGGAATGGTAACGATCCGGTCGCGAAACGTATTGGTAACACCCCTGTATTGTTCACGGCTGCTTCGGAGGTTAGGTTGGCCGAGCGGTTGCCACCGGCGCCGCTCCCACTGACACACACCTCTCAAGGAGCAACATGGGCGTTTACGCGAAGGCCGGCTCGGCCCGCGCGCGGTCCCTCCGGGCAACCCTCGGCGGCGTCGCCATTCTGGGCGCCAGCGCTCTCGTCCTCGCCGGCTGCGCCGGCGGCGGCGACAGCGGATCGAGCGGCGACAGCGGCTCGGGCGACCTGTCCCTCAAGATCGGCACGATCCTCCCGCAGACCGGCACCCTCGCCGTCCTCGGCCCGCCCGAGATCGCGGGCGTCGACCAGGCGGTCGTCGACATCAACGACGCCAAGGCCGGCATCACGATCGACGTGGAGCAGAAGGACTCGGGCGACACCACGACCGACATCGCGACGCAGTCGGCCACGTCCCTCATCGCCGACAACGTCTCCGCCATCATCGGCGCGGCGTCCTCGGGCGTCTCGAAGACCTTCATCGACCAGGTGACCCAGGCGGGCGTCGTCCAGATCTCGCCGGCCAACACCTCGCCGGACTTCACGACCTACGACGACGACGGCTACTACTGGCGCACCGCTCCCTCGGACGTGCTCCAGGGCCGCATCCTCGGCAACAAGATCCTCGGCGACGGCAAGACCAACGTCTCGATCCTGTACATGAACGACGCGTACGGCACCGGCCTCGAGAAGAACATCAAGGAGACCCTCGAGGCGGGCGGAGCATCCGTCGCGGCCGAGGAGATCTTCGAGCCGGCCTCGACCGACTTCAACTCGGCGCTGACCTCGGTCCTCGCCCCGAACCCCGACGCGCTGGTCGTCATCTCGTTCGACGAGATCAAGACCATCGCGGAGCAGCTCTCGGCCAAGGGCTTCGACTTCTCGAAGCTCTACGGCACGGACGGCAACTACGGCGTCATCGGCGAGTCCGACACCAACGTCGACATCGCCGGCGCGCAGTTCACCAACCCGGGCGTCCAGGCGTCCGAGGACTTCCAGGGCAAGCTGCAGTCGCTCGTCGAGTCGCAGGGCAACGACGCGCTGACCGTGTTCAGCTATGCGCCGGAGTCGTACGACGCCACGGTCCTGACCGCTCTCGCCGCGCTCCAGGGCAAGGCGACGGACGGTGCGACCATCCGCGACAACCTCATGTCGGTCTCGGAGGGCGGCACCAAGTGCACGACCTTCGCCGACTGCGCGAAGCTCATCGCCGACGGCGAGGACGTCGACTACGACGGCCTCTCCGGCCCGATCTCGTTCGACGAGAACGGCGACACCAGCGAGGCCTCGGTCTCGATCTACAAGTACGGCACGGGCAACACCACCTCCTTCGAGGAGACCGTCGAGGGTTCGCTGAACTGACGACGCGGTGACGCGGCTCCTGCCGCATCCCTGAGGGGCTCGGTCTTCGGACCGGGCCCCTTCGCCGTTCCCGGAGGGCAGAGGCGGAGACGCGCCGGTCGCGCGGACGCAGCGAGGCGCGGCGGTCGTCCGCGCGGGCGTCCGCTGTCGGGTGCGGGCGGACGGCTGCGCGGCGTCCAGGGCCTGGCGTCGCGTCGAGGAGACACCCGGGAGGAGGAGCGGCTCGGACGGCCTGTGAACGCCTCCGAGCGCCTCTCCCGGCCTCGAGGGGCGCCCTGCCGGACCGCGGGCGGGAGCGACGACGTCGAGCGGGAACGCAGAAGCGCGCGCCCTCCCGAGGGAGGACGCGCGCTCGTGGAGTGCGGAGGACCTAGGAGGCGCGGAGCAGCTCCGCCTCCTGCGCCAGGCGGTACGTGACGAAGGAACGGCTGTAGTTGCGGCGCTTGCCGCCGGTGGTCTCGGCGATGACGACCTGGGCGTAGACGCCGACGACGCGCCAGCGCTCGTAGTCGCCGATCGCACCGGTGCCGAAGCCGGCTCCGAGTTCCACAGGGGCGGGGGTGTAGCTCTTCATGGTCGGCTCCTTCGAGGCGGACGACGCGGCGCTCGAGGCGCTGCGGGGAGGGGAGGAGATCGGCGACCGATCGCGGTCCCTACCGGGGGAGAGGGGAGCGGGACGTCCCCCTGCAGGGCTGTCCCGTGTCCCCAAAACTACGGCAGGCAGGGCGATATCCTGTCCCCCTCGTGGGGGTCGCTGGTGCGGAGAGACTCTCGCTGTCCTGCCCTCGTCCCGCGGACAGGAGACCGAGTGTCCAGACCGTCGTTCCGCCGACTTGCCGGGGGTTCGGCGGGCATCGCGGAGAGACCGGTGAAGGCCTGTCCGCGCCGGGAGAGCGGCCCCCCCCGCCTCCCTTCTGCGGCACCCCGTGCCGGCGCGTCTCCGGGCACCGAGCCGCCTGCCTTCCCGACCTGCTCCGAGTGGTCTCCGAGCGGCACGGCGCCCTGGGCGAGCGGCCCCGCCTCCGCCCCGGAGCCGCACCGGCCCCTCGGCCCGCTCGCGCCCGCTCCGCGCCCCGGCAACGACGAAGGGCCCGCCGTCCGGAGACGACGGGCCCTTCGCAGCGGGGGTCAGCCGCCGACGGTCGGGGTGCTCGTGGTGACCTCGTTGGTCGTGGCGAGCGTGCCCAGGTAGAGCTCGATGACCTTCGGATCGTTCATCAGCTCCCGGCCCGCGCCCTCGTAGGCGTCGCGGCCCTGGTCGAGGACGTAGCCGCGGTCGCAGATCTGCAGCGCCCGCCGCGCGTTCTGCTCGACGATCATGATCGAGACGCCCGCGCGGTTGATCCGCTGCACGTTGACGAACGTCTCGTCCTGCCGCATCGGGGACAGGCCGGCGCTGGGCTCGTCGAGCAGCAGCATCGACGGGTCCATCATCAGAGCCCGCGACATCGCCACCATCTGGCGCTCACCGCCCGAGAGCGACCCCGAGCGCTGCTTGAGCCGCTTGCTGAGCTCCGGGAAGAGCTCGGTGACGAACTCGAGCCGCTCCTTGTACAGCTTCGGCTTCTGGTACATGCCCATCTCGAGGTTCTCCTCGATGGTGAGCGACGGGAAGACGTTGTTGTTCTGCGGCACGAAGCCCACGCCCTTGGACACCAGCTTGTCGGCCTTGAGGCCGGTGATGTCCTCGCCGTTCAGCAGGACGGTCCCCTGGCGGATGTTGACCAGGCCGAACATCGCCTTCAGCAGCGTCGACTTGCCTGCACCGTTCGGGCCGATGATCCCGACGAGCTCGCCGCGCTTCACGTAGACGTTCGAGCCGTTGAGGATGTTGACCCCCGGCACGTAGCCCGCGTGCAGATCGTGCGTCTCGAGGGTGTTCGGAGTCGTCGTGTCGGCGGTCATCTCTCGTCCTTCTCGAATTCGACGGCCGGGGCGTCGGTCGTCGGGGCGACGCTCGTCGGCGCGGAGGCCGACGGGGACGCCGTTCCGGCCGCCGGAGCGTCGTGGCCGGGCGTCGGGATGCCGGCCTTATCCGCCTGCCGCTCCACGTCCTCGCGGACGAGGTCGGAGTCCATCTCCTCGGCGATCTCGAGCTGGCCCTCGATCGTGCCCAGGTCGGTGTCGTGGTGCGCGCCGAGGTACGCGTCGATGACGGCCGGGTCGTTCATCACGGTCGAGGGCGGGCCCTCGGCGACGACCTTGCCCTCGGCCATCACGATCACCCAGTCGGCGATCGTGTTGACCATGTGCATGTCGTGCTCGACGAAGAGCACGGTCATGCCCTCGTCCTTCAGGTTCACGATGTGACCGAGGAGCGACTGCGTCAGCGCCGGGTTCACGCCGGCCATCGGCTCGTCGAGCATGACGAGCTCGGGCTCCGACATCAGCGCCCGCGCCATCTCGAGCAGCTTCTTCTGGCCGCCCGACAGGCTCGACGCGTAGTCGTCCCGCTTGGTGTCCAGCTTGAACTTCTCGAGCAGGCGGATCGCGCGCTGCTCGATCGAGTCCTCCTCCTTCGACCACAGCGGGCGGATGAGCGAGGTGAAGATGTTCTCGCCCTTCTGCCCCTTCGCGCCGAGCAGCATGTTCTCGAGCACTGTCATGCCGCCGAGCGCCTTGGTGAGCTGGAACGTGCGCACCATGCCCATCCGCGACACCCGGTAGGCCGGGACGTTGGCGAGGTTCTTGCCCTTGAAGTTCCACTTGCCGGTGTTGGGCTTGTCGAAGCCCGTCAGCAGGTTGAAGAACGTGGTCTTGCCGGCCCCGTTCGGGCCGATCAGGGCGGTGATGGATCCGCGGGGGATCTCGAGGTGCTCGACGTCGACCGCGGTCAGGCCGCCGAAGCGGCGGCTGACGTTGTCGGCGACGACGATGGGGTCCTTCTTCCTGACCCCGGGGACGATTGCTTCCTCGGTGATGTCCGAGACCGGCGTCTTAGGCAAAGTGCAGATCCTTCTTCTTGCCGAAGATCCCCTGGGGTCTGAAGATCACCAGGAGCATGAGGGCTACCCCCACCACGATGAACCGGATGGGTCCGGTCTGCACGGTGGTGAGGCGGATGAGGTCGTTGTTGAGGACCCCGGTGTCGATCCCGAGCGTGAGCAGTCCGTCGGTCAGACCGAGGACGACCCAGAAGATGATCGAGCCGACGACGGGTCCGAAGACCGTCGCGGCGCCGCCCAGCAGCATGATCGTGTAGAGGAAGAACGTGAGCTGGGTGCCGTAGTTGTCGGGCTGGAGCGAGCGGGGGAGGATGAACAGCGCTCCTGCGAGGCCTCCGAGCACGCCGCCCAGGATGAGCGCCTGGATCTTGTACGAGAAGACGTTCTTGCCGAGCGAGCGCACGGCGTCCTCGTCCTCGCGGATGCCCTTGATGACGCGGCCCCAGGGGCTGCGCATCAGGAGGAACACCAGGAGGCAGGCCAGGAGCACGAGGCCCCAGCCGACGATCCGCACCCACCACTGGTCCTGGCTGTAGGTGAGCACGCCGATGCCCCAGCGGCCCTCGGGCAGCGGGTTGAGGTCGTTGAACGCCTTCGCCGCGCCGTTGATGCCCTCCGAGCCGCCGGTGATCGCCGAGAACTCGGGGGTCTTGACCGAGAGCCGGATGATCTCCGCCGCCGCGATCGTGACGATCGAGAGGTAGTCGGCCCGCAGCCGCAGCGTCGGGATGCCCAGGATGAGCGCGAAGACGGTCGCCGCGACGATCGTCGCGAGGAAGGAGCCCCAGACGGGCCATTCGAACTTGACCGAGGTGATGGCGAAGGCGTAGCCGCCCACTGCCATGAAGCCGGCCTGTCCGAAGTTGAGCAGCCCCGTGAATCCGAAGTGGATGACCAGGCCGATGGTCGCCAGCGCGTACGCGGCGACAGTGGGATCGACGATCTGCCCGATCGCCAGCCAGATGAAGTTGAGGTTCATGGTGTCCTAGCCGATCCGTTCCTTGCGGCCCAGGATTCCCTGCGGCCTGACCAGGAGGATGATGATCATGAGAACGAGCGGAGCCACGTACTTGAGGTTCTCCGGGATCCAGATCGTCGAGATGTTCATCATCAGTCCGATGATGAGCGAGCCGACCAGCGCGCCGTAGGCGGAGCCGAGTCCGCCGAGCGTGATCGCCGCGAAGATCAGCAGCAGGATCGACGCTCCCGTGTCCCAGCGCAGCGACTGGTAGTAGCCGATGTAGACGCCCGCCAGCGCGGCGAGAGCGCCCGACATCACCCAGACGACGCGGATGACGCGCTCGACGTTGATGCCCGAGGCGGAGGCGAGGGCCCGGTTGTCCGAGACCGCCCGCATCGCCTTGCCGATCTTCGTCTTCGTGAGGACGTAGGCCACGGCGACGATGCAGACGACGCCGACGACGGCGCCGACGATGTCGGTGAACTTCAGGCTGATCCCGAGCTCCGGCACCGTGAAGAACGGAGCGGTGCTGTTGGGGAGCGAGAGCCGGTCGGCTCCGAAGAAGAAGACGAACACGTAGCGCAGGGCCAGCGAGAGGCCGATCGTCACGATCATCAGCGGGATGAGCTGGATGCCCTTCTTCCGCAGCGGCTTCCAGAGCAGTCCGTCCTGGACGAAGCCGAAGGCCCCGCCGAGGATCACCGCGATCGGGATGGCCAGCAGCGCCGGGAGTCCGAAGACCCCGGAGAAGAGGTACGCCATCAGCGCGCCGAAGGTGACCAGCTCGCCGTGGGCGAAGTTGTTCAGGCCGGTCACGCCGTAGATCAGCGAGGCGCCGATCGCCGCGAGGGCGATCAGGAGCCCGAAGATCAGGCCGGTGACGACCTTCGGCCAGAAGATGATCCAGAACGTGTCGGCCGACACCGGCTGGTTCACCGCATTGGACGTGCCGTCGGGGTTCGTCGCGTCGTTGCCGGTCGTGCCCTCGGTCGCGGGGCTCGTCGGAGCCGCGGAGTCCGTCGGGACCGGGACGGTCGCTCCGGAGCCCTTCGGGTTGGCCGTCGAGACGATGAAGTTCACGATCTGGTTCTGCGAGGCGACGATCTTCACCTGCTTCGGGTTCTGACCCGCGGCGGGGTAGCCCTTGTCGGCGGGCAGGGACTCCTCGTCGACGGTCACCGTGTAGGTGCCCGCGGCGTCGAGGGGGAACGTGGCCCGGCCGTCCTCGCCGGTGGTCACGGTCGCGGAGGCGTCGCCGCCGATCTCGACGGTCACCCCCGTCAGGTTCTCGTTCGTCCCCTGCACGCGGACCCAGGCGATGATCGACTGGTCGGCGGTGGTGGCGGCGAGTGCGGCAGGGGCCGCCGCGGCGATCCCGGTGAGGGTCGCGGCGAGCAGACCCAGGGCCAGGAGCCGGTCTCGGAGCCTCGGGCGTCTCCTATCCACGGGGCGCCTCCCGGTCCGTCGGATGCAGGGTCGTCGAGCGCTGGCGGCGCATCGAACGGCTGGCTGTGAGCAAGACGTCTACCTCTCGTCAGGGTGCACAGACGGATGGGGTCTCCGGGCACGCCCGAATCGCCGTCGTCAAACAACGTTGGTTGACCATACGTTCCGCATGTGTCGGCGGTGTTTCACCGTCCGCACTTACGCGTGACGACATTATGAGGGAGAGGAGAGCGCTCCAGCGCCCATCCGCGGCCCGGCGGCCGCGCCGTCGAGGAATACCGCGGGCCCTGCGGCGCTTAAGATCGAACAACCGTGGCGCTCGTGAGCGGACTCCTCCCGTCCTCTCCGGGCTCCCGCACTCGACCTGCTAAGGGGCATTGATGGACCAGCCGGATCCCTTCGGATTCCTCGGACTCACCTACGACGACGTCATGCTCCTTCCGGGGCACACCGACGTCATCCCGAGCGAGGCCGACACGGCCTCCCGTCTCACCAAGCGCATCAGCGTGGCGACCCCGCTGCTCTCCGCGGCGATGGACACCGTCACCGAGGCGCGCATGGCGATCGCGATGGCCCGCCAGGGCGGCTTCGGCGTCCTGCACCGCAACCTCTCCATCGCCGACCAGGCCGACCAGGTCGACCGGGTGAAGCGGAGCGAGTCGGGCATGGTCTCGAACCCCGTCACCACCACCCCGGACGCCACCGTCGCCCAGGTGGACGACCTCTGCGGCCAGTACCGGATCAGCGGCCTCCCCGTCGTCGACTCCACCGGCGTGCTCGTGGGCATCATCACCAACCGCGACATGCGCTTCGTCTCGCCGTTCGAGAAGGCGACCACGCTCGTCCGCGACGTGATGACCAGCACCGGCCTGATCACGGGCCGCGTCGGCATCCCCGACAGCGAGGTCATCGCCCTCTTCGCGCAGCACAAGATCGAGAAGCTGCCGCTCGTCGACGCGCAGGGCAAGCTCGCCGGCCTCATCACGGTCAAGGACTTCGACAAGTCGGAGCAGTACCCCAACGCCACGAAGGACGACGAGGGCCGCCTCCGGGTCGGCGCCGCGATCGGCTTCTTCGGCGACGCCTGGCAGCGCGCCACCGCCCTGCTCGACGCGGGAGTCGACGTGATCGTCGTCGACACCGCCAACGGCGACTCCGCCGGCGTGCTCGACATCATCCGCCGCCTGAAGTCCGACTCCGCGTTCGCCGGCGTCGACGTCATCGGCGGCAACGTCGCGACCCGCTCCGGGGCGCAGGCCCTCGTCGACGCGGGCGCCGACGCCATCAAGGTCGGCGTCGGCCCCGGCTCGATCTGCACCACCCGCGTCGTCGCCGGCGTCGGAGTCCCGCAGGTCACCGCGGTCTACGAGGCGTCCCTCGCCGCGCGCGAGTCCGGCGTGCCGGTGATCGCCGACGGCGGCCTCCAGTACTCCGGCGACATCGCCAAGGCGCTCGTCGCCGGCGCCGACACCGTGATGCTCGGCTCGCTCCTCGCGGGCTGCGAGGAGAGCCCCGGCGACCTCGTGTTCCAGAACGGCAAGCAGTTCAAGACCTACCGCGGCATGGGCTCCCTCGGCGCCCTGCAGACCCGCGGCGAGCGGACCTCCTACTCGAAGGACCGCTACTTCCAGTCCGACGTGCCCACCGACGACAAGCTGATCGCCGAGGGCATCGAGGGCCAGGTGCCCTACCGCGGCCCGCTCGCGAACGTGGCGTACCAGCTCGCCGGCGGGCTCCGCCAGTCGATGTTCTACGTCGGAGCGCGCACCATCCCCGAGCTGAAGGAGCGCGGGAAGTTCGTGCGCATCACGGCGGCCGGGCTGAAGGAGTCGCACCCGCACGATGTGCAGATGGTGGTGGAGGCGCCGAACTACCGGCGCTGAGGGGTCTGGTGGGGGCCGGCGGCGGATCGGGATCGCGGCCCCTCTGCCCGATGGGCCTGCGGCCCATACGCCCACCACGCCGGAGGGGCCGGGATCCCGATCCGCCGCCTCCATCCGGGAGACGAGCACCGATTCTCGGCTGAGGGGCGGGGGACGCAGCGCGAGCGGCGCGGGGCGCCGCCGCGACTGCGGGGGGAGGGCCTCCGCCTTTCCGCATGCGGGGGAGTGGTCGTGCCTCACCGCGTGAGCGCGACGGAGTGGGGACTGGCGTCCCGTGTCCCAGCAAGTCGTCGTCGCGGCCGCGCAGGCTTCACCTGCTGGTGGTGTGCGCCCGCTCGCGTCGATCGCGGCCTGGTGTGGAGCCCGGTGGGAGCGGAAGCAAGCGATCCGCTTTCCAGCGGATCGGCGTAGCGCGGACGCGTGACGCTCTGCGGAACGCGACCGCCCGCTCGGGCCGACCGCGGGCGAGCGGCGAGCGGAGCGAGGAGCGAGCCACGGCTGATACCGCTCAGCGGTGACCGGCGATCCGCGTGCGAGCGGATCGTCGTAGCGCGGACGCGGGACGCTCTTGGGAACGCGACCGCCCGCTCGGGCCGACCGCGGGCGAGCGACGAGCGGAGCGAGGAGCGAGCCACAGTAAACTCTGCGTCATGGAGATCGAGATCGGGCGCGCCAAGCGCGCCCGCCGCGCGTACGCCTTCGACGACATCGCCGTCGTCCCGAGCCGCCGGACGCGCGACCCCGAGGTCGTGTCGGTGAAGTGGTCGATCGACGCGTACCAGTTCGCGACGCCGATCCTCGCCGCGCCGATGGACTCGGTGGTGTCGCCGGCGACGGCGATCCGGCTCGGGCATCTGGGGGCGCTGGGCGTCCTCGACCTCGAGGGTCTGTGGACGCGGTACGAGGACCCGGAGCCGCTGCTCGAGGAGATCCGTCGGCTTCCGGCCGAGACCGCGACGCAGCGGATGCAGGAGATCTACTCCGCTCCGATCCGCCCCGAGCTGGTGACCGCGCGCCTGGCCGAGATCCGCGCCGCGGGCGTGACCGTCGCCGGGGCCCTGTCGCCCCAGCGGATCGCGGAGCTGTACCAGACCGTCGTCGACGCCGGGGTCGACGTGTTCGTCATCCGCGGCACGACCGTCTCGGCCGAGCACGTCTCGCGCGACACCGAGCCGCTGAACCTCAAGAAGTTCATCTACGAGCTCGACGTGCCCGTCATCGTCGGCGGCGCCTCCACCTACACCGCGGCCCTGCACCTCATGCGCACGGGCGCCGCGGGCGTCCTCGTCGGGTTCGGCGGCGGTGCCGCCTCCACCACCCGCACGACGCTCGGCATCCAGGCTCCGATGGCGACCGCGGTCGCCGATGTCGCCGGCGCTCGCCGCGACTACCTCGACGAGTCGGGCGGACGCTACGTGCACGTCATCGCGGACGGCGGCCTCGGCACCTCCGGCGACATCGTGAAGGCCGTCGCGGTGGGCGCGGACGCCGTGATGCTCGGCTCGGCGCTGGCCCGCGCGACCGACGCTCCCGGCGGGGGCTGGCACTGGGGCGCGGAGGCGCACCACCCGCAGCTGCCGCGCGGCCGCCGCGTCGAGGTCGGCACCGTCGGCACCCTCGAGCAGGTCCTCTACGGCCCGGCAACCGGCGCCGACGGCACGGCGAATCTCATCGGCGCCCTGCGCCGCTCGATGGCGACGACCGGCTACTCCGACCTCAAGGAGTTCCAGCGGGTCGAGGTCGTCGTCGCGCCGTACCAGCCCAGCTGACGCTCACCGACCGAGGCGATCCTGACCGTCGAGGCCGCCGCGAACAGCGGGCTCCCTCGACGGCCCGGGGGTCCCTGGACGCGGCGGACGCCGGCGCGGGTCGGCCGGACGGGCTGGCGTCGTAGGCCTCGCGCCAGCCCGGCGGACGACGCTGCGGACCCGCGCGCGCGGATCCGGTCTTCCCGGCGCTTCTCGGCGAGAAGCACGAGCTCGGGCGAGCGGCCCCCGAGGAACGCCGGGTCGGTTCGGATCGACGGTGGTCTGCGCGAGATCCGAGACGGCGAGTCCGTCGATCAGTGCGGGTGAGGGCGGACGCGCGCTCCGCGACGCCGTTCCACGTCCGGCTGCCCGGGTCCGTCGCCCCTCGACATGCACGGTCTCCGCAAGAGGCTCGACCAAGGGGCGTCCCGGACCGCCGCCGCCGCCGCCGACTCGCGGAGGACGAAGGGCGCGCTCCAGGTCGCGGCCACGGCGTCGATCCGCGCCCGCTGCCGCTCGTCCGCGGAGGCCCCCGCCCACTCGCCGGTCCGCGCGTACCGCGGCGCAGCCGCACGGACTCGTCCGACCGGCCTCACGCCCCGCCTCGATAGATCCCCACTGCACGCTTCCGCCCCCCTTTCCCTCCCTCCGCTCCTCCTGTGGAGACTCCCCCCACCCCCTGTGGACAGCGAGGGACGCAGGACCGCCGAGGCCGCCGGGAAACTGCGGGATCCCTCGACGGGTCGGGGTTCCCTCGGCAGGAGGGCTCCGCACGCGCCTAAGCTGGAAGTCCCGAGTGGGAGCGCCGCACGGCGCGGAGGGAGCACGCATGGTCGAGGTCCGCAGGGTCAAACTGCCCGGTGTCGGCGTTCTGCACACGTTCCTGACGGCCGACGGCGGCAAGGTCGGGGTCATCGCCCACCGCTCCGGCCACAGCGACCTGATCACGTTCGCCGAGGGCGACCAGGACGGCGCCAAGGTGTCGCTCCGCCTGAGCGACGACGAGGCGCACACCCTCGCCGAGCTGCTCGGCGGCACGCAGATCACGGAGTCGCTGACCGCGCTCGACCAGATCCCGGGCCTCTCGATCGACTGGTTCACCGTGGACTACGACGACCACATCGCCGGACAGCAGCTCGGCAAGCCCGCCGACCGCGGGATCGTCGGGCTGACCGTCGTCGCCGTGGTCCGGGGCGACGCCGCCAATCCGGCGCCGGCCCCCGACTTCCGCGTCTTCCCCGGCGACACCCTCGTGGTCGCCGGCAGCCCCGAGAAGGTCGCCAAGGCGTTCGCGTTCTTCCGCACCGGCAGCTTCGCCAAGACGGTCGACGCCCCGCCCGGAGCCTGAGGATGCACCACGGCGAAGACCTCATCGTCCTCGGCGTCCTGTTCGTCGTCGCCTACGTCCTCGGCCGGCTGGGGAGGACGATCGGGCTCCCGGCCATCCCGATCTACATGGTCGTCGGGCTCCTCGCGAGCCCGAACTTCCACCTCTTCCCGCTCGACTTCGAGTCGAGCTACATCGAGCTGACCGCGGTCTTCGGGCTGATACTCCTGCTGTTCAACCTCGGCCTGGAGTTCGACCAGGACGAGTTCTTCGGGAACGCCGGCCGCCTGATCCTCTCCGGCGGCTCCTACATCGCGGTCAACATGGCCGTCGGCCTCGGCTTCGGCTTCGCGCTGGGCTGGGGGAGCCGCGAGGCGCTGATCATCGCCGGCATCACGGCGACGAGCTCGAGCGCGATCGTCACCAAGCTGCTGATCGAGCTCAAGCGCCTGGCGAACCCCGAGACGCCGATGATCCTGGGCGTCACGGTCGTCGAGGACATCTTCATCGCGGTCTACCTGGCGATCGTGTCCGTCGTGCTCTCGGGCGAGACGGAGCCGTGGCCGGTGGTGCTCAAGCTCGTCATCGCGTTCGCGTTCCTCGTGGTGATGTTCGCGATCGCCCGCTGGGGCGGGAAGGTCGTCTCCCGCTTCTTCCGCACTCGCGACGACGAGCTGTTCACGATCCTGTTCTTCGGTCTCGCCATCCTGTTCGGCGGCATCGGCGAGGTCCTCGGAGTGACGGACGCCATCGGCGCGTTCCTGATCGGACTGGTCATCGGAGCGACGCGGTTCCGGTCGAGGGTCGAGCACATCGCGATCCCGCTGCGCGACGTGTTCGGCGCGTTCTTCTTCGTCAACTTCGGTCTCGGGCTGGATCCCGGCGCGTTCCCGAGCGTCGTGGTCCCGGTGCTGATCGCCGCGGTGATGACCATCGTCCTCAACCTCGGCGCGGGGCAGTTCGTCGCGTGGCTCAACAAGCTCGGACCGCGCGCGGGCCTGAACGCGGCGTTCATCCTGCACAACCGCGGCGAGTTCGCGCTCATCCTGGCGACGCTCTCGCTCTCGGCGGGGCTCGACGAGCGGATCCAGCCCTTCGCCGGCCTCTACGTGCTGATCATGGCGATCGTCGGGCCGATCCTCGCCTCGCGCTCCGAGAGCATCGGCGCGTTCCTCTCGCGGCGGCGGCACCGCCCGGCACCCGCAGCGGCCACGGCCATGGACGAGGAGGACTTCGCGCTCGTGGAGGCGGCGATGGCCGCGCCCGCCGTCTCCGCGGAGGAGGCCCCCGCTCCTCCGAGGCGCCCCGCGGAGCCGGACGAGCTCGACGACGAGTTCCCCGATCCGATGCGCCAGGCGCTCATCGACCAGGCGATGCAGCAGTCCGACGGCGCCGACGACGCCCGGCCCCGCCGCCCGAGGGAGCCCGACTACTGATCCCACGGAGCTCCCACACTCACGGGTTAGGCTCGATCCGGCCCGCGGGACACCGCACGGATCGAGGGCGGACGAGGGACGAATGACGCAGAGCACGGTCGGGCAGGTGGCCCGGCGCCCGCGCTGGATCGCCGCGCTGGCGCTCGCACTCCTGATCGCCGGGCTCTTCGCCGCGCTCGGGCAGTGGCAGGTCGGCCGCGCGGTCGAAGCCGCCGCGCCCGACTCCGGAGTGTCGGAGACGACGCTCCCGCTCGCCGAGGTCGCGACCCCCTCCCGCTCGATCACGGCGACCGCCGACGGACAGCGCGTGGAGGGCTCGTCCGTCTTCGTGCCGGGCGGTGCCGAGATCCTCGGCGGCCGCCTGAACGGCGAGCAGCCGGGCTGGTGGGTCATCGCCCGTACCCGCACCGCCGACGCCGATCTGGTGCTCGCCTACGGCTGGACGCAGGACGAAGCGCAGGCGCAGTCCGTCGCGGACGCGCTCAACAGCGGGAGCGAGCAGGCGCCCTCCTCCTTCATCGGCCGCCTCGTGGCCAACGAGGCCGCGGAGGCGCCGGCGGAGGGCCTGGACCCCGCCACCCTCACCGCGCTCTCCGTCCCCGCGCTGATCAACCGCTGGCCGGACCCGCCGCAGGACGTCTACCAGGGCTACGTCGTCGTCGACGAGCCGGTCGCCGGCCTCGAGGCCATCGACTCCCCGGCGCGCGTGAGCGACGTCTCGCTGAACTGGCTCAACGTCTTCTACGCGATCGAGTGGGTCGTCTTCGCCGGCTTCGCCCTCTACCTCTGGTTCCGCCTCGTCAAGGACGCGTGGGAGCGCGAGGCCGAGGAGGCGCTCGACGCCGAGGAGCGCGCCCGCGCCGACCTGGGCGACCGGGCCGAGGCCCCCGCCCCCGCACCGTAAACTGGTCGTCATGCCCCTCGAGCCCAAGCCCGCGCAGTTCCCTGCGATCCGGAGCGCGCTGCGCTTCTACCGGGTGACCTCGATCATCACCGGCGTGATGCTGCTCCTGCTCTGCGCGGAGATGCTGCTCAAGTACGTCTTCCACCTCGAGCTGTTCGCCTTCGGCCAGCAGGGCGTCCTGCACTTCGCCCCGATGTACGAGGTGCCCGGAGGCGAGTTCACGTCGAGCGGCACCGGCGCGAACCTGTCCACCGGCATCCTGATCGCGCACGGCTGGTTCTACGTCGTCTACCTCTTCGCCGACTTCCGCCTGTGGAGCCTCATGCGCTGGCCGTTCACGCGATTCGTGCTCATCGCGCTCGGCGGCGTGGTGCCCACCCTCTCCTTCTTCGTCGAGACCCGCATCGCCCGCGAGGTCGAGCAGTACCTCGAGCGCCGGACCGCCGGCACCGACCCGAAGACCCCGACCGACTCCGTGGAGGCCCCCCATTAGCGAGCAGCCCACCGCTCCCCAGCCGCACCTGGCCGCGCAGCCCGTCCTCGTCGTCGACTTCGGCGCGCAGTACGCGCAGCTGATCGCCCGCCGGGTCCGCGAGGCGAACGTCTACTCCGAGATCGTGCCCTCCAACGCCACGGCCGCCGAGATCGCCGCGAAGTCGCCCGTCGGCATCATCCTCTCGGGCGGCCCCTCCAGCGTGTACGAGGAGGGTGCCCCGCAGCTCGACCCCGCGATCTTCGACCTCGGGGTCCCGGTCCTGGGCATCTGCTACGGCTTCCAGGTGATGGCGAAGACGCTCGGCGGCGAGGTCGCCAACACGGGGCTGCGCGAGTACGGAGCGACGGACGCCGCCCTCTCGACCGACGGTGGCGTGCTCCTCGGCGAGCAGCCCGCCGACCAGACGGTGTGGATGAGCCACGGCGACTCGGTCGCACAGGCGCCCGAGGGCTTCGAGGTCCTCGCCTCCACGAGCTCCACCCCGGTCGCCGCCTTCGGCAACGACGAGCGCCGTCTCTACGGCGTGCAGTGGCACCCCGAGGTCAAGCACTCCGCCTACGGCCAGGCCGTCATCGAGAACTTCCTCCACCGCGCCGCGGGCATCCCGGCCGACTGGAACTCCTCCAACGTGATCGACGACCAGGTCGCCGTGATCCGCGAGCAGGTCGGCACCGGACGCGTCATCTGCGGCCTGTCCGGCGGAGTCGACTCCGCCGTCGCCGCTGCGATCGTGCACCGTGCCATCGGCGACCAGCTCACCTGCGTCTTCGTCGACCACGGACTCCTCCGCAAGGACGAGCGCCGCCAGGTCGAGGAGGACTACGTCGCCGCGACCGGCGTCCGCCTGGTCACCGTCGACGCGCGCGAGCAGTTCCTCGACGCGCTCGCCGGCGTCAGCGACCCGGAGCAGAAGCGCAAGATCATCGGCCGCGAGTTCATCCGCACCTTCGAGGCCGCCGCCGAAGCGCTCGTGCTCGAAGCGCAGGGCGAGGGCGAGACGATCGACTTCCTCGTCCAGGGCACGCTCTACCCCGACGTCGTCGAATCCGGCGGCGGGACCGGCACCGCCAACATCAAGTCCCACCACAACGTCGGCGGACTCCCCGAGGACCTGCAGTTCGCCCTCGTCGAGCCGCTCCGCACCCTCTTCAAGGACGAGGTCCGCGCGATCGGCCGCGAGCTCGGCCTCCCCGAGGTCATCGTCGGCCGCCAGCCCTTCCCCGGACCCGGCCTCGGCATCCGCATCGTCGGCGAGGTCACCCAGGAGCGGCTCGACCTCCTCCAGGACGCCGACGCCATCGTCCGCGCCGAGCTCACCGCCGCCGGCCTCGACACCGAGATCTGGCAGTGCCCCGTCGTCCTCCTCGCCGACGTCCGCTCCGTCGGAGTCCAGGGCGACGGCCGCACCTACGGCCACCCCATCGTCCTGCGCCCCGTCTCCTCGGAAGACGCGATGACCGCCGACTGGACCCGCCTGCCCTACGACCTCCTCGCCAGAATCTCCAACCGCATCACCAACGAGGTGAGCGGCGTGAACCGGGTGGTGCTGGATGTGACGTCCAAGCCCCCCGGCACCATCGAGTGGGAGTGATTCCGCGGGTCTCCGCACGGTCATCTGCGGCGTTGTCGGCGGTTGCGATACCTCCGGTATCGCGCCCTTCTCCGCCTTGCAGCTGACCGCGCGGAGACCCGCGGAACGTCAGGAACGGCTCCCTTCGAAGGGGGCCGTTTCTTGTTGAGGGGAGCGGGTGGGGGAACGAGCCCCTGCGGGGCCGTTCCCGGGTGCAGGTAGAGGGGAACGAGCCCCTGCGGGGCCGTTCCCGGGATGCAGGTCGGGGAACGAGCTCAGGTGGCTGTTCAGGGAACGGGTGGCCGCGGTTCGGCCGGGGGATCGGTCGGGGTTGACCGGTGCCTGGCGAGGCGTTCCGAGTGGCGGTCAGCGGGACGAGGCCCTGCGGGGACGTTCCTGGGGTGCCGGCGGAGAAGCGAGCTCCTGCCGAGCGGTCGGGGAACGCGGGTCGGCGCTGGTCCGGGGGCCGAGGTGCAGGCGGCAGGCTCGCGAGCGCGGGTCAGGCGGGGGTGTCGAGCACGCCGATGAAGCGGGTGCCGATGCCGTCGTACTCGTCGCGGCGGTGGCCCTCGGGGTGGTGCGGCCAGGAGGCGGGGGAGTGGTCCTCGCAGACGAGGAACGTGAACTCGGGCCACCACTTCTTCGGGCGGGCGGCCTCGGAGCGGCCGCAGACGGCGCAGTCGAGGGTCACCCACACGGGACGCCTGCCGGTGCGGTTCGCGCGCGACTGGACGAGCCAGGCGGGCGGATCCTGCTCGAGGGCGGCGAGCTCCTCCTCCGACAGACGGGTGGGGATGCCGTGCCGCGTCGCCATCTCGAGGGGGATGTCGAGGCGCTGAGCGGCCTCGCGACGCGTGATCATCCGGCCACCCTAACCCAGCGCCGCGCGCGGACCCCGAGGCCGCAGCGACGCGCGCGCGAGCAGCCACTCCAGCGGGCCCTGCCCCACGAGCCGCCTCCAGAGGAGAGCGGCGACGATCGAGCCGACCACGAAGACGCCGAGCAGCGTCCAGCTGCGCCACGCCTCGAAGTCGAACGGCTCGTACGGGACCAGGTACACCGCCAGCGCCACGAGCTGCAGCGAGTAGATCGTCAGCGGCATCGCACCGACGGCCGCGATCGGAGTCGCCGCCCGTGCCAGGAGCGGCAGCCGCTGCAGCAGAGCCGTCAGCGCGCCGAGGACCACGCAGGCGACCCCGCCCGCCCCGAGGAGCTCGGCGGTGGTGCTGGCGTGCGCCTCCACCGCCTCCGGACCCCCGAGCAGCAGCCCGCCGCCGTAGCCGAGCACGGCCGAGACGGCGCCGCCGACGACGACCCAGCGCTGGGTGGTCGCGGACCGGACGTCGCAGCGCGCGATCAGGAGGCCGAGTACCACGTACGCCAGCCACGACGGCACCGGGTAGTACTGGGTGAGCCAGATGAGGGGCTGCGCGGCCAGGAGCGCCTCGTCGGGCGACAGGGTCGAGAGCCAGGAGCCGCCGGCGCTCGTCAGCGCGTCGACCGCGAGGGGCCCGGCGATCGCCGCGACCGCGACCAGCAGGGCGAGGACCGCCCGCGGCAGGAAGAGCAGCAGCGCCGCGACGAGGAACATCACCCCGTAGTGCGGCAGGATCACCGCGATCGGCGTCCCGAGCAGGGTGAGGGCGACGCCGATGACGAGCAGGTACAGCCCGCGGAGCAGGATCGATCCCGTGTCCTGCCAGGGCCGCGAGGAGCGCTGTGCGCCGCCCGTCATCAGCCCGATCGACACTCCCGCCAGCACGGCGAAGAGGACGGAGCTGCGGCCGTTCCAGAGCATCTCGCTCTCGACGGGGGCGAGGTGGGCGGCGAACATGCCGAGGACGGCCAGGCCGCGTGCGACGTCGAGGCCGACGATCCGGAAGTCTGCGGCGCTCATCCCTCCATCGTGCCAGGCGCTCCCGGCAGTGCACCGGGAACGACGCTGAGGCCGGGAACGACGACGGGCGCCCGACCCGGAGGTCGAGCGCCCGTCGGACGTGGTGCGCCGTGCTACTCGCGGAAGATCGCGACGAGGCGCAGGATCTCCAGGTACATCCAGACGACGGTGACCAGGATGCCGTAGGCGCCGGTCCAGCCGTAGATGCGGGGGAGGCGGTTGCGCACGCCCTGCTGGATGAACTCGAAGTCCATCACGAGCGAGTACGTGGCGAGCGCGACGGCGATGAGGCCGATCACGATGCCGATGAAGCCGGTGCGGAGACCGAAGCCGCCGCCGACGCCGAAGAGGCCGAGGCCCAGGTTCACCAGCGAGAACACCGCGTAGCTGATCATGCCGATGAAGAAGATCTTGTTGAGCTTCGGCGAGGTGCGGATCTTGCCGTTCATGAACAGCGCCAGGGTGACGCCGATCACGATGACGGTCGCCATGAGGGCCTGGACGACCGCTCCGGCGTACGCGCTCTCGAAGAACTTCGAGATCGCGCCGACAGCGATGCCCTGGGTCGCGGCGTAGCCGAGGATCAGGGCGGGCGACGGCTGCTTCTTGAAGGCGTTGACGATGCCCAGCACCAGCGCGACGAGCACGGCGGGGAGCATCAGGCCCGGGACGAACCAGCCGACGGCCGCACCCGCGAGGAGCACGACGAAGGCGAGGGCGGTCTTGGCGAGGGTGTCCTCGACGGTCATCCGGTCGGTCTCGACGGAGCCGGCGGCCGGACGGGAGTACATCTGGTCGAGCGTGCCGGGGGAGACGTCCGGGAGGTCCTGCACGCGGCCGGCGTAGCCGCGGTTGCTGAACTCCGGGCGTCCGAAGGCCGGATTGTTGCTTGCCATGGTTCCTCTTCTCTCAGGTGCGCTGGTCTCCGAGGGAACTCGCGGATCTGAGTCGCTGTGTGTGCGGGGTGCGCCGCGGATCCGAGAGGACTGCGACGATGGATACCACCTTATCTGAGAGCACCTCTCAGAGTCTGGCTGTTCTCTTCGAGCGGACCTCGACTCCGCTGCGAGCCGTGCAGAGCCGCCCGTAGGATCGCGGCATGCCCGCGCGCCAGTCACCGCTCGTCATCGGCCACCGCGGAGCGAGCGGCTACCGACCGGAGCACACCCGCTCCGCCTACGAGCTGGCGATCGCGCTGGGCGCCGATGCGCTCGAGCCCGATCTGGTGGCGACCCGCGACGGCGTGCTCGTCCTCCGCCACGAGAACGAGATCTCCGGCACGACGGACGTCGAGAAGCGCCCGGAGTTCGCTGCGCGCCGCACCACCAAGCGGATCGACGGCCGCGAGATCACCGGCTGGTTCACCGAGGACTTCACCTGGGACGAGCTGTCGGAGCTGCGGGCCCGCGAGCGGCTGCCGGCGGTGCGCGGCTCCAGCGCCACGTTCGACGGGCAGTTCCCGCTGCTGCGCTTCAGCGAGCTGCTGGCGCTGCTGGACCGGGCGGCGGAGGACGATCCGCTCGCTCCGCCGGGGCTCGTCGCCGAGATCAAGCACGCGACGTACTTCGCCGGGATCGGGCTGCCGCTGGACGTGCTGCTGTGCGAGGAGCTCGCCGCCGCGGGCTGGGGTCCGCGCGACCCGCGGCTCACGATCGAGAGCTTCGAGAAGACCGTTCTGGAGCGACTCGCGGTGAGCGGAGTCGGCACCCGCCGGATCTACCTGCTCGAGTCGCGCGGCGCCCCGCCCGACCTCGTGGCCGCCCACGGCGCCGACGCGGCCCCCTACTCCGCCTTCACCACGCCGGCGGGACTGCGGAACCTCGCCGGAGCCGTCGACGGGATCAGCGTCGACAAGAGCATGCTCTTCTCGCGGGACGCGGCCGGCCGGGCGACGGGGACCGGTCCGCTCGTCGAGGACGCTCACGCGGCCGGGCTCGAGGTCTACTGCTGGACGCTGCGCGCCGAGAACCGGTTCCTCGAGAAGGTGCACCGCCGCGGGAAAGACCCGGCGGAGTACGGCGGCTGGCAGGAGGAGTTCGCGATGATCCTCCGCTCGGGAGTGGACGGCGTCTTCGCCGACCAGCCCGATCTGGCGATCGAGGCGCGGGCGGCCGAGCAGGAGCGCCTGCTCCGCGGCTGATCGGTCCGCCGATCGGGTTCTCGTCCGGCGCGTGCCGAGCGGACGCGGAGGCTGCGCTGGCATCATCGGCTCACCACCGCCCGCCCGACCCTCGAGAGGAGGCCCCGTGTCCACCCGAGAGCGCATCACCCGCCGCTGGATCACCACCGCCGTCCTCGCCGTGATCGGCGTCGCCGTCGTCTACTGGCTCGCCGTGCTCACCCCTCAGGGCCAGGGCGTCGAGAACTCGGGGCTCCGGGGCGCCGACCTCGTCTTCGGCCGCGCCACCGGCGCCGCCGCGGGGGCGCTCGCGGACGTCACCCCGCTCTCCATGGTCGTCGGCGCCCTGCTCGTCGCGGCGATCGCGCTGATCCGGAGGCGCCCGGCGCTGGCCGTCGCCTCCGTCGGCTCGATCGTCGTCACGGCCGGGCTCACCCAGCTGCTCAAGAACGTGGTCCTCGAGCGGCCCGAGCTGGTCGACACCGACTCCTGGTACACCGGCGGCAGCTTCCCGAGCGGGCACACCGCGGCGGCCGTCTCGGTGGTCTTCGCCCTGGCGATGGTCGTCCCCGGGCGCGCGCGGACCGTCGTGCTCGCGCTGGGCGGCGCGGTCGTGGTGCTGGTCGGCAACCTGACGATGGCCGCCTCCTGGCACCGGGCGAGCGACGTCCTCGGGGCCGACCTCGTCGCGCTCGCCTCCGCCTCCGCCGCCTGCGCGTGGCTGACCACCAGGGCCCAGGTGGGCCGAGCGCCGAAGAGGCCCGCGCGGCGCGGGGTGAACCGGCTGCTCCTGGTGTGCTCGGTGATCGTGGTGGTGCTGCTCGCGGCGCTCGCCGTCCAGGGCATCCAGTACTACCCCGACGACACGAAGGACCTCACCGCCTTCGCGCTCCTGCAGCTCCTGGCGGTGTCGACGTCGGCGCTCGCCGTGCTCGGCTTCTCCCTCGCGTGGCGCGGACTGGACGTCGGCGGGGCGCTCACCTCGCCCGCGCCGCGTCAGCGGACCGCCTGACCGCTCCCGGTGTCGGAGGGGCGATCTACACTCGGAGGGACATGAGCTTCCTCTTCGATCCGAGCGACTCCCGCGCCACCCCGGTCATCGTCGGTCCCCCCGGCGGCCCCGGGGACGCGCCCCGCACCGACCCGGCGCACGAGCAGCTCGTCGCGGGGCTGAACCCACAGCAGCGCGAGGCGGTCGAGTACCGCGGAGACGCGCTGCTCATCGTCGCGGGTGCGGGCTCGGGCAAGACCAGCGTCCTCACCCGGCGCATCGCGAGCCTCCTGGGCAACGGCGAGGCCTGGCCGAGCCAGATCCTCGCGATCACGTTCACCAACAAGGCCGCGGCCGAGATGCGCGAGCGCGTCGAGAAGCTGGTGGGGCAGAGCGCCGAGGGGATGTGGATCTCGACGTTCCACTCCGCGTGCGTGCGGATCCTGCGCCGCGAGGCCGAGAACTTCGGCATGACCAAGTCGTTCACGATCTACGACTCGGGCGATCAGCGCGCCCTGCTCAAGCGCATCGTGAAGGACCTCGAGGCCGACTCGCTCGGGATCACCGTCGCGAGCGCCTCCGCGAAGATCTCCAAGCTCAAGAACGAGCTCGCCGACGTCGACTCCTACGCCCGCACCGCGAACCTCAGCGACCCGAACGAGGAGATGTTCCTCCAGGTCTTCCGGGCCTACTCGCGGGCGCTCGAGGGGGCGAACGCGTTCGACTTCGACGACCTGATCGCGCAGACCGTCTACCTCTTCCGCGCCTTCCCGCACGTCGCCGCGAAGTACCAGCGGCGCTTCCGCCACGTGCTGGTCGACGAGTACCAGGACACGAACCACGCCCAGTACTCGCTGATCCACGAGCTGACCCGGCCCGTGCCGCCGGCGACGATGGCGGCGGCGCAGTTCGACCGCCCCTACCGCGGACCGGTCACGGCCGACGGCTCCATCCCGGGGGCCTCGCTCACCGTCGTCGGCGATTCGGACCAGTCCATCTACGCGTTCCGCGGCGCCGACATCCGCAACATCGTCGAGTTCGAGCGCGACTTCCCGGGCTGCCGCGTGATCCTGCTCGAGCAGAACTACCGCTCGACGCAGAACATCCTCTCGGCGGCCAACGCCGTCATCTCGAACAACTTCGACCGTCGCGCGAAGAACCTCTGGTCCTCCAGCGGCGACGGGGAGAAGATCGTCGGCTACACCGGTTACTCGGGTCACGACGAGGCGCAGTTCGTGGTCGACGAGATCGCCCGCCTGCACGCGGCGGGCACCGGCTACGACGAGATCGCGGTCTTCTACCGCACCAACGCGCAGACCCGCGCGCTGGAGGAGATCTTCATCCGCTCCGCGCTGCCCTACCGGATCCTGGGCGGCACGAAGTTCTACGAGCGCGCCGAGATCAAGGACGCCCTGGCGTACCTGATCACGGTGGCGAATCCGGCCGACGTGCTGGCGCTGCGGCGCATCATGAACACTCCGAAGCGGGGCATCGGCCCCGCGACCGAGGCGCAGCTGCAGTCGTTCGCCGACACCAACGCGGTGACCCTGCGGGAGGCGATGCGCAACGCCGGCTCGCTCGGGATGGGCCCGAAGGTGACGAAGGCGATCGTCGACCTCGCGACCCTCCTCGACGAGTGCGCGCTGATGCTCGACCCCGCACGGGAGGGCGGCGAGGCGAAGGTGCACGAGGTGCTGACGGCGCTCCTCACCCGCAGCGGCTACCTCGACATGCTCCGCGCCAGCCGCGACCCGCAGGACGAGGCCCGCGCCGAGAACGTCGACGAGCTCATCGCCGTCACCAAGGAGTTCGCGCGCAACAACCCGGACGGCGGGCTCGTGGACTTCCTCACCGAGGTCTCGCTGGTCGCCGCGGCCGACGACCTCGACGACGACTCCGGCACCGTCTCGCTGATGACGCTGCACACGGCGAAGGGCCTCGAGTACGACGCCGTGTTCCTCACCGGCATCGAGGAGGACCTGCTCCCGCACCGCATCTCGGCGAACGAGCCCGGCGGCCCGGCCGAGGAGCGGCGGCTGTTCTACGTGGGGATCACCCGGGCCCGCAAGCGCCTCTACCTCTCGCTCGCGATGACCCGCGCGCAGTACGGCGAGACGTCGGTCGCGATGCCGAGCCGGTTCCTGCAGGAGATCCCGGGAGAGCTGATCCAGTGGCGCCAGTCGCCCGGCGCGGCGACCTCGCGCGGCGGCACGCAGCCCCGGGCCCTGAACGCTCAGCGGCCCGGCTTCGGCAAGTCGCGATCGAACACCGAGTTCCGGGAGGCGCTCGCCGCGGCGCCGAAGGCCAAGGGCGAGTTCCCGAACCGGATCACCGGCATGGTGCGCGACAACGGCGACCTCGAGCTGATCGCAGGCGACCGCATCCGGCACACCGACTTCGGTGAGGGGCGCGTGAACGCGGTGACGGGCGAGGGCTCGAAGCGCGTCGCGCACGTGCTCTTCGACCAGGTGGGCGCGAAGAAGCTGCTGATCAAGGTCGCGCCGATCGAGAAGATCTAGTCCGGTGGCGGCCGGATCGGCGGCCGCGCGGCTCGCGACGGAGGTGTTCTCCCCGGCGGTCCTCGCGGTGCTCGTGCCGGTCGTGGTCGGCGCGCGCGTCGCGGATCCGCCCCTGCTCGGCGTCGCCTGGGGAGCGCTCGCGGCGCTCTTCGTCGGCGTGGTGCCCTACCTCGTCATCCGCCTGCTGATGCGCACCGGCCGGATCCACGGCGACCATCACGTGCCCGACCGGCGCGAGCGGGCGCTGCCGATCGCGCTGGCGCTTGGGTCGATCGCGGCCGGCCTGGTACTGCTCGCCGTGCTCGGCGCTCCTGCCGCGGTGACCACGTTCGGCGTGGTGACGGTGGCCGTGGTGCTCGCCGTCGGCGTGGTCAACCTGGTCTGGAAGCTGTCCGGGCACGCGGCGGTGGTCGCCACCTGCGCCGTCGTCGTGCTGATCGCCTACGGACCGCTCTCCCTGCTGATCAGCGTGCCCATCGTCCTCTGGGTGCTCTGGTCGAGGGTGCGCCTCGGTGCGCACACCCCCGCTCAGGTCCTCGCGGGCGCCGCGGTCGGCACCGTCCTCGCCGGGACCGTCTGGTCCCTGCTCGGCTGACGTCCGTCCCTTCCCGTGTGCCCTCTGGTCGCCGTCCGCGAGATGCCGCTCCGGTGCGCGGTACGCCGTGGTGGGCTCACCCGAGCGGCATCTCGCGGAAGTGGTCAGCCGGCGTAGCGCGCGACGAGCTCCCGCTTGAGGATCTTGCCGCTGGGCCCGAGCGGAAGGGCGTCGACGAACTCGACGCGGCGGGGGAACTTGAAGGCGGCGAGATGCTCGTTCGCGTAGGCGATCAGCTCCTCCGCGGTGGCGGTCGCCGACGGGGCGAGGATCACCGCGGCCATCACCTCCTGGCCGTGGCGCTCGTCCGGAATCCCGAAGACCGCCGCGTTCTGTACGGCCGGGTGCCCGATCAGCACCTCCTCGACCTCGCGCGGGTACACGTTGTAGCCGTTGCGGATGATCATGTCCTTCGTGCGGTCGAGGATGCGGATGTAGTCCTCCTCGTCCTTCGTGCCCAGGTCGCCGGTGCGGAACCAGCCGTCGATCACCGCCTCCGCGGTCGCCGCCGGGTTGCCGAGGTACCCCTTCATCAGGTTGTGCCCGCGCACCACGATCTCGCCGAGCTCGCCCCGGGGGAGCAGCTCGACGCGGTCGGTCACGTCGGGGCGGGCGACCTCGACCTCGACGCCCCAGATCGGCGTGCCGACCGTGCCCGGCCGCGGCGGGACTCCGACGTGGTTGAAGGTGGCGACCGGGGAGGTCTCGGTGAGCCCGTAGCCCTCGTAGATCTCGACGCCGAACACCTCGCGGAAGCGCTCGATCACGGCGACGGGCAGGGCGGCGCCTCCCGAGACCGCGTAGCGCAGCGGCGGCCGGTCCTCGCGCCGGGTCGCGGCGTCGAGCAGGGCGACGTACATCGTGGGCACGCCCTCGAAGACCGTGCAGCCGTGGGCGATCATCGCCTCGAGCGCGGCGTCGCCGTCGAACTTCGGCACCAGGACGACCGTCGCGGCGGTGCGGAAGGCCGTGTTCATCGCGCAGACCTGCCCGAAGGTGTGGAAGAGCGGCAGCGCCCCGAGCACCACGTCGCCGCGGTGCAGGTCGAACGTGTTCATCAGCAGCACGTCCGACTGCGAGACGATCGCGAAGTGCGTCCCCTCCGCCCCCTTCGGGCGGCCGGTGGTGCCGCTGGTGTAGAGGATCGTCGCCGTGTCGGAGGGGGAGCGGGGCACGTAGCCGTCGATCGGGGTCGCCTCCGCGGCGAGGTCCTCCAGGCGCGGGAGGGGCGAGGCGGTGCCGTCGGGCACCATCACGCTCAGCACGGGAACGTCGGCGAGGTCCGCTCCGGCGGCCCCCTCGGCGAGCAGCGGAGCGGCGCACACGAGCGCGACGGCTCCGGAGTCGCGCAGGACGTAGGCGATCTCGTCGTGCTTGAGCAGGGCGTGCACGGGGACCACCACGGCGCCGAGCGCGAGGACGGCGAAGTAGCCGCGGGGGAAGTCGGGGACGTTCGGGACGAGCAGGGCCACGCGGTCGCCCGGTCCGATCCCCTGGGCGCGCAGGGCTCCGGCGTAGGCACGGGTCTGCCGCCAGAGGGTCGCGTAGTCGACGGCCTGCTCGCCGACGCGGATGGCGATCGTGTCAGGGGTGCGCCGCGCCGCCTCCGCCAGGATGGCCGCGACGGAGAGGGTGCCGAAGCCGGCGGCGGGCGGGGGAGCGGCGGGGGCCTCGGCCGTGCGGGGTTCGGTGATGCTCATCAAGGCTCCAGTCGTCGTTGACCGCCGCGGCGGATGCCGGGTGCTTCACCGTAGATCCGCCGGGCGGCCGCGTCGAGCGATCCGCACCGGATGTTCAGCACGGACGGGCGGGGAGTGCGCATCCCGGCGCCGAGCGGAAGGGGGTGCGGGAGGCGCGGGCGGCTGCCTACAGTCGGACTGCTGCGGCCCGGTTCCGCGGGTCGGACGACGGGAGGCGCGATGCGCGGCGAGGCGACGCTCTACACGGATGCGGTGGTGACGGCTCCGTTCGCCCTCGCGGTGATCGCAGAGGCGACCGGCTCGCGAGTGGTCGGCGCGCGGACCGCGGACGCGCACGTCCCGCTCTACAGCGGTCCGACGAGCGCGCGGGTCGAGATCGCGGGGTTCGGCGACAGCGTGCCGGTCACCGTCGACGTGCGCGACGAGCGCGGGATCGACGAGGCGCGTGCGGCCGCGCAGGCGCTCGGGCTGGAGCTCGCCGCCTACGCGGGCTGGGAGGTCGTGGCCGGCTTCTGAGCGTCGCGTCGGACCCGGGCGAGGTAGTAGCGGCTGGGCGCCGTCCTCACGATCGCGGGAAGCAGGCGGTAGACGGCGAAGGTGCGCGAGAGCGCCCGCTCGAACCGCGCCTCCTGCCGTGCGGTCCAGTGGAAGCCGAAGGGCTCGCGGAGCGCCGCCGGGAGCAGACCGGCGGTGATCAGGCGGAGGTAGGGGCCGAGCGGGCGCAGGTACCAGGCGGCGATGCTCGGGCCCAGCAGGTCGTGGGCGACCCGGCGGGCCGCGGGCGTGACCTCGAGGCGCTCCAGCTCCCGCTCCCAGTAGGCGTCGAACGCGGTGCGGGAGTCGGGCCAGAGGTCCGCGGGCATCTGCAGCGCCGCGCCGACGACGACGGAGCGGCGCACGATGTCGTCCGCCTCCTCCTCGCTCAGCGCACCGAAGGCGCCCTCGTAGAGCTGCAGCATCGACTGGGTGAGCGTCGCCGCGACCCAGCGCTGCAGCTCCGGGTCGAAGGCCGTGTAGCCGGGGCCGCGCACGGGCACGTGCGCCCTGTTCACGCGGCGGCGGACGGCGCGCACGTCCTCGGGAGTGCCGTAGTGCAGGACGTAGAGGTAGGAGAGCGTCCCGTGCAGGCGGTTCACGGCCCGGTGCACGAAGTCGGAGTGGTCGGCGACGCCCTGCCCGACCGCCGGGTGCGCGATCTGGAGGAGGATCGCGCGCGCGCCCGCCAGTAGGAACACGCCCTCGCGGAAGACGTCCGGGGTGCGGGAGGCCGACGACATGGCTCCACGCTACGCGGGAGCGGCGGGCGGAGGAGGAGCCGGCGCCCCCGGCGGGCGTCCGGCGGGCGCGGAGCGACCGCACGGGAAGCCCCCGGCGGGTGCGGAGTAGACTCGGCGCGGCCCAGGGACAGTGCCGAGACTCCGGCGTCGTCCGGGCCACCTCGAACTCGAAACGCAAGCGCGCTCGGCGCGGAATGGGAATGCAGCGTGGATCTCTTCGAATACCAGGCCCGTGATCTGTTCGAGAAGTACGGCGTCCCCGTGCTCCCGGGCATCGTCGCCGACACGCCGGAGGAGGTGCGCGCCGCGGCGGAGAAGCTGGGCGGCGTCACCGTCGTCAAGGCGCAGGTCAAGATCGGCGGCCGCGGCAAGGCGGGCGGCGTGAAGGTCGCGAAGACCCCCGAGGACGCGTTCGCCGCGGCGCGGTCGATCCTCGGCCTCGACATCAAGGGCCACGTCGTCAAGCGCGTCATGGTCGCCGGCGGTGCGCGCATCGACCGCGAGTTCTACTTCTCGGTGCTGCTGGACCGGGCCAACCGCTCCTACCTCTCGCTCACCTCCTACGAGGGCGGCATGGAGATCGAGCAGCTCGCCGTCGAGCGCCCCGACGCCCTCGCGCGCGTCGAGGTCGTCCCCGGCCAGGGCATCGACCAGGCCAAGGCCGAGGAGATCGCCCGCGCGGCGAAGTTCCCGGAGGAGCTGATCGCCAAGGTCGCGCCCGTCCTGGTGAAGCTCTACGACGTCTACACCGGCGAGGACGCCACGCTCGTCGAGGTGAACCCGCTCGTGCTCACCGAGGAGGGCGACATCGTCGCGCTCGACGGCAAGGTCTCGCTCGACGAGAACGCCGGCTTCCGCCACGCGGACCACGCCGCGCTCGAGGACAAGGACGCCGCCGACCCGCTCGAGGCGAAGGCCAAGGAGAACGACCTCAACTACGTGAAGCTCGACGGCGAGGTCGGCATCATCGGCAACGGCGCGGGCCTGGTCATGTCGACCCTCGACGTCGTCGCCTACGCCGGAGAGAGGCACAACGGCGTGAAGCCGGCCAACTTCCTCGACATCGGCGGCGGAGCCTCCGCCCAGGTGATGGCGAACGGCCTCGACGTGATCCTCGGCGACGAGCAGGTCAAGAGCGTCTTCGTCAACGTCTTCGGCGGCATCACCGCGTGCGACGCGGTCGCCAACGGCATCCTCCAGGCGCTCGAGATCCTCGGCGACTCGGCCACGAAGCCGCTCGTCGTCCGCCTCGACGGCAACAAGGTCGAGGAGGGCCGCGCGATCCTCCAGGCCGCCGCCAACCCGCTCATCACGCTCGCCGCGACCATGGACGAGGGCGCCGACAAGGCCGCCGAACTCGCCGCCGCGTAACGGACCCGACGACTCAAGGAATCAGAGAACAAGCATGTCGATCTTCCTCACCAAGGACTCCAAGGTCATCGTCCAGGGCATCACCGGCGGCGAGGGCACCAAGCACACCGCGCTGATGCTCAAGGCCGGCACGAACGTCGTCGGCGGCGTCAACGCCCGCAAGGCCGGCACGACCGTCACCCACGGCGACGTCGAGCTCCCCGTCTTCGGCACCGTGAAGGAGGCGATGGAGGCCACCGGCGCCGACGTCTCCATCGCGTTCGTGCCGCCCGCCTTCTCGAAGGACGCCGTCATCGAGGCGATCGACGCCGAGATCGGCCTCCTCGTCGTCATCACCGAGGGCATCCCGGTGCAGGACTCCGCGGAGTTCTGGGCGTACGCGCAGGAGAAGGGGAACAAGACCCGGATCATCGGCCCGAACTGCCCCGGCATCATCACGCCGGGCGAGTCGCTCGTGGGCATCACCCCCGCGACGATCACCGGCAAGGGCCCGATCGGCCTCGTCTCGAAGTCGGGCACCCTGACCTACCAGATGATGTATGAGCTGCGCGACCTCGGCTTCTCGACCGCCATCGGCATCGGCGGCGACCCGATCATCGGCACGACGCACATCGACGCGCTCGCCGCGTTCGAGGCCGACCCCGAGACGAAGGCGATCGTGATGATCGGCGAGATCGGCGGCGACGCCGAGGAGCGCGCCGCGGACTTCATCAAGGCGAACGTCACGAAGCCCGTCGTCGGCTACGTCGCGGGCTTCACCGCCCCCGAGGGCAAGACGATGGGCCACGCCGGCGCCATCGTCTCCGGCTCGGCCGGCACCGCGCAGGCCAAGAAGGAGGCCCTCGAGGCCGCGGGCGTGAAGGTCGGCAAGACGCCGTCCGAGACGGCCGCCCTGCTCCGCGAGGTCTACGCGGCGCTCTAGCGCCCGTCCTCCCCGCACCACCGTCGGAACGGACGGTGCCCCTGCTCCGGCGGGCGGCGCCGTCCGTTCCGTCGTCGGGGCGGGTCCGGCCGGAGTAGCGTCGCAGCGTGACCCGCCGCCTCGGACTCGACCTGCTGACCTTCGTGCCGTACCCGGAGGGCCCCGAGCAGCCCGGCGACGCCGCGCGGAGCCTCGAGGACGGGCTGGCACTGCTCGAGCTCGCCGAGGAGCTCGGCTACGGCACCGGCTGGGTCCGCGTGCGGCACTTCGAGCGCTACCTCGCGTCTCCGATGACCTTCTTCGCGGCCGCCTCCCAGCGGACCCGCCGCCTCCGCCTCGGGACCGCGGTCATCGGCGCCCGCTACGAGTCGCCCGTGCGCCTCGCCGAGGACGCCGCGACCGTGGACCTGCTCTCGGGCGGACGACTAGATCTCGGCGTCAGCAGCGGCTTCGCGCATCTCGCCTCCGTCTTCGACGGGGTGTTCGGGCAGGCCGAGCGCGACTTCCGCGAGGAGGCGCAGGAGCGCATCGCGCGACTCCGCGAGGCGCTCTCGGGCGCCGTGCTCGGCGTCGCGGAGTCGGCCCTGATGTCGGTCCCGGTCGGCGCTCCGCTCGTCCAGCAGCCGCACGCGCCCGGCCTCGCCGACCGGCTCTGGTACGGGGCGGGAACGGTGGCCTCCGCGGTCCGGGCGGGCGAGCAGGGCATGCACCTGCAGGTGTCCACGCTCAACACGGAGGAGACGGGCCTGCCGTTCGCCGAGCAGCAGGCGGTGCAGATCCGCGCCTACCGCGAGGCCTTCTCCGCCGCGCACCCGGGGCGCACGTCGAGGGTGACGGCGGGCCGCATCGTGCTGCCGCTGCTCGACGCCGCCGACGAGGAGGCGCACCGCCCCTTCATCGAGGGCTACCTCGCGCGGATGGACGACGAGGGCCGCCCCCGCACGGCCGACCGGTCGATCATCGCCGCCCCGATGCGCTTCAGCCCCCTCCACGTCGGGAGCCCGGAGCGGATCGTCGCGTCGCTCGCCGCGGATCCGGCGCTCGCGGAGGCGGACGCGCTCACGGTGACGCTCCCGGCGGTCGGCGGGGTGGAGTCGCACCGGCGCATCCTGCGCGCCGTCGCCGAGCGCATCGCCCCGCAGCTGGGCTGGACGCCCGGCGCCTGAGGATCAGCGCCGCGCGAGCAGTGCCCGGACGGGCCGCTGCAGCAGGAGCAGGAGCAGCCACCAGAGCCCGACCGACGGGATCAGCAGCGCCAGCGCCAGTGCGACGAGGAGCAGCGCGAGAGGCAGCAGGGCGGGCGCGAGCGGCAGGGGCCCTGCGCCGGGCCGCCTGAGCTCCGGGTGCCAGGAGAGGCGCAGCTCGATCAGGACCAGCGCCCCGCTCATCGCGGCCATCGTGCCGATGTAGAGCCCGATCGTCGCCCGGGAGTCCGGGAACAGCGCCAGCGCGCTCGTCGAGAACGGGAAGAACGCCAGCGCGGCCAGCCAGAGCAGGTCCAGCCACACCAGGGCGCCGTCGTAGTCCCCGGCGATCTCGAAGACGCGGTGGTGGGGGATCCAGAAGACGGCGATGACCGCGAAGGAGAGCGCGAAGGCGAGGACCGAGTCCAGGTGCTCCGCGAGCAGCGCCGGGACTCCGCCGCCCTCCCGGGCGACCTCGGGAGCCAGCTGCACGAGCGGCAGGACGAGGACGGTGATGGCGATGGCGGCGGTCGCGTCCGAGAAGTTGACGAGCCGGTCGAGCCCGCGCTCCGTCCGGCGGTGGGCCGCGCGTCCCCCGGGGCGCCCGCGGTGCACCAGGCGCTCGATCGGACCCGAGAGCAGGAGCAGCAGGAGCGCGAACATGTTGACGGCCGGCACCGCGACGGCGAGCACGAGGGCCGCGAGGAGGACGCTGATCACGATCAGCGACCTCGAGAGGGAGCGCCGCGGCTCCGCCCCCGGGGCCAGGAGATCCGGATCGCGGCGCACGATGAGCTGCATCGCGAGGGTCGCCGCGCTCGCCGCGATCATCGTGCCGATGTAGAGCGCGATGACGCTGCCGTCGGTGTCGAGCACGTTCGAGATCAGGTTCGCCGCGAAGGGGAGCAGCACGACCGCGGCCAGCCAGACGAAGTTCGCGACGACGAGCGCGGGCGAGTACCGGGCCACGCCCTCGAAGACGGAGTGGTGGACCGCCCACAGCCGCCCGATCACGGCGAACGTGATGAAGAAGGCGGAGAGGGTGCCGTAGTGCCCGGTGAGGAGGGACCCCAGATCGGCCGCGCGGCCCTCCTCGACCACGTCGACCAGGGGGAGGACGAGGAACGTGATGGCGATGGCGACGACGGCGTCGGAGAAGTTCACGAGGCGGTCCAGGCCGCGCTCCGTCCGTGCGTCCGAGGTCCCCGTCATGGCTCCGACACTAGAGGGCCGGGCGGCGCGCCCCTGACCCGCCTCCGAGCGCGCCGCCGCTAGGCTCGTCAGGCCCATGAACCGGATCACCGTCGCCCTCCTCGCCGCCTTCGACGCCGCGCTGTCGGCGCTGATCGGGATCGCGATCCCGCTCGTCCCGCTGACCGTCCTCTGGGCCGTGCAGTACGACACGACGGTCGACTTCGGCGTGTTCTGGCGGGTCGCCGCCGACGCCTGGCTGCTCGGCCACGGGGCCGACCTGCAGGCGGCGCTGGCCCCCGACTCCGCCCTCGCCGTGGCGCTGCCCGGAGGCGCGGACGCCTTCCCGGTGACGATCGCTCCGCTGGCGTTCGCACTCCTCACCGTGCTGCTCGGCGCGCGCACCGGCCGCCGCGCCCAGGAGTCGCCGTTCCGGGCCATCGGCGTCCTCGTCGCGATCGCGACCTACCTGGCGATCGCGCTCCTGGTCTCGCTCGGATCCGCGGACCCGGCCGCCACCGTCGATCCCCTGCAGGGGACGCTGCTGCCGCCGCTCGTCTTCGCGCTGGGGGTGCTCGTCGGAGCAGCGCTCCACTCCGCCCGCAGCGACGAGGCCGACCCCCTCGGCGAGCTGGCCGCCTCCGCGCTCGACCGCGTCCCCGCGCCGGGGCCCGGGCTCGTCCTCGCGTCGCTGCGCGGGGGAGCGCTCGCCGCGGCCGGCGTGGTCGGAGTCGCGGCGGTGCTCGTCGCCGTGCTGCTGGTCGTGCACTACACCTCGGTCGTCGCGCTCTACGAGAGCCTCGGCGCCGAGGCGCTCGGCGGCCTGGCCCTCACTCTCGGACAGCTGGCGTTCCTCCCGAACCTGGTGATCTGGGCGGCGAGCTGGCTGATCGGCCCGGGCTTCGCCCTTGGCACCGGCTCCTCCGTGAGCGCGGCCGGGACGCTGCTCGGACCGATCCCGTCGATCCCGGTCCTCGCCGCACTGCCCGCAGGGGACTCGGCCTTCGGCTTCCTCGGGCTGCTCGTGCCGCTGCTCGCCGGGTTCGCCGCGGGATGGCGGCTGCGGCGCGGCGTGATCGAGGCGCTCGACGGACGCTCGCTGCTGCGCTGGGGCGCCGCCGCGGCCGGCGGGATCGGCGTGGTCGGCGGCCTGCTGCTCGGGCTCCTCGCCTGGTTCTCGGCGGGCGCCGCCGGGCCCGGGCGGCTCGCCCAGGTGGGCCCGGACCCGCTCGTCGTCGGGGCGGTCGCCGCCCTCGAGCTCGCGCTGGCCGCGGGCCTGGGCCTCGCCGCGGGCCGCAGCCGACGCGGCTGACGCCGGCGGAGGCGTCCCCCTAGACTTGCGCAGTGCTGAAGTTGGTCGTGCTCCTCTCCGGCGGCGGATCGAACCTCCGCGCCCTGCTGGACGCCACCGGCGACGTGGGCTTCCCCGCCCGCATCGTCGCGGTCGGCAGCGACACCGACGCCGAGGGCTTCCGCCACGCCGAGGAGCGCGGAGTCCCCGCCTTCACGGTCGCGCCGCGCGACTTCTCCTCCCGCGACGAGTGGGGCGCCGCCCTGCTCGGGCGCATCCGGGAGTGGGAGCCCGACCTCGTCGTCTGCGCGGGCTTCATGCGCATCCTGCCGCCCGTGGTGGTGGACGCGCTCAGCCCGCGGATGATCAACACGCATCCCGCCCTGCTGCCCCTCTTCCCCGGCGCCCACGCCGTCCGCGACGCCCTCGCCGCCGGCGCGACCGAGACCGGCGTCACCGTGCACGTGATCGACACCGGCGTCGACACGGGACCCGTCATCGCCCAGGAGAGCCTCGCCGTGCTCCCCGGCGAGAGCGAGGACGCGCTGCACGAGCGCATCAAGACCATCGAGCGTCGCCTGCTGGTGCAGACGGTGCTCGACATCGCCCACGGAACCGTCGACCTCGAGGAGCTCGCCCGCGCATGAGCATCACCGCCCACGACCCCAGCAGCTACGACGACCGCGACCGGGTCCCCGTCCGCCGGGCGCTGATCTCGGTCAGCGACAAGACCGGCCTGCTCGAGCTCGGAGCGGCGCTCGCCGCGGCCGACGTCGAGCTCGTCTCCACCGGCTCGACCGCAGCGACCCTCCGCGGCGCCGGCCACGAGGTCACCGACGTCTCGGCCGTCACCGGGTTCCCGGAGTCGCTCGACGGCCGCGTGAAGACGCTGCACCCGGCCGTGCACGCGGGCATCCTCGCCGACCTGAGGCTCGCCTCGCACCGCGAGCAGCTGGAGCAGCTCGACATCGCCGCGTTCGAGCTGGTCGTGGTGAACCTGTACCCGTTCCGCGAGACCGTCGCCGGCGGCGCCGACGCGGCGACCGTGGTCGAGAACATCGACATCGGGGGCCCGGCCCTCGTCCGCGCCTCCGCGAAGAACCACGCGAACGTCGCGATCGTCGTCGATCCGGCCGACTACTCCGGGATCGCGACCGCCCTCGCCGACGGCGGCACGACGCTCGCCGCGCGCCGCACCCTGGCGGCCCGCGCCTTCGCGCACACCGCCTCCTACGACTCCGCCGTCGCCGCCTGGTTCGCCGGGCAGGAGGCGGCCGAGGGCGTCGAGGGCTCGGTCGAGATCCGCGGGACCCTGCAGCAGGTCCTCCGCTACGGCGAGAACTCGCACCAGAAGGCGGCCCTCTACGTCTCTCCCGACGGCACCGGCATCGCGCAGGCGACACAGCTGCACGGGAAGGAGATGTCCTACAACAACTACGTCGACGCCGACGCGGCCGTCCGCGCGGCGTACGACTTCGTACTGCCCGCCGTCGCGATCATCAAGCACGCGAACCCGTGCGGCATCGCGATCGCGAGCTCGAAGGCGATCGACCCCATCGCCTCCGCCCACCGCCGCGCCCACGAGTGCGACCCGGTGTCGGCCTTCGGCGGCGTCATCGCCGCGAACCGGCCCGTCACCCTCGCCATGGCCGAGACGGTGAAGGAGATCTTCACCGAGGTGCTCGTCGCCCCCGGCTTCGAGCCCGAGGCGCTCGAGGTGCTGAAGACCAAGAAGAACCTGCGCCTGCTGCAGCTCCCCGACTTCTACGCCCCCGTCGAGCGCGAGTTCAAGCAGATCTCCGGCGGCCTGCTGCTGCAGGAGCCGGACCGCTTCATCGGCGGCCCCGGCGAGGTCAGCTCCGGCTGGCAGCTCGTCGCCGGCGAGCCCGCCGACGCCGACACGATGCTCGACCTCGAGTTCGCGTGGAAGGCCTGCCGCGCCGTCAAGTCGAACGCGATCCTCCTCGCCAAGGGCGGCGCCTCCGTCGGCGTCGGCATGGGCCAGGTCAACCGCGTCGACTCCTGCCACCTCGCCGTCACCCGCGCCGGCGACCGCGCCCCCGGCTCCGTCGCCGCCTCCGACGCGTTCTTCCCCTTCGCTGACGGCCTCGAGGTGCTCCTCACCGCCGGCGTGAAGGCCGTCGTCCAGCCCGGCGGCTCCGTCCGCGACGCCGAGGTCATCGACGCGGCCGCCCGCGCCGGCGTCACGATGTACACGACGGGGGAGCGGCACTTCTTCCACTGAGTGACGGGCGCTCCGCGCCCGTCACTCGGTGGAAGAAGTGGTGTTCGATCTCCCCGCCGCTCCCTGCGCGGCGGGGCGCGGTCGGCTTCGCGACGGGGTGCGTTCCGTAGAGCGGGGTGCGTCGCCGGTCGCGGGAATCGCTTGGCACGCGATTCCCGCTGAACCGGCTCTGCCTTGCGGTGCTCGTCTTCCCCGCCGCTCCCTGCGCGGCGGGGCGCGGTCGGCTTCGCGACACGGAGCGTTCCGCGGAGCGGGTAGCGTCGCCGACCGCGTGAATCGCTTGGCACGCGATTCCCGCTGAGTCGGCTCTGCCTTGCGGTGGGCGGTTTCCCGGCCGCTCCTCGCGCGGCGGGGCGTGGTCGGCGTCACGACGTGAGGCTTTCCATGGAGTGGGGGCGTCGCCGGTCACGGGAATCGCTTGGCACGCGATTCCCGCTGAAACCGCTCTGCCGTGCGGTGGGCGGCTCTTAGGGGGCTGCTAGGGGATCGACAGGCGAGGCGCGGGCGGGGGCGCGTAGGGTCACCGGGTGCCTTCCGACTCGACGCCCGCGTCCACTCCCGACACCCCGACCGCCGCGACCACGATCGCCCCGAACCGGGGCCGCGCGCCCGGGACGGGCCGCCGGATCCTCGTCGCGCTGCTCGCCGCCGCGGCGACCGCGCTCGTGGCGCACCTCGCCAACCTGCTGGCCTTCTTCATCGGCAACCAGCTGCAGCCCGGCTCCATCCCGCAGGTCAACGCCTACTTCCTGCTCTCGAGCGTGCTCGGCTTCGTGGTCGTCCTCGTCCTCGCCGTCGCGGGGATGCTCGGACGCACCTGGAGCGCCGCGCTCGCGGGACTCGTCGCGGGTGTGGTCGGAGCCGTGTTCGGCACGCTCGTCCAGGCCAGCGCCACCGGCGAGGCCGTCACGGGCGCCGTCTGGGCCTCCATCTTCCAGACCTTCGCCGGACTCAACCTCGTCTTCCTGCTCGCGTTCACCGTCTCGGCGGCGAGCGTCGGCCGCGCGCTCTGGAACCGCCTCCGCACCACGGGCGCTCCGGCCGCCGTCGTCACCGACCGCCGCATCGCGATCGTCCGGGCCCCGGCCGCCGACCTCTCGGCGGGCGAGCTCACCCACCTCGAGCGCGTCCCCGTCGACCAGCAGCGCGCCCAGCAGCAGTGGGAGGCGTACGTCGACCTGCTCGAGCGGGCCGGCTGGGAGACGGTCGAGGCCGCACCGGCGCCCGGACTCGCCGACTCCGTCTTCCTCGAGGACGCGGTCGTCGTCTTCGGCGACCACGCCGTGATCGCCCGGTCCGGAGCGGAGTCCCGCCGCGGAGAGACGGCGGGCGCCGAGGAGGCCGTCCGCGCCCTCGGCCTGACGGTCGACCGCATCGAGGAGCCGGGCACGCTCGACGGCGGCGACGTCCTCAAGGTGGGATCGACGGTCTACGTCGGCCGCGGAGGCCGGACCGACGCGGCGGGGGTAGCCCAGCTGCGCGCGATCCTCCGCCCCCGCGGGTACGACGTCGTCGCGGTCCCGCTGACCAAGGTGCTGCACCTCAAGAGCGCCGTGACCGCGCTGCCCGACGGCACGGTCATCGGCTGGGAGCCGGTCGTCGACGAGCCGCGCCTGTTCCCCTCCTTCCTGCCGATGCCCGAGGAGCCGGGCGCCCACGTGGTCGTCCTCGACGACGACACCCTCCTGATGGCCGCCTCCGCTCCCCGGAGCGCCGAGCTGCTGCGGAGCCTGGGCTACCGCGTCCTCACCGTGGACGTCTCGGAGTTCGAGAAGCTCGAGGGCTGCGTCACCTGCCTCTCGGTCCGCGTCCGCTGACGGCGGAGGCGGGGGGAACCGCCGGATCGCGGCGGCCGCTGGACGGAGCACATAGCCCGGGTATAGCCTTCAAGGCTGCCCGGAGCTCTTCGGCCCGGTGGCACCTCCCGCCTCCGCCGTCAGCGGACGCGGAC
>NZ_PSWJ01000028.1:0-45986 GCF_002932775.1 Rathayibacter sp. AY1B8 | reverse complement strand
CGCGGCCGTCAGTGCGCGGGGACCCGCTCCGGACGGATGCGCTCGGGAACGGGGACGAGCGCGTGGGTGATCGCGCTCGAGAGGGTGAAGGCGCTGGAGTCGAGGTGCGAGGAGTGCCCGAGTCGTGTCGCTTCGGAGGCGCGCTGCTTCGCTCCGGAGGCGGGCCGGATGTCTCCCGAGAGGCTGATCTCGCCGAACGCGGCGATCCCGGGCCGCAGCGGCGTGTAGGCGTGGGCGGAGGCGATGGCGACTGCGATCGCCAGGTCCGCCGCCGGCTCCATGAGCTTCACGCCGCCGACGGTCGACACGTAGACGTCGCAGCGCCGCAGGGGGATGCCCGCCTGCCGCTCGAGGACCGCGAGGATCATCGCGACCCGGGACGCGTCGACTCCGTTCGTGACGCGGCGGGGGTGCTCGCCGTCGTTCGCGATCACGAGCGCCTGGATCTCGACGGGGAGCGCGCGGCGTCCCTCCATTGCGACCGTGACGCAGATGCCCGGGGTGGGGAAGCGGGTGCGGCTGAGGAACAGACCACTCGGGTCGGGGATCTCGGCGATGCCCTCGGCGGTCATCTCGAAGCAGCCGACCTCGTCCGTCGGGCCGAAGCGGTTCTTGAGCGAGCGGACGAAGCGCAGCGCCGTCTGCCGGTCGCCCTCGAAGTGGCAGACCACGTCGACCAGGTGCTCGAGCAGGCGCGGCCCCGCGATGGAGCCGTCCTTCGTGACGTGTCCGACGAGCACGAGGGGGAGCGCCCGCTCCTTGCAGACGCGGATGAGGGTCGCGGCGACCTCGCGGACCTGGCTGGGACCGCCGGGCAGGCCGTCGACGGTGTCGCTCGCGACCGTCTGCACCGAGTCGACGATGAGCAGGTCCGGTCGGACCTCGTCGATCTGGCCGAGCACAGTGGCGAGGTCGGTCTCGGCCGCGAGGAAGAGGCTGTCGTGCATCGCGCCGGTGCGCTCGGCCCGCATGCGCACCTGCGCGGCCGACTCCTCCGCGCTGACGTAGAGGACCCGCTGGCCCTCGGCCGCGGCGCGGCTCGCGACCTCGAGCAGGAGGGTCGACTTGCCCACGCCGGGCTCTCCCGAGAGCAGCACGACCGCGCCGGAGACGATCCCGCCGCCGAGCACGCGGTCGAGCTCGCCCACGCCGGTGGGGCGGTGCGCCGCCGACGTGGTCTCGATCTCGGTGATGGGCCGCGCGATGCGGCCGGCGGCCGGAGCCACAGCGGCGACCGCGCGGACGAGGCCGGTGCGCTCGGTGCTCTCGATCACGGAGCCCCACTGCTGGCACTCGCCGCAGCGGCCGACCCACTTCGCGGTCGTCCATCCGCACTCCGAGCAGCGGTACGGGGCGGTGCGCGTCTTCGAGGAGGCCATGAGGTCCTTTCGGGGCGGGGGAGGGGGACGAGCGCGACGCTACGGGGGACCCCCGACACCGCCGCTCGTTCGAACGTGTCTTCGACAGTACCGTCGACCACCGACGCCGGGAGCGGGGCGCGCCAGGCCGGGGGAGAGGTCACGTGGAAGCCGTCTGTGGAGGAGCGTCGTCGCGGAGGGGGTGGAGGCGGGGGATCGCGCCACGGAAGACGACGCCGCCCCGAGCGCCGCCCCGTCGGCGTCGGACGTCTGCGGGAGACTGGGGGACATGCCCTCGACAGTGCACGTCCTCAAGTCCGGCCGCCCGCTCGGAGTCAGCTGGTCCGGCCCCGAGGGCGCCGAGCGGGTCGTCGTCCTGGCGCATCCCGCTCCCGGCTCCTCGGACTTCGACCCCGACCCGGAGGAGACCGCGCGCCACGGCGTGCGCCTGCTCTCGTTCGACCGCCCGGGCTACGGCGCCTCCTCCCTTCTGACCGACCTCGACCCCGCCGGAGCGGGCGTCGGAGCCAGCCCCGAGCAGGCCGCCGCCGACATCGCCGAGTACCTCGCGACCGTCGGCATCGCCTCCGTCAGCGCCGCCGGCTGGTCGGCAGGAGGCCGCGTGGCCCTCGCACTCGCCGCGAACTACCCCGGCCTCGTGGAGCGCGTCGCCGTGATCGGCACGCCCGCTCCCGACAGCGCCGTGCCGTGGGTCGGCGACGAGAACCGCGCCGAGCTCGCCCGCCTGGCCGGCTTCCCGCTCGACGAGGCCGTCCGCTCGCTCACCCGCACCCTCGAGGGCGCCTTCGGCCCGACCCCCGCCCCGGACGCGCTCCTCGGGATGCTCGGCTCCGGCGACGCCGACACCGCGGTGCTCGAGACCCCCGGAGTCCGCGAGCGCCTCTCGCGCATGCTCGAGCGCGCCGCCGCCCAGGGCGCCCTCGGCATGGCCGCTGATCTCATCGGCTACGGCGTGCAGGAGTGGGGCTTCGCCGTCGAGTCCGCCGAGCCGCCCGCGCTCCTCCTCTACGGCGCCGAGGACGCGGTCGCCGGCCGCCGCCACGCCGAGTGGTACGCCGCACGGCTGCCCGACTCCCGCCTCGAGGTCGTTCCCGGCCGCGGCCACCTGCTCGCGATTCCGGAGTGGGACCGCGTGCTCGGCTTCCTCCTCCCCGCCTGACGGCGGCCCGTCCTCTCGATTGGCGCGACTTCCGGCCGTCGCGTACACTCGACCCCGGTACCGTGTCCGAGCGGCCGAAGGAGCATGTCTCGAAAACATGTGTGGGCTTGCGTCCACCGTGGGTTCAAATCCCACCGGTACCGCGCTCGCGGATGCCCTTACTTCCCCGTAAAGACGGGGAGGTAAGGGCTTTCGTCTTACTCGCAGCGGCTAGCCCGACAACAATCCGACAGCCGTTCGATCAGCCGCAAGGGGACGCCCTTGGTGGACGTGCTTCCGCGCCATCAGCCTTGCGTGAACCTCTGGCACGCCTCTCACCGTGATTCGATCGGCTTCAGACCCGCTAGTCTCGGACATACCCGGAAAGATTCGGTTCATTTTCGTTTGAAGGAGCCCGCGTGGCCGAACCCTGGCTCTCTGTCGACGACATCGCGGACTACCTGGGCGTAACAAAAGACACGATCTACGCCTGGATCGCCGACAAGGCGGTGCCCGCTCACAAGGTTGGTCGGCTCTGGAAGTTCCAGACGAGCGAGGTCGACGAGTGGGTGCGCCGCGGAGACGCCGCATTAGACACAGACGCATGATTCGCGCGACCACGCGCTGCTTGGGAAGGAATCTGCATGAGTGATCCGGGCCTGTTGCCACTGCGCACCACCTGTGTGCCGCGAGAGGACGTGCTCCAGGGCGGTCTCGCCGATAATCACTTCGCAGCGCAGCTCGACAAGGTCGTGCGCGACGCCGAGCACTACCCGGTGTACGGCGACGCTGAGGCGTTCTTCGCTCAGACCTACCCGACCTCGGGGTTGAAGACCCTACTGACCAAGACCTTCGGTCGAGTTACCGGAGCGAAGGGCATCGCTGGAGAGAACGGTGTTTTGCGACCCACCACCTCCTTTGGTGGCGGCAAGACGCACGGTCTCACGGCGGTCTATCACCTCGCCGGCGGGGCACGCCCGGCTAACATCGCAGAGTTCATCGACCCGAAGCTGCTGCCGGACGGCCCTGTTCAGGTTGCCGCGCTCGTCGGTGATGCTCTCGACCCCACGGCCGGGGTTGAGACCGACGGAAACCGCACCTACACGCTGTGGGGCGAGATGGCCGCACAGATCAGCGACGAAGCGTTTGCTGCAATGGCCGCCAATGACGCTGAGCGCACAGCCCCGGGAACCGGCACTATCAGAGCTGCCTTCGCGGGCAAGCCAACGATCGTCATCGTGGACGAGATCGCCAAGTACCTGCGTGCTGTGTCTTCCTCGGGCAGCGAAGACGTGCGCCGTATGGCCCGCGCGATCCCGGTGTTTCTGGGGAACCTGTTCGAGGTCGCATCCGACCCCACCAATAACGTCTCCGTCATCATCACCTTGGCAGCGACGACCAACGCCTTCGGTGCTGAGACCACTGAGATAAGTGACCTCACTGGCAATGAGAAGGAACGCGCCGATAGCGCGAATGCCGCATCAGTTAAGGCCGCGGAAGAGACCGGCGACGTGCTCACCCGCGCCGTCCAGCCGTCAGCCGTGATCCGTCCAGCAAACGACAACGAGATCGGCGAAATCCTCAAGAAACGCCTCTTCGCGTCGGTTGATGAGGCCGCCGCAGAAGCAGCAGGCAATGCCTACCGCCATCTGTACGAGACTCTTGGCAGGACCGAGCAGTTGGCTGGCGGCGCAGAACGCCCAGCGACGTATGGCGAGCTGGTGACCACGACCTACCCGTTCCATCCCGAGCTCGTACGCGTGCTCGACAAGCGCCTGGGTAACATCACAAAGTTCCAGCGGGCGCGAGGTGCGCTCAAGCTGCTCGCTGAGGTTGTTGCGCACATTTACAACACGAACGATGACACGGCGATCATCAACGTGGGCGATATCAACTTCGACAACGATCCGGTTCTCAACCACCTCACGGATGGACTAGGGCGAGCCGAATACGCATCCGTGGCCGAGGGTGACTTTGCGGGCAATCAGTCACACGCCGCAGCCGTGGATGCCGATGTCTTCCCCGGCAAACCTGCCTATGCCACCCGCGTGGCACGCACGGTGTTCACGCATTCGCTTGAGATGGTGGCGACCGCTGGAGCTGGACGTAACGACTGGACCGTCGGAACACTCCGCCCCGGCGAAGACGCCGCAATCTTTGAGAAAGCACTTACTGAGTCCGAAAAAGTCTTCTGGCACTTGTCGTTCGACGGTGGGCGTTGGCGATTCAACATCGAGCCAAATGTCAACGCAATTATCGAGACTGAGAAGCGCAACGTCGCCAACACCGCAGTCGCTGCGATGGTGGACACTCTTATCCGCAATGCGTTCGCCAACGACGGGGGCGCGAAAGCCGTCTACTTCCCGTCGGGTCCGGCCGAGGTCCACGACGAGGCTGGGCTGAGGGTGGTCGTGCTGGACTACAACGTCGTGTCCGTCACGCAAAAGGGCGCAGATCAGCCGCCTGCCGCAGTCATCGAGATGCTTGACAAGGTCGGTTCCGTCGGAAGCCCCAGGACCTACCGAAACGCCGTAGTGTTCGCAGTCCCCGACGAAGAGCAAGTCGAAGTTCTGAAAGACCGCGCACGAGCTTTGATCGCGTCCAACAACCTTGCCAGCGATGCTGCTCGGCTCGCTCAGTTCAGCGACGAAGTGCGCAGGAAGGTCGAGGTCTACAACAAGGAAGCCACCCTCAACGCTCGTATCGCAGTGACCCGCTGCTACAAGCACATCTACTTCCCGTCCGGCGACAAGACCACCGGGTATCTCCGTCATCGTGAGCTCCCTGCTCAGGCACAAGGCGACACGAAGAACGCAACCTCAGCGGTACTGAGTCTGCTTGAAGACGAAGACAAGATTCGCAGCAGCCCATTCACCGCCTCCTACCTCCGGTCGAAGACCTGGCACGCGGCAAGCTCGGCGACCACTCGCTCCATCGCTGATTTCTTCTGGACCGACCACACCATCCAGATCGTCCGCAACCCGAACCTGATTCGCGAAGCAATCGTCAACGGCATCAAGAACGAAAACTGGGTCTACTACGACGCTGCTACGGGAAAGACATACACGGCAAGCACGATGGCTGGGTTCTCACCCGAGATGAAGCCCGACGCGGAGGTGATGACCGCTTCTGAAGCACAGTCACGAGGCCTACTCGTTCGGAAGCCCACCCAGACCGACTTGCGTCGCGTCATCACCAACGATGACCTCACCGGGGCCGAGATTCGTTCCCGCCTCGAAGCCGAGTGCGGCGGCGAGCCGACCAAGACGGATGTCCTTGAACTACTCGCCACGGCCGTACAAGCCAGCGATTACAAGTGGTTCGTTGTCCTCGATGCTGAGCCCGCTTCGGGCGTCCGGGCGCTGTCGCCGTCCGCGATCAAAGACAAGGGCCTCGACGGCCTACGCATCCTCAGCCGAGAAGCAGCAGATGCACAGGATATCGAGTTGCCAACACGCACTCCGAACTCGAAGACCTTCAACGCAGCCGGCCCAGGTGGGGCGGCGATGCAGAGCCTCCTCGATCAGATTTCCGACTTCACAGTGCCGACCGTGAGCACCATGACCTTGAAGGTCACAGCCGACGAAGCGTCTGGCACCAGCGACATCGACCTCGCGGTTGCATCGCTCGGCATGTTGCAGAAGCAGAGCATCACCGTTCGTGCCACGATCCGCGCCGAGTTCAAAGGGGTGGCGGGCGGAGTCCAGTTCCAGGGAACCGCTGATCGACAAGACTTCCAGTCTGCGTACAACCATGTGAAAAAGGCCATCTCCGGAGCGAACAAGGTGGCGGGTGAGGTCACCCTCATCTTCCGGTTCGCTTCAGCCCTGGACGTCACCGATGCTCAGTTCGGTCAGATTCACACGGTCATCAAGAACCTCGGGATGAAGAGCACCACCATGACGGCGGAGGTCACCAAGTGAGTGCCGTCAAACGCATCCGCCCCGCAACCCACCTCGCGCTGGTCGAGGGGGTCCGAGGGTTCCGGCTCGTCGTGACCGCAGGCCGAGGCGAGACATTCGGAGTGGCGCTTGAGGAAGCGTACGGGGAAAACGGCGGCACAATCACGGCGCCCGTCAGCACTGCCACGCCCGTTCAGACCGGACGCGTCGTCGATGCGCTGTTCGTCGCGGTTCGCAAGGCAGGCCACCAGCCGAGCGTGTTGGCCTTCAAACGCGAGGCTCCAATCCGCCTTGGCGAAGCAGAGGGAGTCCGCCTGGCACTGGTCATGCTTGCGACCCAGCCCATCGCCAAGCACGAGCGAGTCCGTGCGCTTGTAGCCGGGATCAATGCCATGAGCGTTGAGGAAACCTACTACTGGTACTCAAAGTGCACGGGACTCGATGGCAACCGCGCCCGCAAAGCACTCCGAATCCTCCTCGCCGACTAAGGACACGATGTGACCACTCCAAGACCACGAGTCCTCATCGAGGACTGGCTCCCCGTCGCTGAACTTGGTACAGAGTCGCGTCGCGAGCGGACGATTAGCGTTGCCATCCCTCCGCTCTCACGCATCCACGTTTGGTGGGCACGGCGCCCGTTGGCAGCCTCCGCAGGCGTGGTCCTAGCGGGGCTCATGCCCGCATGGAGTGACAGGGTTGCCGAGCAAGTTCGTGGAACCTTGCGCGCGTTTCCCGCTGAGGTGCAAGCAGAAATTCTTCACCCGAGACCAATGGTCAGGAATGCCGCACGGTACGACTCACCCAACGAACGGTGGTATCGAGACTGGTTCCTCCACCTACTTGGTATTTGGGGAGATCCGGTGACGGCTCGCGCAAAGTATGACGCAGCCGTTGCGTCAGGTGTTCGAGTTCCCAATCCGTATAACTACAAGCAGGCATACAAGAACAGTGTCGGGTTGCCTCACATTGTCGTCCTGCACGATCTCCTGCGCGCGACTTGGGGCGCTAACTTGCCCGCAGTGCTCGATTCAACCGCTGGTGGCGGGAGCATTCCATTCGAGTCTGCACGGTATGGTCTTCCCACGATCGCGAGTGACCTGAACGCTGTAGCGGCAGGCATCTTAACCACCGGAATCTCAGTCCCGGCCGCGTTCGGAACAGAGATCGTTCCAGACCTGCGACGGTGGGCAACGACGTACGTTGAACGGATCGCCGACGCAACTCGCCAGTACTTCCCTTCACCCCCGCAAGAGAAGGTGGAGTTCTATCTCTTTGCCCACACCGTCGCCTGCCCCCGCACTGGACATGCAATTCCACTGACGCCGGACTGGTGGCTCAAAAAAAAGAAGGGGAACGTCGCCGTCCGCGTTACCTACGAAAAGGATGGCCAGCCGTTGGAGTCGCCCACCTTCGAGGTGGTCTCGGGCGTTCTTGACTTTGATCCTTCCGAAGGGACCTCAGCGCGGGGCAAGGCCGTATCGCCCTACGACAACCTTGTCGTCGAAGCCGATTATATCCAGGCGGAGGCGCAGGCGGGTCGCATGTGGCCGACGATGTACGCGGTGGTAACTCGATTGCCAAACGGAAAACGGTCCTTCCGTGCGCCGACAGACGATGACCGTGCCGGCTTACTGGCCGCTGAGAGGTCGCTCGCGCAGGTACGCGACGAGTGGGAGCGGAACGGATTCATACCCACAGAGGAGTTCCCGCAAGGAAACGACGTTCGTCCTCTGAATTACGGAATGACTTCGTGGGCAGACTTCTTCTCACCTCGTCAGCTGTTAGTACATGGCATCGCAAGCAAGGAGTTTCATGCGTTGGTCCCCGAGGTCTTAAATGACCTGGGTGAAGAGAAGGGTCGAGCGGTGCTTGCGGTTCTTGCTCAGCTCCAGGGGAAGGCGGTGAATTGGAACTCTCGCCTATCGTCCTGGAACATCAACCAGCAATCGACGCGCTCGGTGTTCGATCGCCACGACTTCGCCTTCAAGTGGACATTCGCCGAATACGAGGGCTCGGACGGCTTGTACCCGTGGACTCTGCATGTCATCGACAACTTCGAAGCTAACGCGCGATTGTTAACAGAGGTGGGGTTGGAGTCCGGCTCCGATGAGCGGATCCCACGAGAAGTTCGTGTTCTGCAAGCTAGCGCAGCCTCGCTTGACGGGGTCGAGGACGAGTCGATTGCACACTTGTGCATGGACCCTCCCTACTACGACAACGTCATGTACGCCGAGTTGGCCGACTTCTTCTACGTGTGGGAGAAACAGACGTTCAAGGCGGCAGGCTACGGCTTCTTCCGGGATGGACTTACCGACAAGGACAATGAGGCGGTGGCGAACCCTGCGCGGTTTGCCGCGATGGGAAGGAGGAAGAAGGAGTTAGCCGATCTCGACTACGAGACGAAGATGACGGCGATCTTCTCTGAATCTCGTCGCGTGCTTCGTGATACTGGTGTGCTTTCCGTAATGTTTACCCACAAGCGGGCTGAAGCGTGGGACACCTTGGGCATGGGTCTTTTGCAAGCAGGTTTCACGATCGAGACATCGTGGCCCGTGAACACTGAGGCGGAGAACTCTCTGCACCAAGCAAATATGAACTCCGCAGCATCCACGATCATGCTGGTGTGCCGCAAGCGAGCTGACCGCAACGACGATCGCAAGGTGTACCTCGATGACATCGAGCACGACATCCGTCAGGCAGCCCGCGATGCCGCAACGCGATTCCAGCACGACGGCATCGATGGTGTTGACCTCCTCCTCTCCTCTTACGGGCCAACACTTTCGGTGATCTCGCAGAACTGGCCCGTTTACTCGTCCACTCCCGACGCAGACGGGCGCGACCAGTTGCTCCGACCCGAAGGCGCCCTCGCCTTGGCGCGCGAGGAGATCGTGGACCTACGTCGTTCCCGCCTCGTCGGGCAGGCTGCAAAAGTGGATGGTCTCACTGACTTCGTGCTCCTGGCTTGGGACACTTTCGGCGCCCGAGAGTTCCCATTCGATACGGCCCGCCTCCTCGCCCTAGCAGTAGGCGGTCAGGACGTCGATGACCTGGAACGCGCCAAGATCGTCTCGAAGGCATCTGGGAAGGTCAAGCTCTTGACACCTAAGGAACGCCTACGTCGCGGCGCCTATTCTGAACTGCCGGGCGTGACACCCGAAGCGTCGTCGTTCGAGTACATCATCGACGCTGTGGATACAGCTCTGTACATCGCCGAGGTGGACGGCCAGCAGGCAGCAAAAAGATTCCTCGACCGTCACGGATACACCAGCAACGCAGGGTTTATTTCTACCCTGCAGGGTTTAGCGAACGCGATCCCACGCACCAAAGTCAAGGGTGCCTGGGTGGTGCCGGAAGCTGGGCTCATCGACACGCTCTGCACCCTCTACTTCGATGACGTTGTGCTCCCAGAGGCGGAGGAGCTGGCTGCGGTGGCGGACGCCGACGAGAACACACTGTTCGACGTGGAGTGACATGACCGCGGACAACAGCGACGCTCTACCACCAGGCTCGCCGACGGTGTCGGCGACGTCCGGCCTGTTCCCGTACGACCCCATATCGTCTACCGACTCGTTCCAGACTGTTGACCTCGGAGCAACCTACTCACCGGACGACCGCCCGTTCGAGACGTTCTACGTGCCGCTACTGTCCCGGGCGGTGACCTACGACCGAGCCGTCGGCTACTGGTCGGCGGCCGAGCTTCAGTACGCGGCACAGGGAACGGCCCACTTCCTGGCCAACGGCGGGAGGATGCGTATCATCGTCGGGGCGCAACTTGCACAAAGAGACGTGGATGCCGTTATCAACGGCAAGCCTCTCGACGATGTAGTTGCCGAGCGGCTGCTCGCTGACCCAGAGCTCGCCGGTGCGCGGATCGTTCAGAGCGAACACCTGAGCGTGCTCGCTTGGATGGTCGCCACCGACCGACTTGAGATCCGCGTTGGTGTCCCGAGAGGCGAGAACGGCGAGCTGCTGACACATCGGCAGTCAGGGCGCTACTTCCACACCAAGTATGGCATCTTCGCGGATAACTACGGCAACAGGGTTGCCTTCAATGGATCGAACAACTCGTCGGTGACCGCTTGGGCGAAGAACCATGAGACCTTTGACGCTTACCCATCGTGGAACGTTCCCATATGGGACTACTTGGGCGTGCATAAGGTTCTCGACTTCGAGAAGCAGTGGAGCAACAACGCTGACGCTGGGTGGGCTGTCATCGACCTGCCGTCGGCAGTCCGGAAACACCTCATCGAGCACGCACCCGAGACCCCACCACTACCGCCCGGCACCGCTCTCCCGCCCTCTGAAACACCGGGATCGACAGGGAGCGACGGGAACGAGTTCGATGTCGAGGCTGCCTGGGAAGAGCTTGTCGCATTGCGCGACGCACCAACTGAGTCGGCCTGGACGGGCGTCGGATCGGCGTGGGCGCAGCCTCTCCCGCACCAAGCCGAGCTCATCAACCGTGTCGTGAGCACCTACCCCCGCGGCTACCTGTTCGCCGACGAGGTTGGGCTCGGCAAGACTGTTGAAGCAGGCATGATCCTTCGTGAGCTCTTCACGTCGGGCCGGGCGAAGAAGGCACTGCTGCTCGTGCCCGCGTCTGTGATGAAGCAGTGGCAAGAAGAACTCCACGAGAAGATGAACCTCGATGTCGCCCGCTTAGACAAAGGCGCCTTCGTGGATCGTTACGACGAACCGATCCCCGTCGACCCGAACGCCAACCCATGGTCCGCGTTTCCCATCGTGCTCGCTTCGTCGCACCTCGCTCGCCGCCGTAACCGGCGGAGACAGATACTCGACGCCGGACCGTGGGATGTCGTCCTGGTCGATGAAGCCCATCACGCCCGCCGACGCGGCTCCAAGCCGACCGACACTCCGAACTCTCTCTTGGCGCTGCTCCAAGAGATGCGGGACAAGGAGATGTGGCGCGCGTTGTACCTAGCCACCGCCACACCGATGCAGATGAACGCGCATGAAGCCTGGGACTTGATCTCCTTGCTCGGCCTCAAGGGCCGGTGGGGCGTCAGCGCCGAGGATTTCATTCGATACTTCAAGCTCCTGGCGATCGACCCGATGCACAGGCATTGGGACCTGCTGTGTGCGATGCTGGACGACTACTTCTCCGACCCACAGGCCGAGCGGGATGCCGACCTCGAACACCAGATCGATGACGCGCTTGGCTGGACGGGTGCATACGTGGTCACGGCTCTGGCCGGGAACCCGCCGAGCGCGGACCTGAAAGCCAAGTTTCCGAACGAGATCTCCGAGTGGATGGACAAGTGGCTCCGCCGGCATACCCCGATGCGGGATCGTGTCTTCCGCAACACGCGAAAGACATTGCGCGAGTATCAAGCAGCGGGAATCATCCCTGACGACGTGGTCATCCCGTATCGACACGTCGAAGATGAGTTCATTCCACTACAGCCGAACGAGCGACGCCTTTACGAGCGCATTGAGGAGTACATCCGCCGCCACTACAATGCATATATGGCTGAGGCGGGTAACCAGGCACTCGGGTTTATCATGACCATCTATCGCCGCCGCCTGACCTCATCATTCGAGGCAATCAAACGGTCTCTTCGCCGTCGTCTGAGTGTCTTGGAGGACGGCAAGAACCTCGCTGAACTGCTCACCGAGGATGACAACGTGGATGTCGAAGGATCGCTGTTCGAGCCGGAGGCGTTCGACACGAGAGCCGACCGACTCCGCGACGAGATCGTAGAACTCAAGTCGTTCCTCCGAGACCTCGACAGCATCACTGGCGAAGACAGCAAGGCCAGCCAACTCGTCGCGGACGTGACCGAGGCGCTCAACACCTACTCGTCTGTGGTGGTCTTCACTCAGTACGCCGACACGATGAACTATGTCCGCGAGCGGCTCCTTACCGCGGGATACCGTCGGCTCGGCTGCTATTCAGGCAGAGGCGGAGAGGTCTACGACCAGGAGTCCGGGACATGGGCTGAGGTCACCAAGTCGGAGATCAAGACCAAGTTCCGCAGTGGCGAGCTTGAAATTCTCATTGGTACCGACTCCATGAGTGAAGGTCTGAACCTGCAAACGTCGGGACGGCTGATCAACTATGACATGCCATGGAACCTCATGCGCGTGGAGCAGCGGATCGGGCGCATCGATCGAATCGGTGCGTCCTACAAGAACATCCGCATCAGCAACTACTTCTACGCCGATACTGTCGAAGAGCAGGTCTATAAGGGCATCGCAGAGGACTACGGAGACTTCACCGACATCGTTGGTGATGCTTCCCCTGTTCTCGCGAACATCGAGAAAGCCATCGAGCGTCTCGCCCTGACCGCCCACACAACTCCATCCGACTTCGAATCGGAGGTCGGAGAGCTTCGGCAGCAGGTCGAGAACATCACGAACGAACCGGTGGGCAACGACGATCTGGGCGCCCCCCCTGACGTGGGCCGCGTCAAGGAACCGCCACACATGGTCGGCACCATAACGCCGGAAAACCTAGAGCGACTGCTCACGACGAACGGGCTCAGCCGCACTGCCTTCGCGGTGAACGACCAGCACACGAAGGTTTACCGGTTCAAGCCACCTGGCGAGAATCAGTCCAAGCTGTCATTCAGTGAACTGGATGGTGTGCGGGACATCGAGGAGTACTTCGATCCGTCTCCCGTCGAGGCACTACCGGTGACGTTCGATCGCACCACATGGGACGAGAGTGAGGACGCCTCGCTGATCTTCCTCACCTATGGGACACCGGAGCTCGCGGCGCTACTACCGGCCGTGGACGCCGGCGTCGACTGACGCGCCGCCCGCTACCTCCCCTCGAGTGAACTCGAAACGATCTGCAGGCTTTCGCCTTCGGCGCCCAGTTTTCGTAGTGTCGCTTGGCCAAATTGATGACTTGGGCAGGCCCGAAAGCGATGTCAGCGTTTCCGCTTCTTCTTCGGACGACGCACTTGCGTGCCCTTCGCGTGCGGCGGGAGGGGTGCCCGCGACGCTTCGATCGGTCGGGGCTTCTGGAGCTCCACATCAAGCTCTGGGCTCGGGGTGGGCAAGCGATCGTCGAAGAGGACGTCGACAAGACTGCTCGTGGCTTTGTCGTAGACAAAGGCAGTTCCGCGATGAAGCCCGAGTTGGTACTTCTTGGCCTGAAGGTACATGCGGAGCGATACTGTCGACTTCTCAGGATCGGAATCCGCGGTAGGAGTCGCCCATACAAGCAACCAGCCTTCACGCTGGTCTGTGCCGAGCGCGATCGTACGCGACCTCTCATGCCTGGCATCGTTTACGGACCGGAGGAGCTGGCGGGGAATCCTTAACATCTGGTCTTGCGTGGCGCCGTTCGCAGAGAGGAGAGTTGCGCTCGTGCTCAGCCACGCATAGTCCTTGCGCGCCTGAAGCTCATCGACCAGCGGTGCCAGCGCAGCATTTCTCATCGTCGGCTTCGGGGCGTCCGCGATCCCTCCAGGCAGGTTGCGATTGTGCCACTCATCGAGTGCGTCCGTGCGGCTGCTGATGATGATGAGCTTCTGCTGCTCGTAGCGGCGGATATCTGTCGGCTTCGGTGTGGACAGATGTGGCAGCTCGCCAGAGGCTGCGTGGGAGCTGGGCTCGACAAAAAGCCCTGCTTCGAAAAAGTACAGGAACAGGTCGAGCTCGTCAGGCGCTCGGAACTTCAGGGGTACCAGCGGGGATGTACGTCTTCTCAGATAAAGAAGGAACTCGGCTGGCCTGTCGACCAGGTCGATGATGACCTGCAGGTCATGGAGTGATATCGTCCATGGCACATGTGCAGGGTTGAGCAAACCAGCTGCGATCAAGTCACCCGCTGCTGTTGCGACACCGGGGAGGTCCTCAAGGCTAACAGCGACGGTGTGGATCTCTCGGATGTGTGCGAGGTCGCGCCACCCGGCCTTGTAGAGCCTGAGCCCGCCGTCCTGGTCGATGCGCTCCTCAACGCGCGCCGCTTGAGCGGCAGCCTTTGTGATGATGGCGGTGAGGTCGCGGCGAAGGATCGGTCCCGCCCCCGTCCGGCTCGTCGCGGACATCGCGTTCGCCTTGACCTCGACGATGACTGCCACGTCGTCGAGCACGAATAACAGATCTCCTTCGACTTTCTTCGCGAAGCCGGTCGGTTCGCCGTCACGCTCGGCATCGTTCGCCGGTACGAAATATTCGAACGACGAGTAGACATCCGCTCCGGGTAGAACCTGCTCGAACGCGGCCTGGGTCAGAGTCTCTGCAAGGCCACCGCGCCAGTTCTGGTAGCTGTTCCATGCTGGAGTCGACGTCAGCGTCGATTCGAGATGTTCGCGAATCGCGGGCAGAGTTAGCGCGTCGTGGACGAGCATGTACTCACCGCGTGTGGTCTTCACCACTGGGTGCGTTCGCAACAAGTTTCTGCCCTCCACAAACGCGTCCGCGAGGTCGCGATCGCTCGCATCTTCGACGGCAAGAGTGAACTCGTCGAGGACTGACTCGACCAGCGTGGCTGGCATATTGAGGGCGGCGGCGACGTCAGAGGCCCCGACCGCTACAAGGTCCGCGGTGGGCTGTCAGCAGGTGTTCCAGGCGATCTGGAACGCCGTTCGGTCTCTGGCTGCGTCCGCGGTCAGTTCAGCAAGCTGCCCCATCGATTCCTCGGCGCGAGCGTTCATCCGCTCCACCTGCAAGCCGTGAAGCGCAGTAAACACGCGATCCGCGTCACGCGCGTTGAAACCCAGGTGTTCCTGCAACGCGTGAGCTGCGTCGTCGTGGTCGAAGAGCGCGAGCATCGTCTTCCGAACCATATCGGCGTAGGAAGAGTTGCGGAGCCAGACCTCGCGCATGCGCGTGGTGAACGCGACTTGGCTCATCGGTGCAGGTTCGCTCTCGCGCGAACTTATGAACTGGCGAGCGATCAGGAGATCGACCAGCGCGGCGGCAGCGTGTGCCCACTCATCCGCAGCCACGTACAACGAGTTCGGTTCCTCGTCAGCTGCAGAACCATCGGAATCGCCGACACATGCCGCGAGAGCCAGGAGCGCGAGAAGCTCCGCGACTGCGACGCCCGCCTGGGGTACGGGCTTGGCCAGGGACCCACTCCGCCACGGGAGGCAGGCCATGCGTGCCAGCTCGATGACTCGCTCGGGCCGATGAACCGACAGCTCACTGGTGAGCGTCGACAACGCCTCGTCGATCTGCAGATCTGCTTCGCCGAGAGGATCTGAGGAGCGCAGGAGACCCGCCATTACGGTATGGAGGCGGACTGCGCCGTCTACGATTTCGTGGGCGTGAGGATCCCGCGCGTCTCGATGTCGTTGCTTCCCGTTCTTGCGTTTCTTCGCCACGCAGCTACTTAACCAGCAATTGGAACTCGACAGCCGGCGCTCATGCCGCGCCGGCCGACATGTCGTGCCAGTCGGCGGATCGGTCATCTCGTGGTGGCGTCACATGCACCCCTTCCTGCACCAAAGATCCCGGCTCAACGGATGCAGGCGCAAAGCACCCCCAACTTCACAGGTGTTCGTTTCATCGCACGGAGCCACGCCTCCGGGCATGGCAGACCTAGCCCTGCTTCCCAGCGAAAGCGATGAATGGCTGCGCACCGTAGCCATACCCCTGACCTGGTCGCCAGCCCAAAAGCCGACCTCGCTCGTCGTCGCAAGCTCCGCCGCGCAGGGTCGTTCCGCGTGCACGGCACCCCGGTCCGAGGTACGGCCTGAGTACTTCCCGCATTCACCGCAAACGACGGGGAAGCAAGCCGGGAGGAGCCCGCCATGATCACCACGACCGCCACTCACGCAGCCACGATCAATACGCCCCGAGTATGGATCGGATGCTTGCACTGCTATAATGACGGCCGACTGGTCGGGGACTGGCACGACGCCCTCGATGCCGACCAGGTGACGCTCACAGACGTGCATCACCGCTCCGGCACGAGAGGCCGGTCAGGGTGCGAGGAGCTGTGGTGCTTCGACCACGAGAACATCCCCGTGACCGGCGAGCTGAGTCCCCGCGATGCGGCTCTCTGGGGCGAGGCGCTGGCTGCCGTCGAGGATCACATGCGGCCCGCGCTGACGGCCTGCGTCGAAACCGGGGACTACATCGCCGAGGGCGACGGTCACCTTCCGAACATCGCAGACTTTGACGAGCGCTACTGCGGCGAGTGGGAATCGTTCTGCGAAAACGCTGAGCAGCTCGCTGAGGACATCGACCTTCTTAGGGATGTACCTGACGAAATGGCTCGATACTTCCACTGGGATGCCTGGACACGAGACCTGGAGTTCGACTACACAACCGCCGACGCGGCTGGCGGTCGCATCTTCGTTTTCCGGTCCCTGTGATGGCCGGGGCCACGGTCGATCCCGTGGCCCCGGCCATCGCTGCTATAGCGAGAAGTCGTCACTGTCCGGTTGGGGAGAGTCAAACCACGATCCCCCGTCTGCGAGCTGCGCGAGTTCATATCGACGCGCGACATCCCTTCGGACGGTGGGCTGGCCGAGCGCACGGGCGTGGTGACGACGGGCCGCCTCCCGACCGCGATCCCCGGTGTGGTCCTCCGCCGCGAGCCTTTGAGCGAAACGACGCTGGACGAGCGACTTATACACCACGAGCGACAGACGTCGGCAAGCGGGTTGCGTTCAGGGTGACGGGATCCAAGGCCGGATTCGCCACGAGTTCGCGCACATCGGCATCGACTGGTGCGGTAGCTGCCGGAACTCTGACCTCGTTCACGCCGTCCATTAGTGGTCCAGTGAGCGTCGGTTCGACGCTTGTCGCTGATGCAGGGAACTGGGCTCCATCGACTGTCGCTTTCAAGTATCCGTGGAGTGCCAACGGAGACGCGCTCGTCGGAGCGACCGCATCGACTTACAAGCCCTCGAGCGCGACGATCGGCAAGAAGATCACGGTCACTGTGACGGGCGTGAAAGCGGGATGCACATCGGCATCGAGGACCTCGATCTCCAGCGCGTCCGTTTCGGCTGGCACGCTGTCCGGTGCAATCCCGAAGATCGCAGGTAGCGCCGTCGCCGGTTCGACTTTGACGGCGAATCCGGGTACGTGGGAACCGTCTTCAGTTAGCTTCAGGTATCAGTGAAAAGCGAATGGGGTGGCGCTCTCCGGTGCGACTGCGAGTTCCTACAAGCCGTCTTCTGCGACCCTCGGGAAGACGATCACCGTCGTTGTGACCGGCAGCAAGGCCGGCTACGTGTCGACGGGGTCCACTTCCGCACCCACGGCAGGCGTCGCGGCCGGCGCCCTCACCTCAGCAATGCCGAAAATCACGGGAACGGCGAAGGTCGGATCGACCCTCACTGCATCTGCGGGTTCATGGGGCGCAGCTACCGTGACGCTGACGTACCAGTGGAAAGCGAACGGAGTCGCCATCGCCGGGGCGACTGCGACAACCTACAAGCCGACAAGCGCGACCGTGGGCAAGGTGATCACGGTCACAGTCACGGGCAAGAAGACCGGTTACGTCACCGCAAATCGAACGTCTGCGGCTACGTCGGTGGTTGTGAAGTAGCGTCATCGACGAAGGCCCCCCGCTTCCACGGAAGCAGGGGGCCTTCGTCGTTCTCGGCGTCGTGTGGCGGTCGCGACGTGCGGGCCAGCCGGCGTGGAGCGGCCGGCGCGCAGGGCCCGGTACAGGCGCCTGACCGCGTGGTCGGGCTCGGCCGAGCCGACGTCCGAGAAGGAGCCCGCCCCGCCCCAGAGCCCGAGCGCGTCGGCGGCCGCCGCCCGCACCTCTCGGCGGGTCGTCGCTCCGGCGAACAGCTCGTCGAGCCGGTCCGCGACGCGGGCCCGCGCGCCGTCCTGCTGCGACCGCGCGACGTCGCGCACGTCGGCGACGGCCGCCGTGATCTCGGCGAGCACAGCGGGGATCGTGCGGTCCATCCTCCTGAGCCTAGGAGCGCGAGCGCGAGCGCGAGCGCTGCGAGGCGGCGTGGGTCAGGAGCGTCGCCACGACTCCGACGAGCACGCCCAGCGCGGTCTCGAGCGCCCGGTCGCGCAGCAGCACGAGCTCGTCGACGGGGTGCGCGAGCTCGACCATGAGGATCGCGAGCGGAGTGACGAAGGCGAGGGTCAGGCCGTAATTGCGGCCGACGACGAGCTCGGCGGTCATCTGGAGGAGCACCACCACCACGATCACGGCGAGCGGGGAGAGCGGCAGGGCCAGGAGCGCGGCCGCGATCAGCACTCCGACGATCGTGCCGAGCATCCGGTGGCCCGCGCGCACGAGCCGGGCGCCCGCGTCCGCTCCCGAGACGGCTGCGACGGCGGAGACCATCGCCCAGTAGGGGTGGCCCAGGCCGGTCGCGGTCGGGATGGTGCCTGCCACCAGGACGACGGCCCCGAAGCGGAGCAGGGCGGCGCGCGTCGCCGGACGGGCCGCCGCCGCGCGGAACGAGGTGCGCCACGGCGTCGGGGCGAGGCGGCGTGCGCGGGGGAGCGCGAGACCGCTCAGGCCGACGACGAGCGAGAAGGCGGCGGAGCCCGCGGCGAGAGCGACGGCGAGCGGGATCCGCGAGGGCTCGGACGGGACGGACGCGCACGCCGTGACGGCGAACACCGGGAACAGCGGGCCGGGCGGGTGCCAGTGCAGGGCGTCGCTCAGGTAGGCGGCCGCGACGGTCACGGCGACCACGACGGGGATGATCAGCCAGTCGCGGTGAGGAGAGAGGGAGACGACGGTGCCGAGGGTCACGGTGGTGACGAGGAATGCGGCTGCCGACAGCTGCATCAGCAGGCGCGGCCGGTGCGTGTGCTGGCGACCGTAGAGGGCCGTGAAGGCGCCGAAGGTCGCGTAGAGGGCGAGATCGGTGCGGCCGAGCGCCCAGAGGACGAGCAGCGGGACGGCGATCGAGACGCCGGCGCGCAGGGCGACGCGATGGGCGCCGGCGTGCGGGCCGAAGGCGAGGAGCTCGCGGGGGTGGGGCAGAACGGGGGTGGCGGCCATCGGGTCCTCTGATCGGGGTCCGAGCGGCGGCGGCCGGAGAAGTGTTTCACGGGTGAAGCAGATATACTTTACGTGTGAATCAGTCTGAAAGCCAGCCGGGCGACGCGGTCGACGAGATCAGGGCGGGCTGGGCGGTGCTGCGGCCCGAACTCGACACCTCCGCCGTCGACGTCGTCGGGCGGCTGATCCGCGCCTCCGCGCTGATCGTCCGGGCGACGGAGGAGCTGCTCGCCGCCCACGGGCTGACCCGCGGCGAGTTCGACGTGCTCTCCACGCTGCGTCGCGCCGGCGCTCCGCAGTCGCCGACGACCCTCCGGACGATCGCCCTCGCCTCCGCTCCCGCGATCACCAAGCGCGTGCACTCGCTGGAGCGTCGGGGCCTGGTGCGGCGCGCCGCGAACCCGGCGGACGGGCGCGGCTCGCTCATCACGCTGACTCGCGAGGGGGAGGAGCTGGTCGACCGGGCCTTCCCCGAGGTGCTCGACGCCGAGCGGGCGCTGCTCTCGGGGGTGCCCGCCGATCTGCGGGCGGAGGCGTCGCGTTCGCTCCGCGCGGTGCTCGCGAGCGTCGAGGCCGCCGCGAGCCGGTGACCCGCGTGGTGACTGCGAGGCGGCGGGCGCTCGCTACCGTGGTCCCATGCGCCTGACCTCGAGCTTCACCGTGCCGACGCGGCCGCCGGTGCTGCAGCTGGTCAAGACGGCGGCGGCCACGGTCGTCACCTGGCTCCTCGCCGGCGTCGTCTTCCCGGGGACGCTGCCCGTCTTCGGCGCGATCGCCGCGCTCCTCGTCGTCGCGCCGAGCATCAACCAGTCGTTCTCCAAGGCGCTCGAGCGCTCGGTCGGCGTCATCATCGGCGTGATCGTCGGATCCGTGATCGGCACGGTGCTCGGCGGCGAGAGCATCATCGTTCTCCTCGCGATCGTGGCCGCGATCGCCGTCGGGTGGGCCGTGCGCCTGACCCCCGCCTCCGCGGTGCAGATCCCGATCAGCGCGATGCTCGTGCTCTCGGTGGGCGCGGTCACGCCGAACTACGCGCTCGACCGCATCCTCGAGACCCTGCTGGGCGCGGCGGTGGGAGTCGTCATCAACGTGCTCATCGTCCCTCCGGTCGTGCTGGCGCCGGCCGAGCGGGCGATCGGAGACCTCACCGCTCAGCTCGCCGCTGCCCTCGACGACCTCGGCGACGCCCTCCAGGCCCCCGTCCCGCGACGCCGGCTCGACGAGCTGCTCATCAACGCCCGGCTGCTGCAGACCATGCAGAGCAAGGCGGAGGAGGCGATCGCGACCGGCGAGGAGTCCCTCCGCCTCAACCCGCGCCGCTCCGCCCACCGCGACCGGCTGCTGGCCCTCGACTCCGTCGTCCCGCGGCTGGGGCGCATCGTGACCCGGGTCCGCGGCATGACGCGGACCGTCCACGACCTCTACGACGACGAGCTCGTCGGGGAGCCGACGATCGCCGACATCGCCGTCCAGCTGCACCGGGCCGCCCACGATCTGCGGCTCCTCGTGCAGTCCTCGGTCGACGTTCCCGAGCCGGAGGCGATCACGGACGAGCTGCCCGCTCTCACCGCGCCGCTCGTGATCGCGACTCCGCATCCGCAGCACTGGATCCTGCTGGGGGCGCTCGCCGAGGACCTGCGGCGCATCCGCGAGGAGATCGTCGGCGCGGAGTCCTGACCGGCGGGCGCCGAGTGGCGTCGGCGGGAGGGCTGCTCTCGCGGGCGCTCGGCGTCTCGCGCCGCGCGACATGCGGCTCGTGGTGGCCTGCGGTGGTCAGCCGTCCTGCTCGCCGTCCTCCCTCGATCCGCCGCCCTCGACGAGCTCGCCGTCGCCCGGGTCGGGAGCGACCTGGTGCAGTGCCTCGGGATCGCTCGCCTCGGCGTGGAGGGTCTTGCCCTCGGCGATGAGGGAGTCGTCGTCCACGAGGATCCCGGCCAGCTCGGTGATGCGCCCCCGGAGAGCGCCGCTCGGGTCCTCGGTGGGCGCGTCCTCCTCGGAATGGTCGACCTCCGAGTCGGGGTAGCGGCGGAGGGCGGCCTCGTCCCGGTCGGGCTGCGGCGCCCGCGCGTGCTCGACGCAGAGGCGGGCGACCTCCTCCGCGTGCGCGTGCATCACGGAGTGGGAGGCGTCGGGGATCTCCCAGGCCCGCGCATGCGGCATCGACCGGGCGATCTCCTCCGCCCACTCGCGCGGCACGAGCCGGTCGAACTCGCCGCGGATGACGAGGGCGGACGCGCGGATCCGGGGGACGGTCTCCTCGATCCGGTAGTGCATCATCTCGGGCAGCACACGGGAGAACCAGCGCGGTCCGCAGAGGAGGTAGGCGCCCGCGGCGAGGATCGCGACCTTGAGCGGCTCGCGGACGCTCGACTGGGCGAAGCGGAGCGCGGCGGTCGGGAGGCGGCGCTCGTGCCGGTTCATCACGGGTCCGAGCAGGACGATGGTGGTCAGCTCCGGACGGCGGGCGGCGAGCTCGGCCACCACCTGCGTCCCCATCGAGTGGCCGAGGACGACGGGATCGTCGAGGCCGAGCTCGTCGATGACGGCGCCGACCAGCTCGGCGTAGTCCCCGATGTCCATGCGCCGCGCGTCGATCGGGTGCGGCACGCCGCCGAAGCCCGGCAGGTCGAGAGCGTGCACCGGACCGAACTCGTTGAGCGCGGGCGCGAGGCGCTCGAAGTAGGTGGCCGCGACTCCGATCCCCGGCACGAGGACGAACGTGCGCTCGCCGTCGCGCCCCACTGTGCTCACCCGCGCCCAGACGTCGCGGTGGTGCACGCGCTGGACCGAGACGTCGGTGCTGCGGGTGCGGCGGTGCGGATCCCGCCCCCGGGAGCGCGTGGTCGCGAAGACGTCGCGGACTCCGCGCCGGAGGGTCGTGGCGAGGGTGGGGAGGAGGTCGCTCGGGCGGAGCACGGGGCCTCCTTCGATCGGGGGAGTCGGTCGCTGCGAGCCTAGGCGCTCGCCGCCGGGCTCAGATCAGCATGTCGTCCGACCTGTGGAGGATCAGACGGGCCGGCCCGGTGTGGAGGACGCCGTTGGTCAGGGGGGCGGTCCGGACGCCGCCGCGCCTCCGCATAGCCCGGAACGCCCCGGGGGCGAGCACGACGTCCATCCAGGCGCAGGGGTTCGCTGGTCGTCCGCCCTGGAACTCGATCCGCTCCCCGCCCTGCTCGATCGCGAACGTGCGGCCGGCGAGCGCATCGACGTCGGCGCCGCGGACGATGATGTTGCGGCGGGTGTCGGCGGGGTCGAAGGGCCCTGCGCCGAGCTCGGCGGCGATGTGCTCGAGGGTCTCGACCGCGAAGAGCGTGATCGCCGCGGGGCGGTGCGCGCGCTGGGCGAAGAAGCGGTCGCCGACAATGCCGAGGCCTGCGCGGATCTCGATCCACTCGGGCTGCTCGTTGCCCTCGGACGGCACCGGGCCATCGGCGGGGCGGCCCTCGTAGCGGTGCAGCGGAGAGACGACGAAGCCCACGAGCTCGATCGCGGCGGCCTCCATGAGCCCACGGTACGCCGTAAGGGGGAGCAGCGGCGTCCGCCCGTCGGAGGCTCTGCGGCGCGTTCCGAATCGCCAGGGAGGAAGGGGCGCCCGGGCGCCACAGGAGCGTCCAGGGAGGGAGCCCTCGCTGCCGCCGCCGCCGATTCGCGGAGGGGGCTCCCGGCATGTATAGTCGTACCTCGTTGCGTGCGCCTCTGGCCCACGCGACGGACTGCGCCCGTAGCTCAACGGATAGAGCATCTGACTACGGATCAGAAGGTTGGGGGTTCGAATCCCTCCGGGCGCACTCTGGTTGAGACAGAGCAGAACGGCCCGCTTCGGCGGGCCGTTCTCGTTTTAACGGTCGCTCGTTCCGATGGCTGTCGGAGTCGGTCTCCCGGAGAGCGCAGGGCGGCGGAACGGCCGGTTCTCCGCCTCGCAGGACGGCTCTTCGCGCCGTCGACGGCGCCGACCGTCTTCCGCCCGCATCCGCGATCAGTCCTCGCCCGCGCTCGCGGTCACTCCGCGCAGGCTCCGCGATCACCCGACGCGAGCACGCCGCTCGGCTCTTCTCGCGCGCCGTTTCCTCCTCCACAGCGCCCATCTCGCGCCGTTCTCCACGGATGCAGCCGTACCGGCCGCGGTGACGTCGAACCGAGCAATACTCTCCTTCCGTGGGGCTGAACGGTCGCCGCCGACGCAGTGCGCTCGGTCGGCAGAGGAGAGGACATCGGATGAGTCGAACGGAACAGTCGGGGCGGGACGAGCGCGGACGACCCCGAGCGCGGACGGCGCGAGCGCTGGTCGGAACGACGGCGGGCTGCGTGCTCGTGAGCGGGCTGCTGGGCGGAGGCCTCGCACCGCCGCCCGCCCTCGCCGCCGACGGTCCTCACACGACGATTGAGAACACCCTCCTGCAGGGAGGCGCGACGAACGCCGGCGTGACGACCGTCTCGGCCTGGGTCCAGAAGGGCGAGACGCTCCGGGTGGACCTCCACCCGCTCCAGGCGGGCTCGGGGACCGGCGAGGGCGAGACCGGCGGCGGTACCGCCCGGGTGACGGCTCCGGGCGGAGCCGTCCTCGACGAGCAGGACTTCGCGCCCGGAGCGGCGCCCTCGGTGTCCGCCGGCGGCTCGTTCGTGGCGGACGAGACCGGGGTCTTCCAGATCCGGGTGTCCGACGACGACGTGACGGCGCCGGTGAACCTCGTCTGGAGCATCGGCGTCCAGGACGCGCGGGGCGCGGCGGTCGCGGGCCGGGTGTGGTCCGAGTCCTATGCGATCCAGTCCGGGGCGAAGGAGTCCTACTCCTCGCCCGAGGAGCGGCGCTCCTCCTTCACCCTCCATGCCGTCACGGAGACGGGCGCCCGCTACGAGCTCGGGCTGCGCGGCTACGACGGGGTCGCCTCGACGGTCCAGGCCACGAACAAGGGCAACGTGAAGGTCGGGTCGTCCGATCCGTCCTACCTCTCGGTCCCCATGCCGCAGTCGAGCGAGGCGGGCGGCATCGGGGCGCAGTACGTGCAGGCGTCCGGACGCTCCGGGATCGACGGCCTGCAGACCTACAAGCTCTTCCTGGACCCGCCGTCGTCCGACCTGCCGGAGTCGATCGCTCCGGCCTACCGCGCGCCGACGATCGAGGGCCTCGCCTTCCGCCGGTCGACCGCGGGCTCCGACGCGGGCACGCTGACCGGCGTCCTGGGGACGCAGCCGGGCACCGTCGTCGTGGACGTCGATGCGGACGGGGACGGCTCCTACGACGGCGAGCGCGACGTGCACCTCACCCGGATCGCGGGGACGACCGGTCCCTTCTCGGTCGACTGGGACGGACGGGACGCGAAGGGTGGGACCGTCGACGTGACCGACCCCGACGTCACCTTCCGCGCCTCCATCGGCCGCACGAACGAGTTCCACTTCACGCGGGTCGATGCCGAGACGTCCGCCGGCGGCGTGTCCGTCGTGAGGTCGACCGGCGGCGGCGATGACCCGTCGATGGTCCACTGGGACGACTCGCTCCTCGCCGGATCGAACTCGGAGCGGTACTCCGGCACCTCCGCGGTGACGTCCGGCGACGGCGGCACCGACTCGTCCGGCGGGGTGCACCGCTGGGAGGGCGACGACTCCGGGCGGGGCCGCATCCCCAACGCCAACGACTCGGTGCACGGCTCCTACGGCGACCTGCGGGCGATCGACGACTGGGCCTACGGCTCGGACGGTGCGGTCGCGGTCGCACGCCTCGATCCGCTCGCGCCGCACGTGACCATCGCGAAGACCTCGTCGGTCGACTCCGCCACTCCGCTGCTCCGCGGCACCCGCGTGCCCTACCGGGTGACGCTGACCTCGGACGGGACCGGGGACTACTCCGACGCCGCCGTCATCGATTACCTCGACAAGGGCGTGCTCGACGACGCCGAGCTCGACGCCGACTCCCTCCGCGCCTCGCAGGGCACGGCCACGATCGACGCGGAGACGGGCCGCATCTCCTGGGCGGCCGGCAGCCTGCCGGTCGGGGCGACGGCCGAGCTGACCTTCGACGTGATCGTGACCGGCGAGGGGGACCGCGCGCTGACGAACACGGCCTGCCTCGCCGATGCGCCCTTCGCTCCCGCCTCGTCCGGCACGGGGACCGACGCGAACCCCTGCGCCACCGTCCCGCACGACATCGGCGAGGGGTCGCTCCAGATCCGGAAGGCCGCGTCCCAGGCGAGCGCCGAGCACGGCGGCACGGCGGGCTTCGACATCGTCGTGGCGAACACCGGAACGGTCGACGCCACGGACGTGACCGTGACCGACGTCCCGACGCTCGACCACCTGCTCGAGGCGACCATCGAGAACGGCGCCGGAGGAACGCAGCCGGCCACGGAGCCCGTCACGGGTCTCGACATCCCCGCCGGCGGTCAGGTGTCGCTGCACGTCAGCGGCCGGGTCGCCGACGGGTACGACGCCGCGACCCTGCCCAACCGCGTCTCGATCACCCACCAGCCCGAGGGCTTCGACCCGCCGACGGTCGAGAACGCCTGCGCTGACGATGCGACGTCGTCCTGCGCCGAGATCCCGGTGCCGCCCGTCGAGGGAAGGCTCTCCATCGAGAAGACGGCGATCGGGAATCAGGTCGACCACGGCGGGCGTGCCGGGTTCCGGATCGTGGTCGCCAACGAGGGGGCTCGGCCGGCGGACGGGGTGACCCTCACCGACGTCCCCGAGCTCGCGCACCTGAGCGACGTCACGATCTCCCGGGACGGCGGCCCGGCGTCGTCCGACCTGACTGTCGAGAACCTGTCTCTGGCCCCGGGAGCGTCGACGACGTTCACCGTGACCGGACGGGTCGCCGACGGCGTGGACGCGTGGACCATCCCCAACCGGGCGCGCCTGACCGAGGTCCCGGAGGGCTTCGATCCGACGACCGTCCTGCACCCGTGCGCGGACGACGGCGGAGCCAGCTGCGCCCAGGTGGCGGTGCCTCCGGTCGGACTCGTGCCGACGGTGCTCGCCTCGACGGGAGCGGCGGCCGGGCCCCTCGCGGCCGGAGCCGGCGCTCTGCTCCTGGCCGGCGGCGCTCTGACGGCGCTGCGCCGTCGCTCGACCCGCACCTCGTGAACCGGAGCCCGGGCCGCTGCAGCGCGGCCCGGGCTCCCGGACCCTCTCCTCGAAAGGCACTACTGCATGACCGAGCACGGCCTCCCGTACCGCATCACCGAGCGCTTCCCTCTCCCCGATGGACGCGTCGGCGTCAGCACCTGGTGGTCCGCCGATCCGGAGCAGCTGGAGCAGCAGCTCCGCACGCGCTCCGGACATCCGCATCCCGAGAGGGAGCCGGTCCGGAGACTGCACCTCGCGACCGCGACGATCGTGCTGATCGAGGAGCGGACCGCGGGAGGCTTCCGCCCGCTCGACCCCCACCTCCGGGCCCGCACCGATTCGCGCTGGCGCCGGGCTCTCCTGCGGTCGCGCAGGTCGGCCCGGCTCCGACGGGTCATCGGTCCGCGGGACCTGCCGAGGACGGATCCGCCGGTCGTGGTGTCACGGCACGTCGATCCGACACGTCGAGTGTGAAGGAGGCGGGCGGAGAGCTCGGCGCCTGATGCGCGGTGAGGGTCTCCCCGCAAGGACGCCGTCGGGTCAGGCGGCTTCCTCGAGGTCGTCCTCGACTGCGACGGGCGCGTCGACCGGGGCGCACGGGGGAGCGGACTCGGCCGGGGGCGCCGAGGCCGCGATGCGCGAGCGCTCGAGCCCGGCGAGGAGCACGGCGAAGGCCTCCTCGAGCTCGGCGGTGTCGCGGAGCAGGAAGCGCTCGCCGCTCGTCGGGTCGAGGCGGACCGTCCGGTAGGCCGGGCGGGGGAGATCGGAGACCAGGGTGATGATGCCGAGGACGACGCCGCTGCGGCGGGCGCGCGCGGTCCAGCGGTTGGCGTGGGTGCGGAGAAGGATCATGACCGGGGCCGTCCTCGGTGACGTGGTGCAGGAGCGGGGGGAGGGGGGGTGTCGCTGGCGGTGCGGGGATCCTCTCGAAGCTTGCTGCACGAAGGGCCTCCGCTTCCTGTGCTTGACAGCAGAGCCGAGCAGCGGTCACCGGCGCCGGGCGGCCGCCGCGGCGTGCAGGGCCCGCAGGAACTCGGGGACGACCGGGTTTCCGGTGTCGCGGGCGAGCACACCGATCTCACGGCTCGCGCCCGGATCGTCGATCGGGATCTCGCGGACGTCGTCGTCGACCGAGGACGGGCTCGGCGGCAGGATCGTGAGTCCGAGACCGGCTGCCGCGAGTCCCCGGGCGGCGCGGTAGTCGCCGACCTCGAACGCCGGCACGGGGTCACGGCCGTCCACGGCGAGCAGGCGCCGGGCCGACTCGTGGAGGCCGTAGCCGGGTGCCAGCATGATCAGGTCGAGGCCGCGGAGGTCCTCCACCGTGACCGAGCGCCGCGACGCCAGCGGATGACGGGGGTCCACGACCGCGAGGAGAGGCTCCGAGTAGAGGGTCGTCGTGGTGGTTCCGGGGAGATCGGGCGGATCCGCGACGATCGCCAGCTCGGACTCGCCCTCCGCCACGGCCCGCAGGCAGAGGGCTCGGGAGCCGTGACGGAGCCCGAAGCCCACCTGCGGCCAGCGGCGGCGGAACCGGCGGATCACATCCGGCACGAAGCTCTCCCCGAGGAGCGTCTGGAAGGCGAGGTCGATCCGGCCGTGCTCCACGTCGCCCGCCTGCCGCACCTCCGCGAGCCCGGCGCGGATCACCGACATGCCGTCCTGAGCGGCCTCGGCGAGACGGGTCCCCGCCTCCGTCAGCACCACCCCGCGGCCCTCCCGGCGGACCAGGGGAGTGCCGACCAGGGCGGACAGCCGGGCGAGCGACCGGCTCCCGGTCGGCTGCGGGATCCCGCGCTCGGCGGCCGCCGCCGTGACGCTCCCGGTCTGGGCGACCGCGACGAGCAGGGGCAGGAGGCGGAGGGTCGCGGGCCAGTCGTCGGACACGCCACCACCCTAGATCCGGACATGACCAGAACGCATGAACAGTACGAGAAAGGACATTAGTCATGCACCCGCAGGCGGTCTACCGTCGGAACCATGAGCACCGCCGCACGCACCCGACCGATGCGCGCAGCGGCACCCTTCTCGCAGCGGCGGCTGACCATCGCCCTCCTCGCCGCCGGAGTAGCGACCTTCGCCGAGCTCTACGCCGTGCAGAGCGTCCTCCCGCAGCTCGCGCGGGAGTGGGCCCTCGCCCCGTCCGACGCCGCGCTCACCGTCTCGGCCGCGACCCTCGGACTGGCGCTCTCCGTGCTGCCGTGGGCCTCGGTGGCCGAGCGCATCGGACGGCTCGAATCCATGCGGATCGCGGTCCTCACGTCGGTGGTCCTGGCGCTGCTCGCCTGCGTCGCCCCGACCTTCGAGCTCCTGCTCGTCCTGCGCTTCCTCGGGGGAGCGGCACTGGGTGCCGTCCCGGCGCTCGCCGTCGCGGCGATCCACGACCGGGTCGGAGGCGCCGGAGCGACGGCCGCCGCGACCGCCTACGTCTCCGGGACCACGATCGGCGGTGCCGCCGGACGCCTGCTCGCCGGACCGCTCGCGGCGGCGCTCGGATGGCGCGGAGCCCTGCTCGTCGTGACGGCCGTCTGCGCAGCGGCGGCGATCGTCTTCGCCGTGCTCGCGCCCCGGGGCGGCGGCACGCGCGAGACTGCTCCCGGCGGCTGGCGAGCGAAGACGGCGCAGGTGCTCCGCGATCCGATGCTCGTCGCGATCGCGCTGCAGACGTTCCTCGCGGTCGGCGTGTTCGTCGCGGTCTACAACTACCTGGCGTTCCGGCTCGAGGCGCCGCCGTTCGCGCTGGCGCCCGCGCTCGTCTCCCTCCTCTTCGCCGCCTATCTCGCGGGAACCCTTTCCTCCCGGCTCGCGGGGAGATGGGGGCCGCGGATCGGTCCCCGCCTCGTCATGCGGATCGGCGTCGCCCTGATGATCGTCGGACTGCTGGTGATGCTCGCCGAGAACGTCGCCGTGGTGATCGCGGGACTCCTCGTCTTCACGGCCGGCTTCTTCGCCCTGCACGCGACCGGCGCCGCCTGGACGGGAGCGCGGGCGGTTCCGGCACTCCGAGGGCACGCCGGTGCGGTCTACACGATCGCCTTCTACGCGGGCTCGGCCGCCGGCGGCTGGCTCCTCGGCCTGGCCGTCGGAGCCGGTGGCTGGCCGGCGCTGACGGCGGTGACGATCGGCCTGCTGCTGGTCGGAGCGGGGATCGTCAGCCTCCCGTCGCGCACCACCGCGGCCGGGCGCTGAACCCCCGCCTCCGCCGACCGCACCCCGAGCTCCGCCCGGCACCTCCCCGCAGCGGGCGAGGTGCGACATGATGGCCCGACTGCACGAAGCGGGGGACGGCATGGCGCGGAGCACCGGAGCGGACGGCTCCCCACGAGAGAGCGGCGGGACGGACGAGGGCGGCACCGACCCGCGCTACCACGCGGGCTTCCAGCGCGGCTACGACGGACGCGAGGCCGAGCGGCGCGGCAGCGGCGAGGAGCGCCTCCGCTCCCCGTTCCTATCGGGCGGGACCTCGGGCATCGGGCGATCGGCCGGCCGGCGAGGTGGCGGGTCCGCTCCCGATCAGGAGGACGTGCGATCGGTCGACGGCCCGACGGGCTCCCGAGTCTCCGGCCGACTCACCGCTCCTGAGCGCGCGAGAGCGGCGGTGCGGGCCGTCCCGACACCCGCGGAGCCGACCGCGCCCCGAGCCGCGGAGCCGACTGTCCCACTCCCGACCGAGCCGACCGTCCCGCTCCCCACCGAACCCGACTCCGCTCCCGGCGACGCGGCACCCGACTCCGGTGACCGTCACGACGCGCCCGACGCCGACCCCCGCCCCGCTGTCTCCACTCGCCGCATCGCCGGAACCCTGGCGGTCGTCGGCGCCGTGAGCGTCCTCGTCGGACTCCTCGCCCTCTGGAACAGCTCCCACAGCTGGTACGACTACTCGCCGTCGCAGAGCGCCTTCGGGCCCGAGCAGTACCTCCGCGTGCTCAGCGACAACGCGATCGGACCGTTCCTCACCGTCGGCCTGATCGCCCTCGGCCTGGCGGTCGTGGTCCCGCTGCTGAGGGCTCCCCGCCGATGACGCGGGTCCGCCTGCTCTGGGCCGCCGCGATCGCGGTGACCGTCGTCCTCTGGGCCGCAGTGCTCGCGCTCCCGGTCGTGGTCCTCCTGCTGCCGAACCAGTACCAGGGCGACTCGATCACGGTCCCGCCGGAGCTCTACGTGCGGCAGGCGCTCGCGATGGTCGCGCCGCCGCTGCAGACCGCCGCCCTGGTGATGCTGGGGGCGCTGATCGTCGTCGCGGTGGCTCGGCGCGCGCCCGCGAAGGCCCGTGCGAGGGAGGCGGCGAGCGGCTGGGACGACGCCGTGCTCCTCGACCCGGACGGCCGCGAGCAGCACGGGACGGGCCCCGCAGGCCGCTGAGCAGACGCTGCTGCGTCGGAATCCACCCGCTGCTCCCCGGTCAGAAGCCGCTGCTCCCCGGTCGGAAGCCACTCCTCCGGACGCACCCGCCCCTCACGCCGGCAGCAGCTGGAACCGCTCCCGCGCCACTCCGCCGGCGACGAGGTCCGCGAGCAGCTCGCCCAGGACCGGACCGAACGTGAAGCCGTGCCCCGAGAACCCGGTCGCCAGAGTCACGCGGCCCACGCGGTCGAGCACGAAGTCCTCGTCGGGCGTGCTGTCGTAGAGGCAGCTGATCGGAGTGGCGCTCGCCGCGTCCACGCCCGGAATCCACTCCGCGACGTAGCCGACGAGGCGGGCGAGCGCTCCGGGCTCGGGCTCGAAGGTGCGCTCGTCCGGATCGACGACGACTCCGGTGCTGTGCTCGCCCACCTTCACCCCGACTCCGGGCGTCGCGAGCCCGTAGACGACGGGCAGGCCGGCGCGGTGGTGGGCGAAGCTCGGCCACGAGTCGAGGGGCAGGTCCGTCGCGAAGTGCGCGGGCTGCTCCTGCGTGACGCGCAGCGGAGGGAGGCGTCGGCCGGCCGCGCGGACGAGGCCGTCCACGAGCGGCGGCGTCCAGGATCCGCCGGCCACGACGACCGCGTCGGCGTCGAGGGCGCCATCGGTGGTCAGCACGCGCACGTCGTCGGCGCGCTCCTCGATGCCCAGCACCCGCGTCTGCGTCCGGAGGACGGCGCTGCGTCCGAGGGCGGAGTCGAGCATCGCGTCGATCGCGGCCACCGCGTCGAGGCGTCCGCCCTCGGGGTGCAGCAGGACGTCGGTCTCGAAGCGGAGTCCCGGCCAGCGCCGCTGCGCCTCGTCCGCCTCGATCCGCACCACGGGGATCCCGTCGCGCAGGAGGACAGCCTCGACGGCGGCCAGCACGGCGGGGTCGCCGTGGTCGATCGCGCCGACCGGGTGCAGCAGGCGGCGGCCGGTCTCAGCCTCCAGCCGTGCCCAGGCGCGCCCGGCCCGTCCGGTGAGGGCGCGGTAGTCGTCCTCGAGGTAGCCGCGGCGGAAGATGCGCGTCGCGCCGTGGGACGAGCCGCGGTCGTGACCCCGCTCGAACTGCTCGACGAGCACCACGCGATCGCCGCGCTCGGTGAGGGCGCGGGCTGTCGCCGCTCCGACCAGGCCGGCTCCGACGACGACGACCTCACGGGTCACGGGGTCTCCCGGGAGGCGCGGCGCACGCCGAGCAGGACCACCAGACGGAGGAACCCGACGAGTCCCATGCCGATCAATGCGGCGATCAGCATCAGCACGGCGACACCGGCCACCCAGGTCGTGTCGCCGGTCACCGACTGCGCCGCGAACTCGGTGCAGAACAGCGCCAGCCCCGCGTAGCTCAGGATGAGGACGGTGATCGTCCCGGGGCGGCGGAGGCGCTGCGCGGGCGTCCGCCAGAGGGCGGGCGGCTCGAGCCAGCGGCGCAGCAGCCGGATCACGAGGGTGCCGACGAGGCCGAGGAAGCCGGCCGCGATCAGGATGATGCCCGCGCCGCCGAGCCCCGACGCCTCGACGCCGGCCAGCTCGAGGGCGATCCCGATCGCGACGCCGACGGCTCCGGCGCCCCCCGCGATCATGGCCGCCCACACTCCGAAGCCGCCGCGGAGGACGCTCTCGCGCTCGGGACGTGACGGGTCGGCGTCCATCGGACGCTGCTGGCGCGGGCGGATCGGCGCGGGGGGAGCCGACGCAGGCGCTGCTGCCGGAGAGGTCGCGGCCTCGGACACGCCCCAGACCGGAGCGGCGTCCGGCGTCTGCGACTCGATCACGTTCTCGCGCACCGGCACGTAGCGCAGCGGCGCGTCGATCCGCACCTGCGGCCGCCCGCGCACGACGATGGTCGCCCCCAGGTCGGCCCCGCGCTCCAGCGCGACGGGTCCGAGGAGGAGCCCGACCGCCGGATCGATCCGCCACGCGTCCGACCGGGGAGCCGACCCGTACCACTCCGCCGACACGGCCCCGCCGAGATCGACCGAGATCGGCCGCCCGTCGCTGTAGCTCGTCACCGGCACGAGCGAGCGGCCGGAGTTGCGCACCCGCGCGCCCACCCGCCACCAGTCGTCCCCGGCGTGCGTCAGCCGCACCTCGACGTCGACCAGCGACGCCGGCACCGCCCGCCGCCGTCCGATGACCACCGCGACGACCGCGAGCCCGGCGATGACCAGCCCGCCGAGCAGGCCGACCACTCCGATGAAGATCTCCATGGGAGCAGTCAAGCAGGCGCGGGTCGACGGCGCGGGCGCGACGAGGTGGCCTCCGGGAGGCTCGAGCCCGGTCGTCGACGCTGTCGCTCCGCGCGGCCGCCCCGTTCCCGACGCTCCACCCGACCGTCGAGCCCGGAGCGGGTCACTCCGCATACTGAGGAGGCGCGTCGCGTCGACCGCATCGCGGGTCTCATCGCAGGAGGGTCGATCATGCGCCACTGGCCTACCTTCCCCGTGCGCCGGCGCCCTCGTCGACGGGCCGGTGCGATCCTCGCTCTGCTGGGAGCTGCGGCGCTCGCCGTCGCCGCCGTCGCGCTGTCGGACACGGCGGGAGGAGGCGGACCGGAGGCGGTGTCCTCCTCGGCCGGTGCTTCTGCGGCGTCGAGCAGTCCCGCTGCTCCCGCGCCGAGCAGCCCCTCGGGGGACGTCGAGCCGTCCGCTCCGGAAACGGGGCCGTCCGCTCCGTCCCTCGCGACGCTGGCCGCTCTCCCCGCGGTCGAAGGCCCCGCCGCCGTCCCCTACGACCGCGACCTCTTCGGACAGGCGTGGTCGGACGTCGACCGCAACGGCTGCGACACCCGCAACGACGTCCTCGGCCGTGACCTGCTCGCCCCCGTGTTCAAGCCCGGCACCCGCGACTGCAAGGTCCTCACCGGCACCCTGATCGACCCCTACGACGGCACCTCGGTCGCCTTCGTCTCCGGGACCGACACCTCCCGCCTCGTGCAGATCGACCACGTCGTCGCCCTCGGCTGGGCGTGGCACCACGGCGCCTGGTCGTGGACGGACGACCAGCGCTTCGCCTTCGCGAACGACCCCGCGAACCTCGTCGCCGCCTCCGAGCAGACGAACCGCGCGAAGAGCGACGCCGGCCCGGGGGAGTGGCTGCCACCGGCCGCGGAGCTGCGCTGCGGGTACGTGGAGCAGTTCGTGGCGGTGCTCAGCGAGTACGGGCTCGGGATCGGCGCCCGGGACCGGGCGGCGTCGGAGGCGGTGCTGGCGGGGTGCCGGTATTGAGGGGGAGAACCTCTTTCCTCTGATGGAGGGTCGTCCCGACGCCGCAACAGCGGCAGGCGTGACCGCATTAGCGTCCTTCAACTCTGCGATAGTGAGTAATGGTCTCTTCTGTGACCTCTCTTCTGGGACGCATGCGGCACAAAGTTCAGCACTTAGGCAATATGAGTAACTCTGTCGCTAACACGAGTACATCTCGACAGAACGTGCTCCGAGCATTCCTAGTCTCGCGAGATGCCTCCCGTTACTCCCGCCACACTCTCACTTGAACTGGGCGTTTCTCAGCGTCGAATCCGAAGCCTCCTCCGCTCCTCCTACGGAACTCTTCCGGCTGAGGAATCTCGGTGGGATCTGACCGAAGCGCAGGCGGAGGCTGTCCGCTCCCGTCTGCTTCGACGAGACACCACCGAGCGTCGGTTCACCTTGGAAGTGGGCGACCAGGTCCTCCGGCGTGATATTCACCGCGCCTACGGAGGGCAGCAGCAGCAGGGGATCGTGACGCCGCGAGCGCTCCGTGAAATCTTCATCTTCACCGATCCGGCGAAGGGAGCTCGATACGGCTACGACCGGTTCGAGGGACTTCGCGAGGACGGGTCTTACTCCTACACGGGAGAAGGGCAGGTCGGTGACCAAGTTTTTCTTCGCGGCAACAGGGCTCTCCGGGACGCGGCGCAGGATGGGCGGGTGCTTCGGCTCTTCACGGTGCAGGGAACGAGCGTGACCTACATCGGTGCCTTCACGACAGGGACTCCGACCTACCGGTGGGAGATCATCCCGGACACCGAAGGGACGCAGCGACGCGGCATCATCTTCACTCTCCTGCCGCTCGCGGCGGACATCACTCGGCTGCCGACCTATGGTGGCATGCAGGAGCCCGCTGCCTCGCTCGGCGACTGGACGCCTCCCGAGCACTCCGACATAGTCATCGCGGGTGCGGATGTCAGCCCTCTCGATGACCGGGTCGTCTCCCGAATCGAGTTCGAGCTGCAGTCCGACTTTGGGCTCTGGCTGACCGAGAACGGCACGCCGCCCAGTCGTCTGACCCTCCCGGTCGGCAGCTCACGGGTCGAGCCGGACTTGTACGTCCGATCGAGCGGCTGGATCGTCGAAGCCAAGAAGTCGACCGCCCGGTCCTTCGTCCGCATGGCCATCGGGCAGGTGCTCGACTATGCGCATCTTGCGCAGCGCGAGGGCTACGCGGCAGTCCCCGTCATCCTGCTTCCCGGTCGCCCGGAAGAGGACATGCTGGATCTCATCCGCAGCCTCTCGATCATCACAGCGTTCAGGTCTGACGAGGGCTTCGACCTCATCGATCCGTAGAGGAAAGAAGCCGAACGGCCGGCAGATCGGGGTGGGCCCACTCCAGTCCGGGGAGTTCGCTCGGAAGGAGCCAGAGGAGTTGGTCGTGGTCGGTGCTCTCCGTGGGGCGTGGGCCACGAACCACGGCTCGGAAGCAGTGCAACCGAATGGTGAGAGCGCCGACCTCCGTTTCGTCTGACGTCAGCTTGGGGCCGACCTCGATCTCCACGCTCAGCTCCTCGCGGATCTCCCTCGCGAGGGCGACTTCAGCCGTTTCGCCAGGTTCTCTCTTGCCGCCGGGAAATTCCCAGAGCCCGCCCGCCGCCTTGTCCGCCCGCCGACGGCAGGCAAGAATACGGCCGCGATCGCTGATGACCGCCGCAACGACGTCGAGAGTGTCCACGTGTCCATCATGCCGACACCGGTGCAACAACCGCCCGTACGCGATGGCCGAGCGCACGCCCCCCTCTTTGACGCCCCACCCACCCCCGTGTTAGCGTCGCTCTCGGACATGTGACTGGTCGTGCAGGCAGGATCCGACGAAACGCGTAATGAGCGTCGTCGGGTCCTTTTTTTGTGCCCGGACGCCTCCTGACGCTCCGCCGGAGCACCGATGACGGTGCCGGAGGGGGCGGGGACGGCGACGGACGGCCGGGCAGCACAGCGCAGGGAAGCGCGCGTCCCCACACACCCGGAGGAGTACCGATGAGTACCCAGGAGAGCGCGAAGGCGATCCTCGAGCACGTCGGCGGCGCCGCCAACGTGGCGAAGCTGCAGCACTGCTCGACCCGTCTGCGGTTCGCGCTGGCGGACGACGCGAAGGCCGACGTCGAGGCGCTGAAGGCGGTGCCCGGCGTGATCGGCGTCGTCACCGGCCCGCAGACGCAGGTCATCGTCGGCAGCGGCGTCAGCGAGATGTACGCGGCGGTCGAGAAGCTGCGCGGCGGCACCACCACGTCGACGGCGCGGGCGAAGCAGCCGCGGTCCCTCAAGCGCCTCGGCGCGACGATCATGGACTTCGTGGTCAGCGTGTTCACGCCGATCATCCCGGCCATCGCGGGCGCCGGCATCTTCAAGTCGTTCCTCGTCCTCGCCTCGGCGCTGGGCTGGCTCGACCCGGCCTCCGACAGCTTCAAGCTGCTGTCCGCCATCCCGGACGCGGTGTTCGGCTTCCTGCCGTTGCTCGTCGCCTACACGAGCGCGAAGAAGCTCGACGTGAACCGGCCGCTCGCGCTCGGGCTCGTCGGCGTCCTGGTCTTCCCGGCGTTCACGACGCTGCTCAACCAGGAGGGCGGCGTCGCGCTCTTCGGCATCCCGGTGCCGGTCATCGCCTACAACGCGCAGGTGTTCCCGGCGATCCTGGCCGTGCTGCTGCTCTCGGTCGTCGAGCGCTTCTTCACAAAGCACTCGTGGGGCCCGATCCGCACGTTCTACGTGCCGCTGATGTGCCTCGTGATCGTCGCTCCGGCCACGATCTTCCTGCTCGGCCCCCTCGGCTACTGGCTCGGCTCCATGCTCACCGGCGCGATGATCGGCCTCTACGGGGCGCTCGGCTGGGTGGCCGTCGCGCTGCTGGCCGGCGTGCTCCCGCTGATCATCTCGGTCGGCATGCACAAGGCGTTCATCCCGCCGACCATCGCGACGATGGCCAGCGCGGGCAAGGACACCTTCTACCTCGCCTCCTCGCTCGCCCACAACGCGGCGGAGGCCGGCTCCAGCCTCGCGATCGCCCTGCGCACCAAGAGCGCGACCCTCCGCGCCACCGCCTTCTCGGGCGGCCTCTCGGCCCTCTTCGGGATCACCGAGCCGGCGCTCTACGGCGTCACGCTGCAGAACAAGCGCGCCCTCGTCTCCGTCATCACGGGCAGCGTCGTCGGAGGCGCCTACATCGGCGCCACGCAGGTCGCCGCGTTCGCGCTGGTCAGCCCCGGCGTCGCCAGCATCTCGATGTTCATCGACGGGCTGAACCCCTGGAACCTGCTCAACGCCGTGATCGGCCTGCTGATCTCGGTCGCCGTCTCGTTCGTCGTCTCCTTCGTGATCTGGCGCGACGACGCGTCCGCCAGCGTCCAGGCGCTCGGCGACGTGGCGGCCGCCGCCGGGAGCCCGCTCGCGCTGCAGGCGCCGCTCACCGGCTCCGTCATCCCCCTCTCGGAGGTGCCGGACCCCGTGTTCTCGGCCGGCGTGCTCGGCGAGGGGCTGGCGATCCGCCCCTCCGACGGAGCCGTCCGGGCGCCGTTCGCGGGCGAGGTCATCGCGCTGCTCTCCTCCCGCCACGCCGTGGGGCTCCGCCGCGCGGACGGCGTCGAGGTGCTCATCCACGTCGGCATCGACACGGTGCAGCTGGACGGCGCGCCGTTCGAGGCGCACGTCGCGGTCGGCGACCGGGTCGAGGCCGGGCAGCTGCTCCTCATCGCCGACCTGGCCGCGATCACCGCGGCCGGCTACGACACCACGACCCCGGTGCTCGTGACCAACTCCGCCGAGTACACCGTGCTCGTCGAGGCCGCCGAGCGGATCACCTCCGGCGACCGGATCATGACCGTGACGCAGAGAGAGAAGGAGCTCGCCGATGGCGCTTCCTGACGGATTCCGATGGGGCGGCGCCCTCGCCGCCAACCAGGTCGAGGGCGCGTGGCGCGAGGGCGGGCGCGGCCCGGCGGTCAGCGACGTCGCCTCCTACAAGCCGAAGGCGGACCCGAAGGAGTACGCGATCCACCACCGCAACACGGTGGAGAGCATCACGGCGGCGATGTCCGACGACGACACCGAGTACTACCCCAAGCGCCGCGGCATCGACTTCTACCATCGCTACCCCGGCGACCTCGCGCTGTTCGCCGAGATGGGCTTCACCACCCTCCGCGTCTCGATCGCCTGGACCCGCCTCTACCCGACGGGGGAGGAGGCGGAGCCGCTCGAGGAGGGCATCGCCTACTACCTCGCCCTCTTCACCGAGATGCGGCGCCTCGGGATAGAGCCGCTGGTCACGCTCTCGCACTACGACCCGCCGCTCGCGCTCGCGCTGAAGCACAACGGCTGGGTCGACCGCCGTACGATCGGGCTGTTCGAGCGCTTCGCCCGCACCTGCTTCGAGCGCTTCGGCCACCTCGTCGACATGTGGCTGACCTTCAACGAGATCGACGGCATCATCCGCCACCCGTTCACCTCGGGCGGGATCATCGAGGAGACCGTCGAGGGCAGCGTGGAGCAGGCCTGCTACACGGCTCTGCACCACCAGTTCGTCGCCTCCGCCTCGGTCACGAGGACGCTGAAGGAGCTGTGGCCCGAGTCGCGGATGGGCTGCATGCTCACGATGCTGACCACCTACCCCAACACCTGCCACCCCGACGACGTCGCGGCGACGCAGGCGAAGGAGCGGATGCTCTACCTCTGCACCGACGTCCAGGCGGGCGGCGCCTACCCGCGCCTGGCGCTGCGGGCGCTCGAGAGCCGCGGGGTCGAGATCCCGTTCGAGGCGGGCGACGTCGAGCTGCTGCGCGAGCACCCGGTCGACTTCATCTCGTTCAGCTACTACATGTCGATGACGGAGTCCGTGCGCCCCGACGCCGAGCGCACCCCCGGCAACACGGTCCTCGGCGTCAAGAACCCGTTCCTCGAGTCGAGCGAGTGGGGCTGGCAGATCGACCCCGTCGGCCTGCGGATCTCGCTGATCGACCTCTACGACCGCTACGGCAAGCCGCTGTTCATCGTCGAGAACGGGCTCGGGATGCGCGACGAGCTGACCGAGGACGGCCGGGTCCACGACCCGTACCGGATCGACTACTTCCGCGCGCACTTCGAGCAGATGATCCAGGCGGTGGACGAGGGCGTGGAGCTGCTCGGCTACGTGAGCTGGGCACCGATCGACCTGATCAGCGCCTCCAGCTCGCAGATCTCGAAGCGCTACGGGTTCGTCTTCGTCGACATGGACGACCTCGGCCACGGCAGCACCGAGCGCTACCGCAAGGACTCGTTCTTCTGGTACCAGAAGGTCATCGCCTCCAACGGCGCGGATCTGGGATGATCCTCCTCTGCCCGGAGGCGCCGTCCGGCTCTCCGGGCAGAGGCCCCGCCACCCCCACCCCAGCCCTGACGCGGCCGTCGACGGAGACACGCATGCAGACCATCAAGAAGGTGCTCAACTCGAGCGTCGTCCTCGTCGTCGACGAGCGCGGCGTCGAGCGCGTGCTCCTGGGCAGGGGGATCGGCTTCGGAGCGAAGGCCGGCGAGGCGATCGAGCCCTCGAGCGTCGACCAGGTGTTCGTGGCGCTGGACGACTCGGATCAGCGCAACCTCGTCGAGCTCCTGGCGCAGATCCCGCCGGAGTTCGTCGAGCTCACCCGCGCGGTCGTCGCCGACGCGGAGGAGCAGGGGCTGAAGCTCGACCCGCACGTGTACCTCGCGCTCACCGACCACCTGCACTTCGCGGTGGAGCGGCAGCGGCGCGGACTCTCGGTCGCCAACCGGCTGGCCTGGGAGATGCGGACGGTCTACCCCGTGCAGTACGCGGTGGGGGAGCGGGCGGTCGAGCGGATGCGCGAGCGCCTGGACGTGGAGCTGCCCGCCGACGAGGCCGCGAACGTCGCGTTCCACCTCGCCAACGCGGAGCTCGGCAAGGTCGGGATCGACTCGCTCCGGATCGTGCAGCTCATCCGCTCGGTGACCGCGATCATCCAGCACTCCAGCGGAGCCGCGCTCGACCGCGACGACCTCCGCTCCGCCCGCTTCGTGGCGCACCTGCAGTACTTCGCCGAGCGCTTCTTCTCGGGCGGCCTGCTCGAGAGCGAGGACGACTTCCTCTTCACCAGTCTCAGCGCCCGCTACCCGCGCGCGATCGCCTCCGCCGAGCGCGTGCGCTCCTTCGTGGCGGCCGAGTACCAGGCCGCCCTGCCCAACGAGGAGGTCGCCTTCCTGGCCCTCCACATCGCGCGCGCCGCTCCGGAGTAGCGCGCTGACCCCGGAGAACCGCATGCACCGCACCACCTCCGCCCGCCCGACGACGCCCGCGAACGCGCGCCCGTGACCGGCACGATCCACCTCGTCCGCCACGCCGAGACCCTCTTCAACGTCGCCGGCCAGCTGCAGGGCTGGTGCGACTCGCCGCTGACCGAGCGCGGCGAGCGCCAGGCGGCGGCCCTCGGCGAGCGGATGCGCGGCGTGCCGCTCGTCGCGGCGTTCACGAGCGACCTCACCCGCACCCGCACCACGGCGGCGGCGGCGCTCGCCGGGCACCCGTCGCTCGAGGCCGAGCCGATGGTCGAGCTCCGCGAGTGGCACTTCGGCGCCTTCGAGGGGCAGCCGAACGCCTCGCTCTGGGAGCCGGTGTTCGCCGATCACGGCTACTCCTACGTGCCCTCCTCCGCCGACTGGCCGCGGATGACCGACGCCGGGCTCGACTCGGTGCTCGACGCGATCCACCGCCACGACCCCTCCGGCCGGGCCGACAGCGGTGCCACCGTGCGCGTCCGCGTGGAGGCCGCGATCGCGCGGTTCGTGCCGGCGGCGGAGCACGGGGACGTGCTGGTCGTCACGCACGGAGCGGTGCTGGGGAGCATCCTCCGCGCGCTCGACCCCGCGCACCGGCCGCAGCGGGGCTACCCGAACTGCGCGGTCGTGTCGGTGACGGACGGCGTCATCGGCGAGGTCGACGGGAGCTGCGCGACGGCCTGACCCCGCTCCTCCTCCTCCACGGACGCCCCTGTGCGCTCCGGTCGCCGACCGGACGAGCACGGGGGCGTCCGTCGTGCTCGGGACGCCGGCGGCCCGCACCCGGGCCGCCCCCGGACCTGCACGCGCGGCCGCCTCGGGACCTGCACGTCCGGTGATGCGGGACCTGCACTTTTGGCCACCTCGGCGCTGTACCGAAGTACAGGAGCCCGTCGCGAGAGCGTCCGTAGCGTCTGAGGAGTCAAGAGAAACGACTTCGAGGAGATGACATGCGAGGGCTTCAGCTCAGCGGCGTGAGCCGTGCATTCGGCGGCCACCGGGTCCTGCACGACGTGGACCTGTCCGTGGGCCGCGGCGAGATCGTCGGCTTCATCGGCGGCAACGGCGCCGGCAAGACCACGACGATGCGGCTGATCCTGGGCCTGCTCACCCCCGACACGGGGACCATCACCTGGGACGGCGCGCCGATCACCGCCGAGGACCGCCGCTCGATCGGCTACATGCCGGAGGAGCGCGGCCTCTACCCGCAGATGCGGGTCCGCGAGCAGGTGATCCACTTCGCTCTGCTCGAGGGGCACGACGCCCGGGGAGCCCGTGAGACCGCCGAGGAGGTGATCGACGCGCTGGGCCTGGCCGAGCGGGCCGACACGCTGGTGCAGGACCTCTCGCTCGGCAACCAGCAGCGCGTGCAGCTGGCCGTGTCCCTGGTGGGCGATCCGTCGCTCCTGGTGCTGGACGAGCCCTTCTCGGGGCTCGACCCGGTCGCCGTGGAGACGATGGCCGGCCTGATCCGGCAGCAGTCCGCCCGCGGCGTCGGCGTGCTCTTCTCCTCCCACCAGCTCGACCTGGTCGAGCGCCTCTGCGACACCGTCTGCGTGCTCGACTCCGGCCGTGTGACCGCGAGCGGAGCGGTGGCCGAGCTGCAGGACGACGGCCGCAGCCGCTGGCAGCTGCAGTTCTCCCGCCCTCTGGACGACCTGCTCGTCGCCGAGCTCGGCGTCACACCGGGACTGTCGGCCGAGCCGGTCCCCGGTGAGCCGGAGTCGCTGCTCGTCTCGATCGAGGGCAGCGGCCGGGACGTCCCCGAGCAGGTGCTCGCGACCCTCACCCGCCACGGCGGCCTCCGGAGCATCCGCACCGCGCAGCGCTCGCTGACCGAGCTGCTGTCCGAGCGGCTCACCGCCGCCTCCACCCCTGCGGCCGAGCGCCGCCTCGAGATCCAAGGAGCAGGACGATGACCACCACGCACCCCCGCGCCGCCCACGCCCGGACCGCCGAGAGCTCCGCTCCTCCGACGCCGGCCCGGGGAGCCGCGACGATCGTCCGCCGCGAGATCCTGACCCGCACCGGGAACCGCACGATCCTCACCGCGACCCTCGCGCTGGCCGCGATCGCCGGCCTCGGCGCCGGGATCGGCGGCTGGTTCCTGGTCGACGCGACGAGGGAGGCGGGGACCGTGGTCCTCGACACCCGGATCCTGTTCGCGACCGCGATGATCAGCGCCCTGCTCGCCGCGATGGTCTACTCCTCGTCGAGTCTGGCCTCGGGGGTGGTCGAGGAGAAGTCGTCCCGGATCGTCGAGATCCTGCTGACGAAGATCGGCGTCGCCCCGCTGCTCGCCGGGAAGATGATCGGCGTCGGCCTGGTGACCCTGGCCCAGCTGCTCGTGATCGGCGGCGCCGTCGTCGGCGGGTTCAGCGTGGTCGGCGGGTGGTCGGTCCTCGAGATCGAGCTCGGCCCGAGCCTGGTCTGGTTCCTCGTCTGGTTCCTGCAGGGCTACGTGCTCTTCGCGCTCCTCAGCACCCTGCTCGCCTCGACCGTGTCGAGGCAGGAGGACCTGGGCACCGCCGCCATGCCGCTCTCCGTCGTGCAGATGGCGCTGCTGATCATCGCGCTCTACGTGGTGCCGGCGAACCTCGACGAGGCCTGGGTGCACGCGCTCTCCTTCGTCCCCCTCTTCTCCTCCTACCTGATGCCGATGCGCTTCGGCCTCGACTCGGTCGGCACCCCCGAGATGGTGATCGCCGCCGTCGTCGCCGCGATCACGGTGCCGCTGCTGTTCCGCCTGGTCGTCCGCGTCTACCGCAACAACGCGCTCCGCACCGGCTCCCGCGTCTCGCTCCGCGCCTCCCTCAAGGCCGCCGACGCCTCCTAGGCCCGGCTCCCGATATCCACCACCACCACCCCTCGGAAGGACACCACCATGACCACCTCGCGCACCGCCTCGACCCGCCCCTCGCCCCTCAAGAAGCTGCTCGTCAACACCGCCCTCCTCGTCGGGGGAGCGGGCGGCGCCTACCTCGTCGTCACCTACCTCTTCTGATCCGCTCGACCGACCGAAGGACACGATCGTGACTCTCCTCGCGACTCCCGGGCTCCGCCCCGCGACCCCCGGGCACCGCCCCGCGGATCCGGCGGCCCTCCGGGCGGCGGCCTCGACCGAGCGGCTGCTCGGCGGCGGACGCCACCGCGTCGCCGCGATCGACCGCCCCGCCTTCGCCGGCCGGAACGCGTCGTGGACGATGACCCTCGACGACGGCGCCCGCGTCTTCGTCAAGCACGTCTCGCCCCGGACGGCGGGCCCCGCGGCCTTCCGCCGCTCCAGGGACTTCGCCGGCTTCGCCGCCCGGAGCCCCGAGCACGCCCCGGCCGGACCCCGCCTGCTGGCGGCCGACGAGGACGACTCCCTGCTGGTGTTCGAGCACTGCCCCGGCACCAGCCTGGCCCTCCTGCTCGTGGAGGAGCGCGTCCCCGCGGACTTCCCCGAACAGGCCGGCCGGCTCCTGGCCCGGCTGCACGCCGGCCCGGTGGCGGGCCTCACCGCGACCTCGCACCCCAGCCCTCCCGTCGAGATGCTGCGCGTCGGCATCCCGCACACCCGCTACGTCGACCTCACCCTCGCCGAGCTCGCCTTCTGGGGCGACCTGCAGCACGACGAGCAGCTCGTCTCGGCCACGGAGGATCTCCGCGAGTGGGAGAGCGGCAACCGCACGGCTCCGATCCACGGCGACCTCCGCCTCGACCAGTTCCACCTCCGCGACGGGCGCCTCCAGCTGCTCGACTGGGAGGAGTTCGGGATCGGGGATCCGGCCCGCGACCTCGGCACGCTGGCGGGGGAGTGGATCCACCGCGCGGTGCTCGACACCGTGACCACCCGGGAGGGCGCCTCCGCTCCTCCCCTCGCCTTCGACACCGCGGCCGCGGACGCCCGCATCGCGGAGCGGATGGCGGCACTGGTCCCGAGGATCCGGCGGATGTGGCTCGCCTACGCCGCCGAGACCGCCGGCGCGGACGACGCCCTCGCCGTCCGCGCCACCGCCCACCTGGGCTGGCACCTCGTCGACCGCACCCTCGCCCGGGCCTCGATGGTCTCCCGCCTCCCCGGGATCGAGCGCGCCGCCGCCGGCATCGGCCGCCGCGTCCTGCTCGCCCCCTCCGCCTACTCCACCGCCCTCGGATTCGACAGGAGCCCGCGATGACCGCCCTCACCACCCGCTCCGTCCTCGACGAGGCCGTGATCAGCGTCGACGCCGCCCGGCTGCGGGCCGAGGTCGACGGGACCGTGATCGAGGCCACCGGGCCGATCGAGCTGCGGGCCCGACTCGCCGCCACCCTCTACACCCACCTGCACCTCCGGAACCCGCTGCTCGGCGAGACCGCCGGAGGCGACGGCCAGGACCTCGCCCCCCGGCTGATCGACGCGATCCCGCACCGCACGGTCCTGCAGCCCGCTCCCTCCGGGGTGCTCGGCTCCGCCACTGTGCAGGGGGAGGAGCGCCGGGTCGTCGAGCTGGGCCGCGTCCGGGTCCTCGTGCCCGAGGTCGATCTCGTCCGCTCCGCCGACGGGGCCGTCGCCGGCGTCCGGCTGCCGAGCTGGCGCACCCGCACCACTCCCGGCTACCTCCTCGCCCTCGGCCCGATGGGACTCGATCCCGCCGACCGGGTCGTGCGCCTCTCGCTCGTCGCCGACTCGGCGGAGGACGCGCTCGCCCTGTGGGGCCCGCTCCTGGAGGCGCTCGCCGCCTCCGGAGCCCGCCACCAGGCCAAGGCGCTCTCGGACCCGCGGGCCTTCCCCCGCTCCGACGCCCTCGTCGTCTACCTGCCCGCCGACTCCGCCGACGACGTCGCCCGGAGGATCACTCCGCTGCTCGATGCCCGGCCCTCGCCCCGCACCGCCGTCTCGGCCTTCGCCGAGAGGCTCGCCGACGGCCTCGCCTACGCCGAGGACCCGGCCGACGAGCGCTCCTCCTACCGCGGACTGAGCTTCGGCCAGCACCGCTCCCGCGTCCTCGCCGAAGCGCTCCTGCGCTCCTCGGCCGAGACGATCCCCGCCGCCGACGCCTGGGCCGACGCCGCCCGCGCCGCGCGCATCGACCCGGACCGCCCGGGACTCACCGCCCGCTAGGGCCCCACGAACCTCCCCTCGATCCCGAGGGGACCACCACCTCAGCCCGAGGTACTCCACGAAAGGGACACATCATGACCACCATCTCCACCGACGCCCAGTCCGCCGACCTCACCGCCCTCGCGGGAGCGCACGACACCTTCGCCACCGTCGACGAGCTCGGCTCGGACGCCGCGACCGAGGCGCCCGCCACCACGCCCCTGTGCGTCGGCATCATCGTCGGCGCCACCCTCGGCGCGGGCTGCTGACCCGGCCCTCCTCCCGCCCGGGTGCTCCCGCAGCACCCGCTCCCCGGCCCTCCGGCCGGACCACCCGCACCACTCCCCGCACGACCCGGCGGATCCGCCGCCACCACTCATCCAAGGAGAACACCATGTCGACCATCACCGTCCAGACCGTCCAGCCCGCCGACCTCGCCGAGCTCGCCACCGCCCACGACACCTTCACCGCCGCCGACGAGATCGGCACCGACGCCGCCTCCGAGGCGCCCGCCACCACCCCGTTCTGCGCCGGCGTCATCATCGGCGTCACCCTCACCGCAGGGTGCTGACGGGCACGGGGCGACCGGTCCTCGACCGCGTCGCCCCGGCCCCTCCCGGGCGCGTGCCGTC